>CALMZO010000349.1 GCA_937870825.1 uncultured Chloroflexota bacterium | reverse complement strand
TTGGTTGGAGTGTCTGTTGGTGTATTGGTCGGTGTATCGGTTGGAGTAAATGTCGGCGTGTTGGTCGGCGTGTCTGTTGGTGTTTGTGTTGGCGTGTTCGTGGGTGTTGCTGTTACTGCGGCAACGCTGCCATCACGCGATTGAAAAATGGTTTCGGGACGATTCGCAAGCCCGTTTGGATTGCTGTCCAAGAACGCTCCGTTGACCCCCGAACCTTCGAGTTCAAAAGTGGTTGCGCCGCCCGCATAACCGGAACGGGCATAAACGCCCGCGCTCGCTTCGCCCGAGTCCCATTCAATCTTGCAATAGTTGAATTCGACATCAAAGTCGCCCGCGCCCAAATCCGGGCGTTCAATTAGAACGAGTTGAAAACTATTGACCGGGCTTGTATTCGTGTCGTAATAGGCGGCGTTACTGTGGTACGCGCCAACGTTAATCCAGTTCACGCCGAACGCATTGTGTCCATCAATCGTCGCAGTCCCATAAGTCAAGGGGGCTACATTAGCGCCCCGCGTATCCACGTCTGCCCAAAACGGCGCAATAATATCTCTACCTAACTCGGAAAGCGGTTGTGGTGTGTATGTACTCAGTGGTCCATCGAATGTAACGTTGCCGTTGTTATTGATATAGAGTTGTGAGTAAGCTGTCCCGAACAAGTTGATAGTAAATCCGAGATTCACCGCGCTGGTTGAGCCATCATCGTTCGCTGCCAAAGTGTTTGTCGTAAAACCGCCATCCGTCCGAATCGGACCGCATGCGGCAATGTCTCCGCTGGGCGCGAAGGATTGATTGACGCGTATGCGGGGACGCGCGTTTTCCGCAGAGGCGCGCGGGGCAAGGACGCCGGAACCGACGAACAGCAAAACGCCTGCGAACAATATCGCAGACGCGAAAAGGAATGGGCGAAGACGGAATATCACGAGTAGCTCCTAAAGTGCAATGAACCCACGATGCAATTGTTGGTTAAACGGCAAATGAAAAAATGGTGGGAATACAGAAACGCGCCGCGTCAGCATTGGGTGCTGCGGCGCAGGCACATAGTACGGGGATGCGCGTTATCTGTCAAGAGCGGGAATGCATCTATCCGCATCCATGCAAGATTGTTACCGTTTCGTAATCCCCGTTCTCTTTTCGCGTTTGATTTTACCGGAGAACTATCATCAAACTATCATCGCCAGAGGTGGCGAATGACAGCCCATTTTCTGCGGTCTCGAAAGCTGGGGAATGCTGCCAAAAACCGAACATCAAAATAACGATTCCAAAAATCGAGAAACACATTTTTTCCCAAATCACGCTATTCACTCAACGCATACTCTACCGCCTCCTCCATCGTCATCGCTTTCCCATGCTCCCACATGGCGGCGACTACGATTTTCCCAAATTGTTGGCGGGCGGTCTCTAAGCGTTCGTCGAGATTTTTTTGTTCGGCTTCGGGAAGTGGGACGCCAATGGCGGAACGTAACGCGCTCGCGGCGGCGACGAGTTTTAGCGCGCGCGCATCGTCGTTTTCCAAAATCGCCAGCCGCGCAAAATTTTCCAGCAGGAACGCGATCGCGCGTTTGTCGCCCAGCGCGCGGGTAATGTTCAAACTTTCAATCAAGACTGCGCGCGCGGCGCCAACATCCCCCTGGTCAATCAACACTTCGCCCAGACTTGTGAGCGTGTTCGCGAGAAAGGCGCGGTCGCCGATTTCGCGCCAAATCGCGAGCGATTCTTCCAGGACTGCGCGTGCCTGCGCGTACTCGCCGAGTTGGCGTTTGAGCACGCCGAGGTTGTTGAGCGAGACGGCGATGCCGTAGCGGTCGCCGATTTCACGGCGGAGCGTCAGCGCCTCGTTGTGCAGCGCATTGGAGCGTTCGGGGTCGCCTGTCATCCGTGCAATGATGCCGAGATTGCTCAAGAGCGCGCCAATCAATTTTTGTTCGCCGAGCGCGCGGCGAATCTCCAAACTCTCTTGATAAAACACGCGCGCTTTTTCAAATTCGCCCTGCTGCGTTGCGACGGTGCCGCGTTCGTGCAGCACCTGACCAATGCCTGCGCGGTCATTCCATTCTTCAAAACGCTGCTGTGCCCGGTCGAGATAACGCGTCGCGTCCGCAAGTTCACCGCGTTTTCGCAGCAGGGTGCCAAAGGCAGCGCGCAAACGCGCGTCCCCGTACGAGTCATTGCATCGCGTCGCAAGCTCCAATCCCTCTTGATACAATACCGTTTCTTCGTTCCATTGTCCGACAACTTCGTACACTTGACCCAACTTGAGCATCACGGGAATTTTTTCCTCATCCGCGAGCAGCGCCAACAGCCGCCGATAGTACGAGATTGCCGCGTCGTTCGCGTATTCCGCTTGCGCCTGCTCCCCCGCTTTTAACAAATACTCGCGGCGTTTTGGGATTTCTTCGCTGCGGTCAAAATGATACGCGAGCAAATCTACGTTGCGTTCGATTTCGTCCGTGAATTGCGCTTCGAGAAAATACCCAAAGCGTCCGTGCAGTTCCGCGCGCGTCGCATACGGCTGGCTTTCGTACGTGACCTGATGTGTCAGCACATGACGAAAGATGTACGAACGCTGCGGGTCGGGTTGGTCGAGCGGCGTGAGGTCGAGGCGGCTCATGTCGTCCAGATTCGTACGCACAGCGGTCGTTTCCCCCAAGGGCGGATACACGCCCCACAACCAACGAAAGAAAAATTGGCGGCCGATGATGCTCGCCACTTTCAAGGTCGAACGCTGCGCTTCCGTAAGACGGTCAATGCGACTCAGAATCAACGATGACAAACTATCCGGCAAGTCCAACGCTTCCAGCGCGTGCGGGTCGCGCAAATTCAACCCGCGGTCGCGCATGTAATTTAACAATTCTTCAATGTAAAACGGATTGCCGCCGGCGCGTGCCGTCAATTTTTGAATCAACGCGGGTTCGAGTGCGCCGCCGTTCGCGTCGGCTTGTTGCAATTTCAGTTCAATCAAACGCGCCGCTTCTTCGCTCGAAAAATCGCCGAGACTCATCAACGTTGTGTTAGCAAGACGCAACAGGCGCGGCATTTGCAAGCGTTCCAGATCGGGCGGACGCATCGTCACCACAATCAACACGGCGCGGTCGGCAGTCTCGACGCCCAACATTTCCAACACATCGTACGACAGCGCGTCGAGCCAATGACAATCCTCGAGCAAAAACGCGACCGGCATTTCCAGCGCGCGGGCGCGCACACATTCCAGAATCATTCCTTCCAACAATTGTTTCCGCACGCGCGCGTCGAGCGAACGCGTTAAATCATTTTCGGGAATCGGCAAATTCAACGCCGCGCCGAGCAGCGGCAAACGCGCGACGAGATTCGGATTGATGTCGTAGAGTTGCTGCGCGAGGTGTGCGAGTTGTTCATCAAGCGTGTCGTTCTCTACCATCGCCAAGAACGCGCGCAGGATGTTGTGCCACACGAGGTAACTGCTGTTTGTGCCGTACGATGGGCATTCGCCGCGATAGATTTCAAAACCGACCAAGTCCGCGCGGCGCATCGCTTCGTGTGCGAGCCGCGATTTTCCAACGCCCGCTTCGCCGAGCAAAACAATGACCTGTCCTTGCCCGCTCGCCGCGCGTTCGATAGACTGCTGCGTCACTTCTTGTTCGCGCACGCGTCCCACGATTGGCAGCGCGTAATCTTGCTCCATCGTGCGCGCCACTTCGGCGCGCGGCGCGCGCAGAGCCAACACGCGCAAGGGTTCGCTCTTGCCTTTGACGCGCAGCGGCTCCAGCCGTTCATATTCAAAAAAACGTTCGGTCGCTTCTGCCGCGCGTTCCGTCACCAGAATTTGTCCCGGGCGCGCGGCTTGCATCAAACGCGCGGCAACGTTCACCTCATCGCCCAACACGCCGTATGTTCGGCGCGTGGTGCCGCCGTACGGACCCACGCGCATCCGTCCGCGACTCACGCCGATTTGCGGCGCGGTGATGTAATTCAATTCGCGCGGCGGGGCTTGCAATTCGCGCACCGCGCGCAGGGCGCGCAGGGCGTCATCATCGTGCGCGACGGGCGCGCCGAACGCGGCATACAAATAACTGCCCTTGTCGCCGATGGTCAGCTGTACGAGAATTCCGTCATAACGCGTGATGATGGACTGGACCCATTTGATGTACGCGTCGAGTTTGGCCGGCGCGTCGCTCTCGGCTTCAAAATCAATTCCGCCAAAGCGCATGAACAGGGAAACGGCGGGGCGCAGTTCTGCGAGAAACATTCCCTGTCCCGACAGCAAGCGCGCGTAAACGGACGGCAATAGCCAGCACTTGATTTGTTCGGGAAGCAGAGCATCCGTCCCAAGGTGGTCCCACGGTTGCTTTTCAACGGGGTGATTCAATCCCTTTACGACGGCGAACTGATTGGCGTGTTCTTGTTTCCATTCGGAAATACGAATCGCGTCGCCGAGTTCGCGCGCCGTAGTTTCATCCAGGACAACTTGCCCTTTTTCCGCGTGATGTTCCGTCTCGGCAAGACGGTCCAGGGTTGCGCCCGCGATGAGGTCAATCAACTGCACGTCCACATCGCCCACGCAAAACCGTTTTACCGCACCGCCGACAACCGCAGCTTTTAACGCGAGCGCGACGGTTTCACCATTCGGAATCGGCACGGCGGCAAATTTACTCATCGCCGCTTGCATGGCGAGCGCGGCGGCAACGGCGCGCAGTCCATCGTCCTGGTCGAACCAACACGTGATCGCGTCGCCGCTGAAACCAATCACGCTCCCGCGATAATTGTCTACCTCGTTAATCAGCGCGTCGTACACGAGATTCAATTGGCGCGTCAATTCTTCCGCGCCGCGCTGCGAACCCAACGCGCGCACCAGCGCTTCGGTGAGCGGCGTAAAGCCCGACAAATCCGCGAACAGTGCCGCGCCGCGCGTATTCATTCGCAGCGGTTCGCAATCCGCGAGCGAGTGTTGGCGGTCAATGGGGATAAACGAGAGCAGGGTGTCGAGCATACGACTCGGTCAAAACCCTTGAGTGTTTCATGCGTTGCAAGCAACGCCAACTACACAGGTTTGAATTGTTACCATCGAATTTTCAAGGTCAACGCGTTGTGGTCGGTGAGAAAACGCTGCGGCGCAAACGCGCGGCTGGCATCTTGAATTTCGACGATATCGGCTTGAATGTCTATCGTACGTTCCGACGGTTTACGCATCAGAACAAAATCAATCGGCTGCGCGAATTTTTCTTTGTTCATCAAGGGAAAGGGACGATACGTGGGACGCGGGTCTTGGGCAAGCGGGTCAAGCAATTCACTCGTACTCAATAACTCGTCATACAAAAACGAATCACGCGGAAAATTGAAATCGCCGCACACAAGGACGAGTGCGTCCGTCGGTTGTTCTTGTACCATCGCGGCAAGATGCAGCACCTGGTCAAGTTGAATCCGCGAGGTTGGATTTTCTGGATGCCAGCGCCCGCCATAGTTCGCGTGCAAGTGCGTATTCATCACCACAATCCGCTGCCCCTCTACCTCCAATTGTGAAACCAACACCCCTTTGTTCAACGCCCAATCGGCAATTCCCACACTCAGCCATCGTCCGCGATTTTCGTACGGAACAAAATAGCTCTCACGCAAAGGCAAGCGCGCCGCTGTGAACAGTCCGCCTTTCGGTGCAAAAAAATTTGGCTCGAACGCGTGATGCGGATGCGCGGGCAGCCAGCGATTCAAAAAAGAGACATATGTGTTTTGTTGAATTTCCTGAAAGCACAAGACCGCCGATTGAAAATCGTCCAGTTGGCGCGTCAAGCGCCGTAAGCGTCCGAGCCCGAGAAACAACGGCAAGCCGAACGTGTTCAAACTCAACAGCGAAAACTCTGCCATATTATACGAGATTTCCCCGCTTGTTGTCTGCCAAGTCGGCTTGGGATAAAGAGAGCGGGTTTGGACATCTCATGTTTGTGTCCCGGTCGCCGCGCGCTTGCCTTGCAAAACAAACCTGAGAATGCGCGCGTAATCTTGCTGCGCGGCGCGTTCGCGTACGCCGGTGTTGTTCGGATGCAAACGCCGATACAGCAACACGTCGGGTAACACAATGTGCTTGATGCCCAATCTCGCCGCGCGCGCAAACCATTCTATAAAATTGCCCACTTGCCAATCGGTGCGAAAACATCCCACGCGCAAAAAATCCGCGCGGCGCATCAACAACGTGTGATGCCACAAGCCCTCCAACGGCTGCGGCGGACAAACCACGCGCGCGCGAAATTCCGCGTCTGTCTCGGGACTGTAAAAATTCAAGAGGTGTCCATAGACACAATTCAAATCCGGGTTGTTTTGAAACGCGGCGAATTGTTTTTCGAGACGCTGCGGGGACCACACATCGTCGGCATCGAGAAACGCCAGCCATTCGCCCTGCGCGCTTTCAATCCCGCGATTCAATGCCGGAAAATTTCCGCGATTTTCTTGCTGCAGCAAAGTCACGTTGTGACCAAAGGCGCGCACACATTCCGCCGTCGCATCCGTCGAACCATCGTCCACGACAATGATTTCATTGGGAACAATGGATTGGGCGAGGATACTGCGCAATGCCTCGACGATGTACTGTTCCGCATTGAACGCGGGAATCACCACACTCACATGTGCTTGGTTCACGCGGCGCCGCCTTGTGCTGCGCGCGCGCGCAAAATTTTCCGCCGCATCACGTCCAACAGTTCGCGGTTGTAGTGCGCGCCCAACGCGGGTGCCGCAGACAAATTGCCCGTGTGAAATCTCCGCGTCAACAAAACATCTTCAAGCATGTGAGTTTGGATTCCATCCGCAATCAGGCGTCCGAACCAATCCAAATCGCCGCTGATGTGGTAGATTTCGGAAAACGCGCCGAGCCGCGTAAACAATTCGCGACGCGCCATCATTGCCTCCGGCATGTACGCGGGCTGTGCGCGCGTAAACAGTTCCGGTTTGGACGACGCGAGCGCGGAACCTTTTTCAATTTCCATCAACGCGGCATGACAAAACACCGCGTCGGTTTCCGCATGTGCGTC
The DNA here is from genome assembly GCA_937870825.1 of uncultured Chloroflexota bacterium. GTDB lineage: Bacteria > Chloroflexota > Anaerolineae > UBA4142 > SHND01 > SHND01. Next base: position 24,245 of record CALMZO010000349.1, on the reverse strand, counting down.
CAGCCATTCCACCTGCAGCCGCAACTTTTCGGGATGCCACACATCATCGCTGGAAAGCATCGCAATGGTATCGCCGCGCGCAACGGCAATTGCTTCATTCAACGCATTCCACATGCCGCGTCCCGTTTGTTGGATCAAGCTGGTGTTGGGAAAGGCTTGGGCAATCTGCGGTGTTTCATCTGTAGAGTGTCCATCCGCGATAAGAATTTCGCGCGGCGCAAGCGTCTGCGCGGCAACGCTCGCCAACGCGTCCCGCAAAAAACGCGCGGCATTCAAAGTGGGAATGATGACCGAAACGGAAAGCATACGGATATTTCGGAGCGGGATTACAACCCGGCGGGCGCGGCGGGTCCGGCGCGCTGCGCGCGGACGCGTTTCCACAGACGGCGCAGTGAACCACTGAACGCGATGTCTTCAATCAACGCATCGCTTTCGGCATTGCGTTCGACGCGCGGCGGGTGCTGCAAAGGAAAGTCCATGTGCGATTTCAACATTTCGGCAAAGAGATTTTCCGAATCGAGCGTATGTGTGGCGTCCGCTCCAAAGCCGGCGTTTTCGACCAGATTCGTGTTCGGATGAACGCAAAGCCCGTTGTTTTCCCAGATGCTCCAGAGCCAAGTATAGTCCCAAGTCGTACGCGTCCGGAAATGTTGTTGGAGCGTGAATGCCCAGTACTGCGCGGCACGCGTATCGCCCAGCATTTCGCCCAGACGATTTGACCGGAGCGCGCGGGGAAAGGTCTGCATCGTTGCATCATTCTTGAGCCAGGCGCGCCGCCACGTTGCCCAGCCCCAAATCAACGGATAGCGCGAAAAGGTATAACTGTTTTGCGCGTCCAGACCAAATTTGAAATCGTTGCCCGAAATCATAAAAACACGCGCGTCGTCGCGAAAGCGTTCCAATGTTTCGTCACAGAAACGAAAGAACGTCACATCGGGAATGCAGTCGTCTTCCAGAATAATCGCTTCCTCAACCTGTTCAAAAAGCCAATTCAGTCCGCTCTCGACGCGCGCCCGCAGCCCCAGATTTGTTTCGGCAAAATGGGTTTTCACCGCGCACTCCCAATCCACTTGCAATGCAATCTCGCGCGCTTGCGCACAACGCGCCGCATCTTCAGGAACATTTGCGCGCGGTCCGTCGGCTACGAGATACAGTTCACGGGGACGCACTGCCCGAATGGCGTCCATGACGCGCGCTGTCGTTTCCGGGCGCTGGAACAGAAATAACGCGACGGGCGATTGACACTGGGGGGGGGGGAGGGGGGGGGGCGACGCGTGCAAGAGGCGCGGCGGTTCGTCCAGCAAACGCGAGGTCAAATCCACTGCCCTCAGTTCGTCCTGCAAGCCCGCAAAATGGAGCAAGAAATTTTTCGCCAGCGCGTGTGTGGCACACGCGCTCAAGAGCGGAGATTCGTTCTCGAGCAACAAGAACGGAAAGGACACTGCTTTTTCAAACCACCAGATGGCGTTCCACTGAGGCGCAAGCCAATGGACGAGATTTGCCGACAACAGTTCATAGGACAGCGGGCGCATCTCCCCATTTATCCCGCCCAAGTTGCCCTGCTCATGGTTGTGATAGACATGTTCTAAAATTGCGCGATGGCGTTGCGGATTCAAAACCATCACGCCCGATTGCGTCGCGCGGTCAAATGTTTTATCAAAACCCGCCAGGGTGTAAAACTCGCGCGGGGTTGCATTGCGGGCAAAACGGATGTTGTGCTTTTCCCACAGGCGGTACAATCGCGTGAGCGCGCGAAAATTTAATTCGCGCGTGGGATATTCGTACTCGTCGGTGACGCCAATCAATTCCATCGGCACAGTGTCACCAACCCACGCGGCGCGCGGATGAATCAGGATATCCGCGTCGAGCCACACGACTTGGGCATAGTCGCGCACTTGCGGTTGTCCCAAAATCAAAAGTTTTTGCCACGACGCCTGCCGCGCTTGTGCGCGCGGACTCGAATCCAGCGGCACATCCAAGACAATGACATTCGCGTCGTGACGCGCGGCGTACTGTTCCCAATTTGGGCGGCAATGCTTTTCCCAAAGGGATTGGAAATATTTTCCGATGACAAGTGTCACGAGCGCGCGCGCATGTTTCATGTCTTTGTGCGCGCGGTTTCCAAAACAGCGCGGATGGCGTTTGGAATCTGCTTCATGTCGGTGCCCAGTTCGAGATGAAACGCGGGAACACTTTTTGCAATCGCAGCAATGCGTTGAAAAACACGCGCGTCGGCATTTGGCAATTGCGATATGGTACTCGGTGCGAGGGCGAGCAGCGCCGCCTGGGATGAAGCGTGTGACACGCGCGTCTCGCGTGCGCCTGTGATGCGCGGAATCAAAATCGCGCGCAGAGGAAACTCGCGAATCAGTTTCTGCGGCATCTGTTCGTGCAAGAACCAAATTGCTTTTTCCGAACCGCCAACATCCCACAAGTGAATGGCGCGTTCGAGAAATGGCAAATGCGCGACGGTGTGCGCGTCACCTTTCGCGGTGCTGTACAAACTATACACGTGAGGTGTGTCTGCGGGCTGGGAAGGCACGCGCACCGCACAATAATCATCTCCTGCGAAAAACAAATCCGAGTCCAAACATGCGAGCGACGTGGTTGATTTTCCGGCGTGACTTTTGCCCGCGAGCAGCACTCCCCCTCCTGCGAGTCCAACCGCCGCCGCATGAACATATTGCACATGGAACGCGGCGAGCGCGGCAAAAAGAATAGGGCGCAGTGATGCCGCGCGCTCGTACATGGGCAAAATGGTATGGTCGAACGCGGCAACATATCCAACCGCGCGTTCTACATCGTACACAAACAGAATGCGTCCGTCGGGGTGATACACGGTACAGCTCGCGCCGTCGTTATAGCCCTGAATCTCGCCGCGCCTCAGATACGCGTCGCTGTTCCAAAGCGGCGACGGCGGGTTCACGCCCGTTTCATTCATTTCCCAAACGTTCACGGTGATATCAGGATGGGCTTGGGGCATTAACGCGAGGTGTGCGAATGTCCGTGTAAGAGGTTCAATCAACGCGCCGCCGGCAAACGAGAGCCGAAGCACGCGTCCCGCGATGCAAAAGAAAAAATCGCGCGTCTCGCCCGTTTTGGCGGACGCGCGCAAAAAGGATTCTTGCATGCGCGCGAAAAATTCTTGCGCGCGTATGCTCGTGTGGGTGGCGTTATGGGACATTGGGCTTGATGGAGGGCCACCCGGTGTCATCGACTTGATGAATGGGGTCAAGGAGCAGTAACGCCTGCATGTCGGTGTATTTTTCCATGTGAGGTGGAACGAAACCGATTCGTTCGCCCTCAAAAGTTGTGCCGGTCGCGGAGGCGGAACTCGCGTCTTTATTTTCTGCCACAATCAATTGTTCGCGTTCCATCTCCTTGAGCAGCGTCTCGAGGTGCTGCTCCAGCATCCCGGGCGGGGCATCGTACCGGCGTTCCATTTCTTGAAGAATTGCCGCCCGTGACGCGCCGGCGTTGAGGCAGTCCCAAATCCGCGCGCCCGTCGCGTTCAAACTATAGTACGTTCCTGTCCTGAGGTTTACAATCACATATTCCTCGTCGAAACGCTCGTCAATGACGTCGGGGCGATGAATTGCAAAAAATTGTGCTTGCACCGTATCCTCCATCTACGTTTCTCAGATTCAAGCGCGTGAACTTTTGCGGCGCGCCAATTTACCCGTACTGTAACGATTTTGCAAGAAAAATCCGTTGACGCGCTGAGTCAATGAATGTTACTCTGGGTGAGACAGGGTGGTAGGCAGATCTCGCAAGATTATTTGCATCAACAGTGAGGAGAAAGGTCATGGATAAAGAACTCAACGCCTTGCGCCGGGTTGCCCGTGCAGCCAAGAAATATCAGGAAAATGTAATTCAAAAGCGCAGCATCAGTGCCAAAGCCGATGCAGACATCAAGGGCTTGGGGAGCAAGCCCGGCGATCTGGGGACTGCCGAGTTTGAATTGTCCGAAGCGTTGAACGAATGGTATCGCACGCAACGGAAAGCAAACTGACTTGCAGTCCCATTCGTATTTTTCGTGAATAAACCCTTCGCTTACACATGCAGTGAGCGGAGGGTTTTCTTTTGGTAGCGCACATATCCAAAGAATAAGGTTGCAATGACCGCGAGGACAGCCACCAGGCACGTGCCGCCAAGCCACAACCAAACTTGCGGCAATGGGAGCGCGCGAACGCGTACCTGCGCGCGCAGCGGTTCGCCAACATTCTGATTGCCGTGTTTCATCTGCCACACGGTTGAATACGTACCGTCCCGGCTTGGCGCAAACATCGTCAATGCCCAACGTTTGACCCGTTCGGGCGGAACGAGTTGGTCCAATTCAATTCGCGCCGGCGCGCCAAAGCGGTTGTCGTTCGCGCTCACGAGATAATACTCTGCCGCCGGACTCCAGGTGCCAAAGCCGGTGTTTTTTACGTCAAAGTAAATTTGAAAAATCTCTCCCGCATTCACTTCCAATGTTGGGGCTTGTTCAATCACCTCGAATGCATTACGCGGCAAATCGTACCGGTATAAATTTTCGCCGTCCATCACGCGAATCAAATCGCGGGCATACGTTGGCGATGTCGCATACCCCGCCGCGGCGAGGCGCCGCGCGAATTCGCGCGGGTCATCTACCGCGCGCATGGCATCGGAATAGCGCGCGTTCGTCGCGAGCAGCAAGCCGTGGTCACGAAACGAATCTTCCATGCTCTTGTACGCGCGAAAACGTTCGCGTTTGTCCACCAGGCGCGAGCCGTTCCACTCTTTGGTCCATGCCCAAACCCAACCGGTGGCAAGCGGACCCACGTTCACAGTGTCGTCGGAAAAAGCCGCTGCCTTGATTCCAAAATAGTTGTTTGCCTCTCCGATGGGACTCGCGCCGCGTCCCGTTTCCCAAATCGCTTGCGCGAGCGTGACGGACGCCGGAACAGCCGTCTCGCGCTGTGATTTTTGCGCGAGCGGTATCGCACGTTCCAAAAAGGATTCGCCGTCTTGGGCACTGACGGCAGAGGAAAATTGCAGGGCAGCCAACGCGAAAAGCAAGAGGATAACGGGCAGACTGAATCGAACGAACATCATACGCTGTTGCCAAAACGCCGCGCCAGCTTACAATCAGCCGCGCGGGGTGCGATACGCGGCGATGGTGTTGCGAATAAAAGTGAGCGCGCTGTCAACCGTCGCGGGCTTGGCGCTTTCAGGCAATTGCATTTTGGTGGCGAGCCGCAGCGCGATGTCGAGAGTCATTTTCGATGGATTCGTCATTTGCGCGCGGCGATTCAAAAAATTTTCCGCGAGCGCAATGTCCGCTTCATTCAATTGCCGTGTTTGTGCCTGTGCTTCTGCCGACGGCGGCGCGACATTCGTGACAGGCGTTAGGTGATGCAAACGCAGTTCGTCGCGCATTTTTACCACAATCGTTCCCGCCGCGTAATCGCCCAACCGTTTCGCGCGTGTGTTGGAAAACATGACGATGACGCCGACGCCATACGCGAACGGAAAAAAATCTATCACGCGCACCATGTTGCGAATTATCGCGTCCATCGGCGAAAGCGGATAGCCGTTGTCTTTGATAACGCGCAAATGAAATAGACGTTTGCCGGGCGTTGCGCCGTTGAGAAAAATTTCAAAAAAAAGAAAATAGCCGAATTGAATCAAGAACAGCGCGAGTAGAAGAAGAATGACCGACGCATCCACGAGCCAACGCGGCAAGTCCATCTGCGTGAACCCATTGCCGAGAACGATTGCGGCAATTGCAAACAAAATATAAATGACGCCTTGAATTAACGTGTCAATGAGAATTGCGAGAAAACGCGAACCGATGTCCGCAACGTCATAACCAAAGCGAATGTTTTCGGGAGTTTCGACAACAAATTGGTCGGTGGGAGAGAGTTCCATATATGCAACCTGAACAATTGATTCGCCAACGCAAGCGCGATTGGGAACGTTTGGAAAAATTATTGGTGCGAATCGAACGCGAACAAATTTCGAGTTTGTCCCAAGCCGAGTTGGTCGAGTTTGGACAATTGTATCGCCGCGCAACGTCGGACCTTGCCATCGCGCAGCGCGATTTTCCACAAAAAGAGGTTGCCGCGTATTTGAATCAGTTGGTCGGACGCGCGCATCCCGTCGTCTATCGCGGCGAACCGTTGGTGTGGAAACGGCTGGTGAATTTTTACCGTTACAGCTTGCCGCAATTATATCGCGAGTTTTTGCCGTTCACGCTTGTCGCCGCGCTGCTGCTGTTTGGTCCGTGGATTCTCGCGGGCATTGTCGTGTATTTCAATCCCGGCGCGGCGAATTATATTCTCTCGCCGATTGCGATTGAATGGATTCGTTCGGGACATCAGTGGTGGAAAGATCTGAACGAAGCGAATCAAGTCGGCGCTGCCAGCATTATGACGCACAATTTGGGTGTGGCGTTTCAAGCGTACGCGGGCGGGATGTTGTTTGGATTTTGGACGGTGTATATTTTGTTGTACAGCGGCGTGTTTTTTGGAACGGTGTTTGGACTGCTGCATCATTACAACAATCAAGCGCCGTTGTACGAATTTGTCGTCGGTCACGCATTTTTGGAATTGAGCGAAATCACGATGGCGGGTGGGGCGGGGTTGATGCTCGGTTATGCGTTGCTGCGTCCGGGTTTGTACTCGCGGCGCGACGCGTTGGGCATCGCCGCAAATAAATCCATTCGCTTGCTGCTCGGCACCGCGCCGTTCCTCGTCATCGCGGGTGTGATTGAAGGATTGATTTCTCCATCCGATGTCATTCCCGCGTTTGTGAAATACGGTGTCGGAATTTTGACGGGCGTGTTGATGTATGGGTATTTGTTGTTGGTTGGAAGAAATTCGAAACGAGATGCGAGAAACGAGAAATGAACCGTTGGGTTATTGTATTGAACCCAAAAACTCGCGCATCAACGCGTCATCCCACGCATTCGCATCGCCCATCACCATCACCATCACCAAACCATTTTTGCCCTCGAACGTGCCAATCGCTTGACGCAAGCGCGCCGTACTGCCGCCTTCGCTTTCCGTGAGCGTCAATGTCACCTGCTTGCCGCGAATCATGACTTGCTCCGTTCCGACATATTTCATCGCGCTGCCACTCTGCCCGTATTGCTGTTGAAACGATTGCTGCATTTGGCGTTCCATTTCCGCTTGGTTGCCGGTGGGAACGTTCATGCCCATCAACATAAACGCCAATCCATCCCTGAACTGCGCGTCGCGTGACGGCGCAATCATCACCATCTTGTACACCAAAAAATTCATGCCCATGAATTCTTGATAGCCATCGGGCAAGGTGTAATCGGCAATGTCGTCGGCGATGCGTTTCGCATCTTCCGGTTTTTGCGAAACCATGTTTTCCGCGAGACGCGGCAAGAGAAAATAACCGATGCCGCACAGTCCCACACAAATGACGGCAAGTGTGCCGACGACGATGAGAGCGATTTTTGAATTGCGACTCATTTTCGATTGCCGATTTTCGATTTATGCGTGCGGGAGTTTGCTACAACAATCGAAAATCGAAATTCTAAAATCTCAAATACGTCCCCGCGCTTTTAATTCCAGATATTTGTTCACCACTGCGACCGTCAGTTGATTTGCCGGAACGTCGAGCGTCATTACACCACGTTGGCGCAATTTTTCCAAAATCAATGTGCGCTCGTCCACCAATTGTTCCGCCACCGCGCGTTCGTACACGCCAATGGATGTGCGCGGCATTTGACGCGCGAGCTGCACCACCGTCGGGTCACTGATGGCGACGAGCAAGACGAGATGACGCGGCGACAACGGCGCGATTTGTTTCACCAACGTATCCGCCGCGATACCTGTGGCGATGTCGGAAAAAATTACGATGAGCGAACGCTTTTTGTGTTTTGTGCCGAGATACGCAAACGCGCGCACGTAATCTGATTCGACGGGCTGTGATTCAATCGCGTACAACGTCGCGAGCATTTTGTAAAATTGTCCGCGTCCCGCGCGCGGCGCGAGATAGTTTGTCACTTCATCCGCGAACGACAACAAGCCCACACGGTCGCCCCGCAAGCCCGCGACGTACGAAAGCATCAACACCGCGTTTACGGAATAATCAATCTTCGCGAGCGCGTGCCCCGATTCGTTCGCCGCGTCGTTCACCGGTGGACGCATCAAACGCCCCGCGTCCAATAAACACATAATCGTCTGACTTTTTTCCGTTTCAAATTCGCGCGTGACGGGTTTGCCGCGCCGCGCCGTCGCCTTCCAATCAATCTTGCGAAATTCGTCGTCGAGTTGGTATTCGCGCAGGCGTTCAAACTCGGTGCCGCTGCCCAACATGCGCGCCTGCCGCAGACCGATTTCTTGCAACATGCCTTTGCGCGCTTGCAATTCGTATTTCCGAATGTCCAACAAATTTGGATACACTTTGACGTGTTCCGACGCGGGAAAACGCGCTTGACGAATCATCAAGCCCAACACGCCCCACCAGCGCAAATTCAAATCGCCGAATTCGTAATCGCCGCGACGCGGGGGGTTCAGATGATAAACCAGATTGATTGGCACACGCGGTTTCAAAAGAAAGGGAAATGAGGGAACTGAGGGAACTTGTACCAACTCTTGCGCCGACGAGTCGAGCAGAATTTTACTTGCGCGAAACTGTGGCGGAAATTCGTCGCGCGCGATGGCGCGTACGGTGCGGGAGCTGTTGTTGGTTACGCGGACGACGACGCGATTGTTTGCGCCGAGCGAAAGCCGCGAATCATTGTGTCGCGTGAGCGAGAATTGGTTTGGTTTTGGCGACAGCGCGCGGTCGGCGAAAACCATTGCGACGACGAGCAACAGATAACCGAGCGCGACGTAAATCATCAACGGCGCAACCGTGCCGAGCGCGAGCAGCGGCGCGGTCAACAGCAAGAGCAAAAGCGCGCGACGTGTGAGCAGCATTAGCGTGAGAAAAAGAGTCCGACGATTGGCGCGAGTGCGCCGCAAAACGCGGCAATCACTCCGCACACCACCGGCACGACGGTTGTAACCACGATGATGATGACAAGCCACTTGACCCAGCGCGCGACATTGACCTGGGCTTCGGGAACGCGGCTGTCAAATGTCTGTGCGGCGGAAAATGTATTCGTCTCGGGCGAACGAACACTCGCCGGAATGACAAAGCGCGAGCCGCAATAGGCGCATGTTGCTTGATTGCCAAATCGGGGCATCTCGTACGATGCGCCGCAATTCGGACAGTCCAATTCCTGTGTGGTGTGTGGTGATGATGAGGACATGTGTAGAACGAGATGCGAGAAGCGAGAAGCGAGAGTTGATGTGGTGAGTCGCGCCAAGATTGCTTCGTCGCGGCAGTTCGCTCCTCGCAATGACAAATCACACTACCGACTACTGACCACTATCGCACTACCGCACTATCGCACTATCTCGGCACATCCACCGATGCGAGCAGGCGTTGAATAATTCCATCCGCGTTCAGTCCTTCGATTTCGGCTTCGGGTTTCAAGAGAATGCGGTGACGCAACACAGGCAGCGCGACACCTTTCACATCATCCGGCACAACATAGCTGCGTCCTTGAATTGCCGCGTATGCTTTGGACGCGAGCAGCATCGCAATCGAAGCGCGTGGACTCGCGCCCAACGCGAGGTCATTCGCCTTGCGCGTTGCGTCGGACAATTTTGTAATGTATGTGAGAATGCCGTCCTCGACGGTGATGCTGTCAATTTCCGCGCGCAGTGTTTTCAAATCGTCCGGTGTCAGTACAGGCGTCAGCCCCGCGTCGGCGAGACGATGCGCGTCGAAACCTTGATGATAGCGGCGCAAAATATCTGCTTCGGCATCGAGCGCGGGATACGTGACCAGTGTTTTGAAAAGGAAACGGTCGAGTTGCGCTTCGGGCAGCGGATACGTGCCTTCGTATTCGACGGGATTTTGTGTGGCGAGAACGATGAATGGTTCCGGCAGCGCGTGGCGTTCGCCCTCAATCGTCACGGTGCGTTCTTCCATCGCTTCGAGCAGCGCGGCTTGTGTTTTCGCGGGCGCGCGGTTGATTTCATCTGCCAACACAACGTTCGCAAAAACGGGTCCGCGTTTCAAATAAAATTTGCTGCTGTTGACATCAAAAACCTGCGTGCCAACAATGTCGGACGGCATCAAGTCCGGCGTGAATTGCACGCGCTTGAATTCCGCGTGAACGAGATGCGCAAGTGTTTTTGCCGCGAGTGTTTTCGCCGTGCCCGGTACGCCTTCCAACAAAACATGCCCGCGTACAAACAACGCGATGACCATTTGTTCAAACACCGGGTCTTGACCGACGAGCGCTTTTTTCGATTCAGCGAGGAGAGCTTGATAGGCGGATTGTGTGTTCATTCTCGAAAATTGAAATTGTAAATTGCGGATTTGGAATTGCAAGTGCTTGTCGCAATTCGCAATCCGAAATTTCAGATTAGTTTTTGCGTCCTCCGAACGTGACGGCTTGTTCAATCGTTTTCACTAAATCGTTTTCGCTGGTGTCGGTGCGGCGCAGCGCGTTCAAAAGGCGGACCAATTCATTGCGGTCCAAATCGGGGCGAAGCCGCGCAAGCATTTCGACGTACGGTTCATCGGCGAGTTCGGGATTGAGATGGTACGGTCGTCCAAGGCGGCGTTTGAGCGAATGACGAAAATGCTGTAACACCATGCCGCGTTTGTTGGCGCGGCGAAATAAATTCGCCATGGATGTCACATATTCGCTCGGACTGCGCCGCGCCAATGTTTTCGGCACCGGAAGCACGCGTCCCAGGCGCTGTCCATTCACGCCCATATACGCAAAAAACAAAACGATGCTGAACAACACTCCCCAGCCCCACGGGGTATCGTACAACATATCCATCAGACCATTTTGCGATTCGGGTTTAAAGCCAAGATGATACTCATCGAATGCGATGATGCCGTCACGCGGCACATTTGCAAAAAGCGCGGCGGCAAATTTCGCGTTGTTGTCGTTCGACAAACTCGCGTTTGTAAAAATTTCAGGCGTACTCAACAGCCAGACGAACCCGTTGCCGTGTGCGACGCGCGCAATCAACGCTTTCTCCTCCGTTTGCGCGTAAACGACATGCGCGTTGGTGTCGAAAATAAATCCATTCCGCGTTTCGACGCGCAGCGCGCCGAGCATAGTGTCCGCAATCGGCTGCGTCAACGTCGTTTGTTCCGTCAAATCTCCGAGTGAATCCAACTCGGCGTTCAGTTCGCGAAACAATTCATTGTTGTTAAAGCCGCCCCGGTCTGCCAGAATGAGCGTGTTGCCGCGCTCCACCCATTGCAAAATGTAGGTTGCTTCGTTGTCGGCGATGCTCTCGCGCGGACCGAGAATGTACAACAAGCGCGTGTTGTCTGAAATTTGAAACGCGCGATTTTCAATGCGCTCGACGTGATGTCCCAAACGTTCGAGCCATGTGTACAACGCAAGTGTGCCGTCGGGCTGCGCCGAGTTGGAAGAATAACGCGCGGTGATTTCTTGCTGTTCTTGAATCTGACGCTGTCGAATGGTCACGAACGCGCTGAATGCGGCGAACGCGACGAACAGACCGATGAGCAGCAGGGCATCGCGTTTGAGCGACAAACGTTTCATAATTCGCGCACCTGCTCTACGCGCTGTTTGTATTCGTCAAACTCTTGCCGCGAAATCGGTTCAAAGCCGTACCATGTGCGGTCAAACGTTTCGACAATCGGCTGCAATGCCGAGACGGCGCGCGGGTCCTTGGACGCTTGGCGCAGATATTCGCGATTTGTGAGCGTCGGGTCGTACTTGATGCGCCCGCGTTGGTCGAGGAGCAGCAGCGTCGCCAAATACAATTGCCGCACGGCGGAACGATAATCGCCCGCGTTCAAAAAACGCTGCGCGTTGTCGAATGCTTCGGCAGGCGTGCGCGCATCGTCCGCGTGAAGGGGGGGGGGCAATTCTTCTTCGGCGACGAGATTGCGCCTTAAGTTTCGCACAAAATAAATCAGCACCGCGATGACGACGATAACGCCGACGAGGACAAACACATCGCGCAGTTCAAAGACGCCGCGCGCGGTGTTGCTAAAGAGACGGTCAATGAATTTCAAAATTGCGCGCACAATCTCCGCATACCACACATCCGCAACCGTTTGTTGAAAAGGCGGACGACTCAAAATATCGCGCAGGAGCAAAATGTCGGCATCCTTCACCGTTGCGAGTGGTTGTGCCAGCGCGAGTTGCAAAGCGGCAAGACGATTTACTGCGGCTTGCGTTTTGGCGGAATTGCGAATGAGCGCGACGAGTTCGTGATTGTCAATTGGGATTTGCGCGCCGGATGGGGTTTGGACTGCGCGCACCGCGTTCAATTTGTCGGCGGCTTGATTCAACAATGGCGCGCGTTCCGAACTGACGAGCCTGTTGGCTTGCTGCACGAGGGCAAGTGTTTCTTGAACGACGCGGCGATAGTCGTCCAGCGTCGTCGGCGCTTGCGCGTGCGCGGGAGAAGCGGAAAGAAAAAGAACAAGAGCTATAAAACAAAGCGTCAGTTTTTTCATGGATTTCGCGCGTTCAAGTGCTGCAAATGAAATTCTAAATCCAGTCCTTCATATTTAACTCGCAGGGTGACATACACAATTGCAACACATACAAGAACAAGCGGTTGTGTGAGGATGTATACGATTGAACCACCCACCGTATAAAAAAGAATCAAGCCGCTTGTTGGAAGCGAGAGGAACGAAGACACAAAGGCGAACAAGAATGTTGAAGTCCATTCGATGATAAAGGTCAAGAATCGAACTGCTCCCAAGATGAGACAGACACGCAACAAGGTTCTACTGACCAATCGCCATGTGCGCCCGAGCGCCGTCAATGCCCCGACGTTTTCGACGGCGACAATGATGGAGGCAAAATAGAATGGCGCTTTTAGAAAAACAAACACCAATGGACCTGACCAACCGGCGAGACAGGCAAACCATCCGATTTGGCTCGCAGCAAGCGCGCCACCATACAAACTTGTGGTGAATAAATCTTCCGCCAAAATTGGCGTTGACAAAATGACGAGCGAACGCCAATGTTGCACAAGTTCCCGCAGCCCTACCCAAATTTGTACTGGCTTGCCCGTTGTATCTTGATACACAACCCAACCAATTAATGCTGCGATTGCGATGGCAGTTACACTTGCAAAAACAGTTTGCATCAAGAGAGTGAGGAAATCCGGGCGTGCGTCAATGCTGAATGGGTCGCGCCAATTTCCCGCCAGTGCAATCCGGATTGCAAGGGAAACAATTGCAAAGGTCACCATCAAACTGGTCAGCGAGATAAAGCGTCGTCGAAAGACGCGAACAGTTTGGTCAAGTACATCTCCCAAGGATAAAGTTTGGCTAAAAGAAAGCAAGGTCATGTTTTGGCGTTCCATCCTGGCAGCACTAGAAAAAACCAGGTGGTGGGGTCAAGCCTTAAGGTTCATGCGCGGACGACATCGCCGAAATATAAAAGGATTTAGGGAACGTCACCGGACGAACTTGGTAACTCACGTTACGCAGTAACTATTTGTGGCGAGGTTTTCAAACGCGAATCTACGCGAATCGAAACGAATTCATGCGAATTTTTAGAATTTTCGTGCAGATTCGCCAAGATTTCTGCAGATTCGCGTTTCGGTCTCCGAACATTATCGTTGTTTTTATTGGTCATGCGTAACATCAATTAATAAATGACACTAACCATTCTGGTCAGGCGGTTCTTTATCCTGCAGTTGCATCTGAATATCAAAACCTTCTTTGCGAATGCGAAGGTCGTAATACAAGACCGTGAGCGTGGCATACTGTAAGGGAGCAATGATAATTTGGATTATGCCGTTCAGAACTGTTTGGAGCATAGTCCCAAATGGGATTGGCAAAAAGGCAGCTCCAAAGGTTATGGTGGTGGAAGCCCCGAACGTCAAGGCAATTGCCATAATCCCCAATGCAATGTTAAAACCCAAGACGCGCCAAAAGCTGCCTTTTACCAATTTCCAACTCCGTCCCAAACCGCCTGTACTGTTGTAACTTTCCAGCATGATGGCTTGTGTCCAAAAGGTCCAGCGTGTATAAAAATACAGAATTCCCAGCAAGCCCGGCACAAACAGTACACACGTACAGACAACCCAAAATCCGGCGAGAGCGGTTGCCGAGTCACGTCCCGAACCTCCCAGCGCGGCAAGGATGGCTGGAATGAAAATCGCGCCAAAGAAAAGCATAAAGAGCGCAAACAAAGCCAAAAACAAAAGAAGGGCACCAATCACCAAAGAGAGTCCGCGTTTGAACGCGTTGCTGTACGCCTGACGCACTGTGATTACGCGCCCCATGAATCGCTCTGAAACATACAAGGTCAGCGCGCCCAGTTCAAACACCGCGAACACGGCACCGATGATGCCGATGACAAACAGACCAACCCCCACGAGAATCATGGTCGGTTGTAATGTGCTTGTCGGTGAAAAACCTTCGCCAAAAGGAAAAATGAGCAGAAATGAAAGTGCCTGCAACAAGACCAATGGCACGTTCACAATCGCGACGATGGTGACGAGCGCGACAAAATTTTCGCGATAAATGCGAATCGCGCGGTCAAGAATATCGCCCGCAGTCATCGGTTTGAGTTGGAGTGGTGTGGACATGAGATTGGAAATTGAAAGTCAGAAGTTGGATGTAGGATTTGCGATACGCGATTCGCTATCCCCCATCTGACAGCAGCAGTTTCAACTGTCGCGCAGTGTCAATCCCTTGCGCGCGATAGTGATTGTTGGAAAAGACGAACGTGGTTTCCGCCATTTCGTTCATTTGTTGAATTTTGGGGACCCACTCTTGCAACTCTTGTTGCGAGTACGTGTAATCGTAACGTTCCCACGCGTGTTCGTGTTTCCACCACTTTTTGTAATTGCGTCCGTGAAAACGGACATATGCGATGTTCGACGTGACCTGCGCGACGCGCGGGAAAAAAGGTTCATCCACCGCGCAGAATCCCAAATGGTTTTGATTCAACACCTCGAACGTTTCTTCCGCGCGTTCGTCGTCCACCCATTCCTTGTTTCTCAATTCGACGACGACGGGCAATGTATCGAGCTGTTCGCGCAAAAACTGAAAATACGCGCGGGATTCCTCCTTCGCGCGAAACGAACTGGGAAATTGCGCGAGAATCACTCCGAATTTGTTTTGCTCAATGAGCGGCTTGAGGGCGTCCTTGAATTGTTGAAAAACCTTCGGGTCGCGTTCGCGCGCGTGCGTCATTTCTTGTGTTGCTTTGACGGCGAAACAAAAATTGTCGGGAACTTTGGCCGCCATGCCTGCCAGCCCGCGCGCGGTGGGCATTCGATAATAGGTGAAATTGATTTCCAGCGCGCGAAATTCTTGTGCATAGTACGCGAGCCAATTTTCTTTGGGCAATCCTTCGGGATAGTACGGTCCCACCCAATCGTCGTACTGGAAACCGCTAGTTCCAATGTAAAGCATAGTTTGTTTGACGTTTTACGTTTGACGTGTTACGCATTTGACTCGATCCGCAAACGTAAAACGTCAAACGTCACCTGAATTTTATTTGACGCGGCTGCGTCCTTAATTTCTCTGCGCGCATGATGGCGATAATGTCGTCCACCGTTTCGTCGAGGTGGCTGTCGGAATTACGCAAACAGTAATCGAAATGCACTTGCTCTCGCATTTCCTGCGCGGCAAGGTCAAGCCGAATTCGCAAGGCGTCTTCACTCTCTGTTTTGCGCGCTCGCAAGCGCGTTTCCAATTCTTGCATCGTCGAAATCAAGAAGATGAAAATCGCGCCCTCGACGCGTGTGCGAATTGTCGCTGCGCCTTGCACATCAATTCGCATGATAACGTCCGCACCGCGCTGCAGCGCGCTCTCAATATCACTGCGCGAATTGCCGTACAAATTACCATAGACGTTCGCGTGTTCGAGAAAATCTCCGCGCGCCAATTTGTCTTGATATTCTGCAATGCTGACAAAGTGATAATCCACCCCCTCAACTTCGGTGGGACGCTGCTGCCGCGTCGTCGTCGTCACCACAAAATGGAACGGCAGTCCGCGCGCCTGCATTCGTTTCAGCGTGGCATCTTTGCCGACGCCGCTCGGCCCCGAAACGACGACGAGCAGGGGAGGGGGCGCGGGCAACTCGATGGCATTCATGAGATGCCGTTCGCTCCAATATCCGCCGCGCGCAGCGATGAGGACGCGCCGAGGCGTACTACGTGTCCGTTGTTCTGCATCGCCGCCGTCACACTTGTCGTATCTACAATGCGTTTGGCATTTGCCAAAACCAGTCCATAGTCTACGTTGCGGTGTCCCGTAACAATAACGACAACATCGGCTCCTTGCAACGTCTGTTCTGTCAGCGCCACCCCATCCAACACGCGCGGCGCGCGATGGAACACGCTGTCGCCGATGTGAAAGCGCGGCACATACGGGTCGTGATAGGACACATTCGCGCGCCGCGCAATCAACAATTCAATAACGCGTTCCGCAGGCGAATTGCGCGCATCGTCAATATCGCGCTTGAACGCAACGCCCAACACCAACACCTTTGCCCCGTCAAGCGATTTTCCGTCGCGATTCACCGCGTCCGCAATGAGATTGACGACATGGAAGGGCATGGACTGGTTCACTTCGGCGGCGAGTTCGATGAACTTTGTATAAAAATCAAACTCGCGCGCTTTCCATGACAGATAGTAGGGGTCCACCGGGATGCAATGCCCGCCCACACCCGCGCTCGGATAAAACGGCATAAAGCCGAACGGTTTTGTTTTTGCCGCGTCAATCACTTCCCAAATGTTGATGTCCATGCGTTCGCACAACAGCGCGAGTTCGTTCACCAGCGCGATGTTGACACTGCGAAAAATGTTTTCGAGCAGCTTTGTCATTTCCGCCGCGCGTGGTGTGGAAACGAGATGCACATGCGGTGTGAGCGTCGCCAACAAGTCGCGCGCGAGTTCCGTCGAACGCGGCGTGAGTCCGCCCAACACTTTGGGCATGTTGTTCGCGCTCCATTCTTTGTTGCCGGGGTCAATCCGTTCGGGCGAGAACGCGAGATAAAAATCGTGTCCCGCTTTCAAGCCGCTCGTTTCCAAAATCGGCAGCACAAATTCTTCGGTGGTGCCGGGGTACGTAGTGCTTTGCAAAATCACCATCTGCCCCCGATGCAAATGTTTTGCGATACTTTGACTCGCGCTGCGAATCATGCCGAGGTCGGGCGCTTTCATGCGGTCAAACGGCGTTGGCACACAAATAAAAATCACATCCGCGTCGCGCAGCGCCGAATCATCCGTCGACGCGCGCAATGATTCTGCGCGAATCAACTTTTCAACGCGTGCAGTTTCGATGTCGGGAATATACGACACGCCGCGATTGATGGAATCCACTTTGCGCGCGTCGAGGTCGAACCCGACAGTTGGAAAACCTGCTTCCGCGAACGCGACGGCGAGCGGCAATCCTACATAGCCGATGCCAATCACGGCAATGCGCGCGGCGCGCGTTTTAATGTTTTCTTGAAGTATTTGGTCGAGAGCGAGGAACGTGTTCGTCATAGCGATTGCTTGTGCGATGCCCTTTCAAAATAAAAGATGATGAGAATGCCGATGAACAAGGTGATGCCAAAGAGCGCGTAGGCAATTTCAAACGCAAGATACTGCATCACAAAGCCGAGCGCGCCGGTGACAAGGCACAACGCGTAGATGATTAGCACTGCGCGTCGGTGATTCGTGTCGCCTTCGGCTCCGCTCAAGGCGGCGAGGCGATGCGAGAGATGGTCTTTGCCTGCCGTCGTCCACGGATTCACGCCGCGCCGCAATCGCGAAAAGGTGACGAGCGCCATGTCCAAAACGGGAACGCCGAGAACGAGAACAGGAATCATCCACGTAATCGAATCGGGATGTCCCGGGAAACGCAATTTCAAACCGACGGCGGCAAGAATGAATCCTAAAAATAAACTGCCCGCGTCGCCCATAAAGATGCGCGCGGGATTGAAATTATACACCAAGAAGCCGAGCGACGCGCCGAAAATCGCGGCGGCAAACGGCGCGACGAGAAATTGTCCGTTCAACAAACTCAGTGCGAGAAACCACGCCGACGCAATCGCCGCGACGCCGCCTGACAAGCCATCCATGTTGTCCAAAAAATTTACGGCGTTCGTAATTCCCACCACCCACGCGGCGGTGACGAAAAAGTTCAGGAATGGATTGCGTAAAAATTCCACTTGCACGCCCGTGACGAGCAGAATCGCAATCGCAAAAAATTGTCCGCCGAGTTTGATGAGCGGGCGCAAATTTTTCCAATCGTCCCAAATGCCGAGAAACGAGACCCACGTCGCGCCGAGCAAAATGCCAATCACTTGATTCACATAAAACGTTTCGCTAAAAAGCAAGAGCGCGGCGAGAAACGCAACATAAATAGCAACGCCGCCAAGCAAAGGGACCGGCGACGTGTGAACTTTGCGCGTGTTCGGTTGGTCGAGAATGCCCAAACGTACGGCGACGCGTTGTGCGAGCGGCGTCGCGGCGATGGCAACAATCAACGCGGCAAAAAAGATGAGCAGAATCGTCGGCATGTCGCGTTAACCCAATTTTTGCAATTTCTCTGCCAATTTTCGCAGCGCGCTGACGAGCGCCAAATCTTGTGCGTTGGCGTTCTGTGCCAATGCTTCCAATTGCGCGGTGGCTTTGGCGGCGTCGTTGTTTTGAATGCCCGTGACGACGGTGTTCAATTGCTGCCAAAACGTTTGCTCATTCGCGGGCGCGAGTTTTTGTGCAACGGCGATTTGTTGTGTCGCGGGCGCGAGTTGGTCGGTGGCAATCAAAAGCAATGTCACATCGCGCTGTGCGGCGTAATCGTTTGGATTGAGTTGTGTGACTTTTTGGAAGGCGGGCAGCGCGAATCCCAATTGCCCGCGCGCGAGCCACTGCTGCGCGACGGCGCGCTGTAATTCCACATCGTTCGGCGCAGCGTTTGCGGCGTCCAATGCTTTTTGCAATTCGACGAGCGTGAATCGAAAATCTTGATAGCGTTTGCGCGTGTTGGCATCACTTTCGGGAATCGCCGCGAGCGCGCCGTCCACCGCGCGAATGGCATCCTTGACGCGTCCGGCTTTGGAATAAAAATTCGCGAGCGTCGTGTACGTTTCAAGCGTCGGATTTTTTTGTGCCGCCTCGGTCACAGCCGCTTCAAATTGCGCGCTTTCGTTCGCGGCGGCGGCTTCATCACCTGCGCGCGCCAATTCGTTGACCGCGATAGACAACCCTTCACTATAAAACACATCGCCGCAACGCGGCGCGTATTCAATTGCTTTTAACGCATCGGCAACGCGGCCGCCCCAACTTGATTGTGCTTGCGCGCGCACCGCGTAGGTGAGGCAAAATGTCGGGTCCACTTGGAGCGCGCGCTGAATTCGTTCGTGCGCCAATTGCACAATGCCCTTTGCCTCGTCGGGCTGACTGTTGGCTTTGAGGATTTCTGCGTATTCGAGCAATGCCTGCGCGTGTTGGTCGTACAAATGCGCGGTGTTCGGACTCAACCGGTTGGCGTGGTCAAAATACACTGCCGCTTGTTTGTACGAATCCATTTGCAGCGCCACATCGCGCGCCAACGCGCCGCGCGCTTGGGCGAGCCGCGCGAGATTCGCGGAATGGTCAGTGTTGTACGGGTTGATGGCGCGCGCATTTTCCAACGCGGCTTCCGCGCGATTCAAATAGTCCACTTGCTGCGCAATGTCTTGCGCGGCTTTTGCCGCATCAAGATACGCGCGCCCCAAAAACAAATAATAGTAATCTTGCTGCGGCTGCATCGCCAAGGCGCGTTGATACAGTTGAATCGCGGTAGCGTTGTTTTCACCCGTGAGACTCGCAGCTTGCTTGTACAACATGTCCGCGCGAATAGGTTCCACGTTCGTGGCAAAAATCAAAACGAGCGCAATCGCGGCGAGAACGGGCAGCACCACATAATTCGTCGCGCGATTGAACCAAATCGTTGGCAGCGTTTCGTCAAACAACAGCGAGAGCGCGCAGACGGTGATGACCAAAAGCATAAACACGGTGAACAACGCGACGGCGGTCAACAATGCTTCGAGTACGGTGCTGCCTTGTGTGGCAATCAAAAGCACATGATAAAACGCGAGCCCTGAAAAAATCGCGAACGCGAGAACGGCGAACAACACCATCGCGGTGAGCCAATCGCGAATGCTCAATCGCAAGTCGCGCCCCCATTCACTCGCGCAAATGCCCAAGCCAAAAAGCAGCGTCGTCACAAAGAGCCACAACATCGCGAACGACGGCATTCCACCTGCGGTTGTGTTTTTCACCGTGAGCGCGCTGGTCACAATATCCAAGCCGCTGACTGCTTGACTTCCCAGCGCGCCGAGATTGTTGGTGTTGATGTAATCGTACCCCATTACCGCGAGAATGAATCCTACCAAGAATGCAAACGTAATCAACGGGGCGGTCGAGACGCGTCGCGCGACGGGCTGCTCTTTGCGCGTTGGGGTGACAGTCCCCGCGCGTTTCCGTTTTGCAGAGATTTCGGGCGCGGGCTTGATTTCCGTTTTTTCCTCTTGCGCGAACACAACGCGTCCAGTTCCAATCACGACCAACACCGCCGCGAAAAACCAAAAGTACATGCGCGTCGAAACAATCGCGATGCCAAAATGAATTTCGATAAAGTGCGAGACGAATAGCGCCATGAGCGCGACGAGCCACAAACTAGAGATTGGAGATTGGAGACTTGAACTTGATTGTCCGCGTAGCGCAATCACGACGAGATACGCGAACATGCCGAGCATCATGCCGCCGGGTAACGCGACGCCGATAAATTCCCAGCCGAGCGCGAATCCAAAAATCAGCGCGAACAAGATGCCGCCGCCGAACCACAACGCGACAAACAAATTGCGCGCGCGCGTGGAAGGCATCAAGCCCAGCCATTTCAACGCAAAATAAAAAATGGTGAGGAACAAAACATTTTCGGCAATGAAACCAAACAAGCCGGTTGTCACCAACGCGTCAAACGTTTCGTTGTGTGAACGGTCAGGCGTGGCGTTGCGCGATTCAAGCGTGCCGAGTTCGGGCGGATAAAATTTATTGTACGCCACGTACATTGTTTCGGGACCATAACCCACCAACGAACGCAGCGCGTTAAAGGCATCCTCGCCGCTCAACGGAGACCACAACGGTTCATGCGGCACGACGAGTTGCAGCGCGCCGCGCCAAATCAATACGCGCACGCGTCCCGTTCCGCCTTCGAGTTCAAACACACGTCCCATGCGTCCCAGATACGGAAGTTCGCGCAAAGGCGCAAGCGGCGAATTGGGAATGTTCAACAACGCGAGAAAAATCAAAACGAACGCGGCGAGTCCAACCGCGCCGAGCGCGAGTTTGCGCGCGCCGCGCACCAGCGCGTACAACACGCCGAACGTGAACAAGCCAGCCAGCATTCCGAGCAGCGGACCGCGACTTTGCGAAAAGACGAGCGCGGCGAATTGCACTGCAAGCAATGACGCGTACAAACCGAGCAGCAGAAAATTTCCCGCGCGTTGTTTCAAAAGATACGCGACGACGAACCACAACGCGACGACGATGAAACTGACCAGCAGCGCGATGTGGAAGGCGCTTGTCGCCAGCGTTAATTGTTGGGGCGTGAGCGTGCCGCTGTAATTTGCTTCGATGATGGGTTTCGCGCCAACGTCAAAGGTCAAGCCCCACGCCGCGCCGACGAGCAACACGGATAGAATCGCCGCCGCCGCAACAATGACTTTGGCGCGCGGCAAGAGTGCCGACGTTGCGCGCTGATTTGTTTCAATCAAACGCGCAAGCGTGAGTGGAATGACGAGAATCAAAAACGCGCCGATGAAAATCGAATTGCCCATGTTCGACGCGACGCGCGCGGTCACATCGCCCACCCACGGCAGCGGGTCGACAAAATAATGTTGAATGATTCCATAAAACGCGACGGGAAAACTTGCAATGAGCGCAAGCGTGACCGCGCGTTCGACGTCCGCGCGCGTTTTGATTTGACTGGCGGCGAGGAAAAAAATAACGAGGTACGCAGAAAATGTGTACAGCCCTTGCAGACGTTGATACGAACCAAAAAATGAGACGGTTGGCGAAACGGAGAGAAGCGTGCTGATGACGTAAGCGACGAGCAAGAGAAACGCGGGAATCGTCAACGGATTCTCTGCCGAAATTTGACGCAAGCGTTCGCGCAGCGATTCGCGTGAACGCACAACATTGCGTCCGCGCCAACGTTCCGCGCGCACGACGAGCCACAGCGCGCCCATCGCCAACGCGAGCGTACGAATCAACGCGATTTTGTCGGGTTCAAAGACGCGGCTGGAATAAATGTTGAAAAAAAGCGGGGCGACGATTAAGGCGGCGAGCCAACCGGCTTGAATGAATTTTTCGCCAAAGTGCGCGAGACGGGATGGTGGAAACATAATTTTTGTAAAGGACAAAGATTCTATAACGGGTGTGAGTTTATGACAAAAAGGGGCAGCCCTGCGAGTGATTGCAAACCGCGTACGGCTTGATTAAGACTCTTTTACGCAAAATTTACACGCGCTTGATTTGCGCGTAACGCAAGTTTAATTTCCTGCGGTTATGCTTGACATATCGTTGCGAGAATAAAAAGAGGGCAAAGAGGAAAAATGCCATGAAGCGAATTTTGTTTGTGGACTTGAGAAATACGTCGCGCAGTCAGATGGCGGAAGCGTGGTTCAATCAATTTGCAGAGGGCTGGGCAAAAGCGAGTTCGTGCGGCACGATGCCCGCCGTCATGCCGGACCCGTTGATGGTTGAGGTGATGAAAGAAGCGGGCATGGACGTGCGCGCGCTCTTTCCCAAACCTGTTAATAACACATTGTTGGCACAAGCGGACCTTGTGGTGTTGATGGGCAAAGATATTTATCCGGGCGCGTTCACGCCGGATTACATTTGGGATTTCCAAGACCCGACGGGCAAAGATATTGTGTATTACCGGGTGCAGCGCGATGCGATTCGGCTGCGCGTGCAGGAATTGATTGTGGAATTGCAGCGCAGGCGTTTCGAAGCGACGCGCAACGATTGGATTCATCCCGCGTTGTTGCAGCGCGAGTTGATGACGCAAATGATGTTGAGTTCGTGAAACGAACGGATAAATTTTTTGAACCGTCCCGTACGAACCCACAGCTTGAATCGAAATCCTTTTTCTCTCTCCTTTTTGCAAAGGGCGCGTGTGAACTGTGGCACATGCGCTCTTTGTTTTTTTGCCGGCGTAGGACAAGGCGCGAGAGCATGATAGAATAGGATGGTACAGAAAGAGGACAGCAATGGAACCATCTCCCCTACAACTGACGGCGGCAGAACTCGGCGTACTCCGTGACCCCAACGGCGCAAGCGGACGTGAGGCATTCAAACTTGCGTTGACGGAACTCATCGCCAAAGGCATTGTGCGTTTTCGACGCGAGTCGCGCAAGGTGATGTGGGTGTTTACGAAGCATCAAGATTATTTGTTGGTGGAAATGGATACGCGCGGACTCGCGCCGTTGGAAACACATTTGCGCGCGGCGGCGAATATAGTTGCCGCCGTGAGCAACGGACGCGAAGGCGCAATGATAGCGAGCGTTGTGCAATCCGCGCGTCAAAAATTTGGCGGAGACCTTGCCAAATTCAAAACAGAAATGATTTTGCCCGCGCTCGTGCGGAAAGGATATTTGCAAACGCGCGAGGAAAAATCGTTCGGCATTTTTTCGCGGACGAAATACGAATTGACCGCGAAAGGGCAAGACACGTTGAATCAATTGGACGCGCTGAGCAGCGACGCGCAAAAGTTGACAGACGTGTATCAACGCAGTCCGGCAGAAGCGTTTGCGTTGATGGGCTTGCTCGGCAGTGGATTTTTGTTGATGCCGGAATTGCGAACGCAGTACCAGGCGATCGGGCAGCAATTTCGCGCGACGGGTGGAGACAGCGGAACCGCTTTTGTTACCGGCGATTCGTCCGGTGGCGGTGTGGACGCTGACCCGGAAGCGGTGTTGCCTGATGTTGGACAGCAACTCGAAGGCGCATGGGGTGGATTGCTCGACACGTTCGACGGTGCGATGGATTCCTTTGACAGCGTGCTGGATTCCTTTGACAGCAGTTTCGATTCTGCCGACGGCGGAAGTGATGGCGGCGATGGCGGTGGCGACGGCGGCGGTGATGGTGGCGGCGGCGGAGACCAATGAAACTCGTTTTTGCTGAAAAAGAGCAAAAACGAGTTTTTTATTAACTCACCTTACGCAGAGCTGTCATTTCGA
>CALMZO010000348.1 GCA_937870825.1 uncultured Chloroflexota bacterium | reverse complement strand
TTGCCGCGCCTGCATGAAATAGAATTTCACGGCTGAAAAAAGACAAAATGCTCCGCCTTCACAATCGCCGCGCGATTTAAACTTTTTTCAGACGGCAATTTCCAATTGCTGAAATCCCGCGAATCAAACGGAAATTCGCATTATTCAGCACCTGTCCCAAAAACATTTTTCAAATGCGTTTGCCCTAACACCGCCATTTACACGCGCGCATGACCCGAGTACAATAACGATATCATGTCTGTTAACTCTCCTGTCGTTCACGCATCTGACGCGTCCTCCAACGGCGCGCGGTTGATGCAATTGGGACATGGGCGGCGCGTGTTCAAGTGGTACGATTATCAATCGCCGACAGCGGAGCAGCTCGACGCGCTGCAGCAAGAATACAATTTGCATCCGTTGGCAATGGAAGACGTTCGCCAATTTGACGAACGCGCCAAAGTGCTGGATTTCGGGAACTATCTCTTTATCACCGTTCACGCGCTCGTGCGTCACGACGGCGAAATGCACGACAACGAGCTGGAAGTGTTTCTCGGACACGATTTCTTGATTACGATTCACGATGAGGGAATGCCTGAACTTGACCACGCGTTGAAACGTTTTCTCGGCGACCCGAAACGGCAAGATTTGGGTCCCGACTTTTTCTTGTATCTCATCGTGGACCAAATGACGGACAATCTGTTTCCGATGCTGGAGCAGATGGACGACGAGATTGATGTTATTGAAGAGGAAACGCTGTCGCGTGCAACGCCAAAAACGTTACAAGGAATTTTCGAACACAAGCACCAGCTCATCCAGATGCGTCGGAGCATTGCCCCGATGCGCGATGTGATGAATGCGCTCGCCGGCACGCGGTACGGACTTGTCGATTCCAAAACGGCGCTGTACTATCGCGATGTGTATGACCGTTTGTCGCGCATTTACGAATTGATTGAAACGGGACGCGATTTATTGGGCAATGTGCTGGACACGTATCTTTCGGTGCAGTCGAACCGCTTGAACGAAGTGACGAAAACGTTGACGATTATCGCGACCATTTTTTTGCCGATTTCGTTTATCGTCGGTTGGGGCGGGATGAATTTTGACCGCATTCCGTTTGCCGATGAGGTTTTATTTTGGGTTGTAAATGCGCTTATCCTTCTCATTCCAATCGGCATGTTAATTTATTTCAAGAAACGAGGTTGGTTCTAAGATGCCCCGCCCTGCCCGCAAGACGCGCGAAGCCGCGCCGCACACCATTCACGCCATGCAGCACAATGAACGTCCGCGCGAACGCTTGCAGCAATTCGGCGCGGGCGTGTTGAGCGATGCGGAACTCTTGGCAATTCTGTTACGCACCGGTTACAAAGGCGTGAACGTGATTGATTTGTCCGCCGAACTGTTGGAACAGTGCGGGCGTTTGCCCGGGCTCGCGCGTTTTCCATACAATGAATTGTCGCACTTGAAAGGCATCGGTCCCGCGAAAGCGGCGGAACTGCACGCGTGTTTTGAATTGGGCAGACGCGTCGCGCTCGCGTCGCCGGAAGAAAAACCGCGCATCCATTCACCCGCCGACGCGGCAAACCTTTTGTCCGACATGACGCGGCTCGAACAAGAAGAAATGCGGACGCTGTTGCTCGATACAAAAAATCGGGTGCTCGGACGCGCGCGTGTGTATCAAGGTTCCGTACACACCACCGTCGTCCGCATCGGCGAACTGTTTCGTGACGCGGTGCGTCAAAACGCGACGGGCATCATCCTCGCGCACAATCATCCCAGCGGCGACCCGACGCCGTCGCCCGAAGACGCGGCGATTACGCGCGAAATCGTCAAAGCGGGACAGCTGCTCGACATTGACGTTCTCGACCACTTGGTCATCGGCGCGCAGGGAAAATTTGTGAGTTTGAAAGAGAGAGGATTGGGTTTCTAAAAATTTCTCACGCAGAGGCGCAGAGGCGCAAGTTTTTCTTTGCGTCTTTGCGCCTTTGCGTGTACATTTTTTGTACATGTCTCGCCCACATATTCCCCCCCCCCGCATTGACCTCGCGACGCTGCCGCCGCTCATTGCCACAAACGAGCCGAACTCTTTTGCAAAATTTACGATGGAGGGGCGCGATACGCGCATTCTCCAAGATTTAGAAGCCGCGCCCTATTTTTCGCCTGACCTCAAACGCGGGTTCAAAAATTTCCGCGCGGAAATTTTGAACGGCGCGATTCAGCCGCTGCGCGAGGACGCACCCGATGTCGAGTTTTGGAAACACGTTTCAAAACCGTACATTGGAAAATCGTGGCTCGACGTGCCGTGGTTTTGGGCAGAAACTTTTTTTTATCGCCGCATTTTGGAAATCGTCGGTTTTTTTCAAATCGGCGCGTGGCACGAACGCGACCCGTTCGCGTGGCAAAAAGACGCGGAATTGAAACCCGACGCCGCGCCGGCGCGCGTGCGCGCGTTGTTACGCCCCTCTCCAACATTGGGAGGGGGGTTGGAGGTGAGGGAACGCTTTGAACACCTGTTGTACAGCGCATTGTGGGGCAATCGCGTGGACTTGTCGTACAATGTGGAACGGCAAGTTGGGCGCGCCGCGCGCCCCGAAGACGAACGCGCGAATTTGTTGGTGGACGACGCGCCGCGTGTGGCGGAATTTTTTGCGACGCGCCCAATTAAAAATTTGCTCTATGTGTGCGACAACGCGGGCACGGAACTCGCGCTCGATTTGGTGTTCATGGATTTTTTGCTGCGCGCGAATGTAGGGGCGAACCTTCATAGTCGCCCAATGGCAGAAAAAATCATCGTGCATCTGAAACCGCAGCCGTTTTATGTTTCCGATGCGATGCCGCAAGATGTCGAACACACGCTCGCGGCATTTGACCAAGCCCAAGGCGAAGCGAATGACGAAATACGCGCGTTGTCAAAACGTCTGCGCGAACATCTCAAAACAAAACGTTTGGAATTGCGCGTGCATTGGTTTTATCCGACGCCGCTGCATTTTTTTGAAATGCCCGATGATTTGTGGAACATGTTTCGCGCTGCCGATTTTGCGATCTTGAAAGGCGATGTCAATTATCGCCGCGTCGTCGGCGACGCGCATTGGAAAGCGACCATCGCGTTTGAATATGCAACGCGGTATTTTCCGATTCCGTTCGTTTGCTTGCGAACGTTGAAATCGGATGTGATTGTCGGATTGCGCGCCGAACAAGTTGCCGAGCTGGAACGTCAGGACTCGCAATGGCGCGTGAATGGGAAACGCGGTGTGGCGCAATCAAATTTGAAAATGTGAATTGGAAATTTCGGATTTCGCAGTTCGCAATTCGCAATCCCGAATTTCAAATCAACCATGTTCAAGCGAATCGTATTCTTAACCGCACTGTTTATTCTTTTCCTTCTCACTGTCTCCGTCGCGTTCGCGCAAGAAAAATCGGTGGTCGTACAGCGACGCGACGCGGACATGACGATTAACAAAGATGGAAGCGTACACATTGTCGAAACGTGGCTGGTGGACTTTCAGGGCGGACCGTTTCGGTTTGCGTTCCGCGCGATTCCGTTCAATAAAATTTCGTCGCTCGTGTTTGAAGGCGTGAGCGAAAATGGCAAGGAATATCTGCGCGCGGCAAGTGAAACGCCCAACACGTACAGCGTTGAAGCGGGAGGCGGCGAACGCATCATCACTTGGTATTTTGAACCGACGACGAATGCGACGCGCACATTTGAATTGCGCTATACCATCACCGATGCGTTACGCATTTACGGCGGCGGCGACCAATTTTGGTGGAAATTTATCGAGCAAGACCGCCCCTATCCCATCAAAGCGACGCGCGTGACGTTGCATTTGCCCGGAACTTTTCCGACGCAAGAACTGCTCGCCGCGACGTACACCGACGGACGCGAACACAGTGACGCAAAAATTCTTGACGGTTCGACAATTGAATTTACCGGCGGACCGATTCCGGCGCACACCGAATGGGAAATTCGCGCGCAGTTTCCGCACGGCGCGGTGACGCAGCCGGTTCAAGCATGGCAAGCGGCGGAAGACCAACGTGAATTGAAACTCGAAGCGCAAGCGCGCGCCATTGAACAATTCAATTTTTATTCGTTGTTCGCGACATTGCTGCTCATCATCGGCGGCGGGTTGGCGCTGTTGTTGATGTGGTTCGTGCGCGGACGCGACCAAGCCGTCGCGCTGCCTGCGGAATTTTTGAACGCGCCGCCCGATGATTTGACGCCCGCGCTCGCGGGAACGCTGATTGACGAAGAGGCGAACGTGCGCGATGTGTTGGCGACGTTGATTGATTGGGCGCAGCGCGGCATTATCAAAATTCGCGCGCTGCCGCAAGGCGCGCACACGGAAACGACGAACGACGATTACGCGTATGAAAAAATTGGCGCGGACGCGCCACCGTTGCAATATCAGTACGAACGCGAATTGATGCAGCGTTTGTGGGCGGGCGAAACGAGTCGCAACATGGGTTACATTCGCGAAAAATTTACGGCGTCGCTCAAGGAAATGTTTGACGGCTTGTACGACGAATTGGTGCGGCGCGGTTATTTTCTCTCGCGTCCTGACCGCGTGCGCGCGCAATTTTATCGGCTCGGTTGGTTACTGCTCGTGCTGTTGTGTCCCGGCGCATTTTTGTTTCAATTGTACGCGGGCATCGCGTTTTCGCCGGACTTGGCGTTTTCATTTGGAGCGTTACTGCCGTGGATTGTGTTGTTTATCCTCGCGGGCGCGGTGATGGTTCTCGCGCGTTTCATGCCGCGCAAAACGCCGCAAGGCGCGCAAGCCGCCGCGCGCTGGAACGCGTTCAAACGGTATCTCGAACACATTGAAAAATACACGAACGTCGCGGACGCGCAGGAACAATTTGAAAGATATCTGCCGTATGCCGTCGCGTTCGGGATTGATAAAGCATGGGTGGAAAAATTCGCGCAAGTGGACACGCCCGCGCCGAAATGGTATTCACCGCCGCCGTTGTCATCACGCGGCATTTCCTCCACGACGCGTTCACGCACAAGTACCTCTACTTCGACGCGTCCGACAACTGGCGGCATTTTGGGCATGGGCGATGCAGCGCCGAATCCGAGTCCGTCGAGTTCTCCGCAGGGCGTGCCATCACTGAATGACGCGGCGAGCGGAACATTCAACACGTTGAACAATGTGAGTTCGAGTTTCTTTTCGATGTTGAATACGACGGCGACCTCGTTTGTCAAAGGCAATCCGAGTCTTTCGCCGAGTCGCGGCAGTTCGCGTTCGGGCAGCAGCGGGCGCAGTAGTTGGAGCGGCGGCGGTTCGAGTTTTCGTTCGAGTTCAAGTAGCAGCAGCCGTTCTTCGTCGAGCAGTAGTCGCGGGGGCGGTGGTGGAAGAAGTGGGTTTGGATAGATAAAAAAAATTGCGTGTGATGCACTCACACGCAATTTTTTTATGGGGAGGATTTGCGCGGCACGCGATATGGCGCGCGTTTTTCTCTCAATACACTATGACGGATGCGCGAGAAATCTTCGTCGGCGCGCGGTTTGCGAAAGATAAAAAGATGTTCGTGCATGATGAGATAAAAGCGATAACTGCGCGCCGCGCCCGTCCAACGCGCGGTGTATGTGGTGTTATGCTGCGTTTTGATGATTTCTTCCTTCAACGCAAAGCCAACTTTCAAGCAGCGGTCGAGAACGAAATGCGAAAGTGGAACGTAATGCTGTCCTTTGCGTGTGTCGCCAATCAGAATCGCGCACTAGCGATTCGCTTTGAGAACGCGATACAGTTCACGAATGCCTATTTCGAGTTCGTCTAAAAATTCGTGGATACTCGAAATACTGGAGAGGTCATCGGGATTTTGGTTGTCCGAGTATTTGACGATGTTGGCGTATGGTGGATGCGTGAGGATGAGGTCAATCGAATTTTCGGCGAGCGCCGAGAGGGTACGCACATCGCCGCGTTCGACGCGTTGTTGTGAGGAATTAAAAACATCAAACGCCAAACGCGCCCGCGTGATGTCCACCGCGTTTTGATTGATGTCGTATCCGATGGCGTTGCGATTGAGCAGCCGCGCTTCAATCAGCGTCGTGCCACTGCCGCACATTGGGTCAAGGACCATTTCCCCTTCCGAAGAATAGTTCAGCAAAACATTGCGCGCGATTTGTGGCGCAAAGTTGCCGCGATAATCACCCTTGTGCGTCGCCCAATCGCCGCGAATGGGAAAGTCCCAGACGGTGGTGCGTTCGGGAATAAAGTCTTTGGCGTTGTTCGTATTCATCAAGTATTCGACCTAATTACAAATTTTTGAGCGTCCACTAGTTTAATTGAGTTGTAGTCTTGCGGATCAGTAAATTCAAAGCGCCACATTGAGTATTCATTTGCAACTTTTGAGAAAAAAAACGGAACAATCTGTTTCTTGGTAAAGTGCTGCCACTGTCGATATGGATAGAAAAGCTGTCGAATAATAGTATTGGATACACCCGCGGGTTTTGCCTCTACAAGAACAACTTGTGTTCGACCTTCATAACCTGCATCGACTTCTGTCTGAACACTCGCCACTTTGATTTCACTTTGCCCCACTCGGAAAGAAAAAGTTGGAGTATATTTTCTTCCCCGAATTGTAAGGACTAAACTCTCATCTTGGAGTGCTGTTCTTATTAAGCTGGAGGCATAAGCAAAATCCACATGTTGCATCTCCGAGTCCCCGACGCTTGATGTATCTAAACTATAATCCAATTTCGAAGTATATATTTCTGTAGTCTTCTCAATGCTTGGAATATCAATGTAACCCTCTCCTTTTACAATGACATAACTGGAATTTGTAGTAGGCAACAGAAACAATGCCCTATCCTTAAAGACCTGCGGGCGGCTTTCCCTGGTATCCATCTTGCAGAGCACGCGCACTTCGCGGTCACTGGTCGTATTAAAGTACCGACTCACTTCTTTAATTTTCGAGTTAGGTAATTCATACGGTGAAGAATCAAAATCATGTTTATCCATGCGATGGTACTCGAAAATTTTTTGCCATGCCGTATCGCGGCTCATACCTCTGTCTCCAATTCCGTTGTCAACTCTGGCTTGAGTAGTTCAATATTAGCAATTCACTTATCTTTCCACGTTTACTTCCTACCGCATTTATCATTCGACTTGCTTGCACACGTCGAATACTGAATCCTCGATACAACTCCTCAAAAAAATGATCGTCGGGATTTCCATTTTTAGGGTCGGAATTACTCAACATCAGTTTCGCACCACGCCTATCGAGGTCGCGATAAAAGATTGACAACCGTTTTTGTTCATCATCATCAAATTCGATTTTGGAGTATGAAGTAAATCGTGATGTTGCGCTAATTGGGCGATACGGCGGATCAAAATAAACAAATGTATTGGAATTCACTACCTTCTTCGCCTTGACGAAATCTGCTCGCTCAATTCTCGCGCTTTGCAAAATGCGAGAAACTTCAATTAAATTCTCCGCATTACAAATCTGTGGGTTCTTGTAGCGTCCAAAAGGGACATTGAATTCACCGCGCGGATTTACGCGAAAGAGTCCATTAAAACATGTTCGGTTCAAAAATATGATTTGCGCGGTGCGTTCAACCCAATCAAGTTGAAAATGATCAAAGTCAATGTCTTTGCGTTTTTGGTTGAATTTGCGTCTAACCTCATAAAATTCGTTCTCCTGCCCATCTGCGTTTAGTCGCACGTAACAATCCTGCATCTCTTGAAGAGTACGAATCAACTCCGTTGGCGATTTTTGAATTGTTTTGTATGTAAGGATGAGCTCTTCATTTACATCAAACAGAAAAGACTCTTTGATGGGATACTCTTGCGCGATGTAAAAGAATACTGCACCGCCACCAATGAAAGGTTCGACGTATCGGGAAATCTGCCTGCTTATTAGTTCTTGGGGAAGATACGTAGCTATTTGTTTCAAGAGCTGGGTCTTGCCACCAGCCCATTTTAAGAATGGCTTGGCGCGAACATCCGTGGAAAACGAAACTTTCTGCATTTGGTTAGGCGACTGCAGAAAGCAACTTTTATTTTTGTGAGGAATCGGAAGGTAGCGTGAGATTCTTGAGTAGTTCCGAAGGATCGAGTTTGAGAGCTCTGGCAATCTTGAGAATATTGAGCAGTGAAATATTCTTTTCGCCTCTTTCCACCGCGCCGATATAGGTTCGATGAAGATTTGCGTGTTCTGCTAAATCTTCCTGTGACCACTTGAATTCAACTCGCCGCTCACGAATTCTTTGCCCTAGCTCGCGCTGTGGATGAGCATACTTTCTCATACTGATTCAGTGTTGCTTTCCGCAAATCACTGGAGAATTTTAGAGTCCTGCACTCAATAAATCTACACTCAATAGATAGCATAAGAATGCAATGAAAAACGCCCGCCGCGATTCTGTATCGCAGCGGGCGTTGTCTTGCCAAACAAATTCCTTTTGGATTCAGACGCGGGACTAGGAAATTAAGCGGTGAATCCCAGTGGCGCAAGAACCGGACCGAGAATCAGTCCGATGAGCCAGCTCAGCACGCCGATGGCGATGGCGGCGACGAGCGCGCCCGTGAACCCTTGGACCTTCATCCCCGCGAGGAAGCGGTCACTAATCATGAGAACGACCGCCGAAACAATAACCGCGATAATCGCGCCCAAGAGCCCTGACGGAAACGAGAGTCCCAGTTGCGCTAAAAGCCAACTGATGATCCATGTGACGATAGCGATGACGGCGGCGGCGATAATGGCGTTGCCAAAGCCCGCCACAGAAAGACCGAGATTGAGCCGGTCCACAACCATGAGAACGACGGCGGCAACAATCAAGTAAATGATGATGCCGATAATTACACCCATACGAGCCTCCTTGTGGTTTGAATCGAGAGGAAACATCGCCTCTACTTGATGGATACAACGCTTTTGCATGCAGAGAGTGACGCAAAAGTTTGTTCAAATAGATTACGTCGCTCGAGGGCAAATTGTACAAACGAAAATCCGCTATTCAATCATCCATGCCGGTTCCGTATCATCCACATCATTTTGCGTTAAACGAATCACGCCGCGTTGTTCTTCTTTGACCGCATGGGGCGGCGCGTACAACAGATACAACTCGCGGCGATTGTTGCCTTCGCCCGAACCCGTGTACGCGACAAAGGCGAGCCAATTGCCGTCGGGCGACCATTTCGGTTGTTCCGCGCCGGAGGGAATGTTTGTGAGTTGAAGGGGACTCGCACCGTCTGTGTGCATCACCCAAATTTGCGCGATGCCGCTGCGATTGCTTACGAACGCGATGCGCGCGCCGTCCGGTGACCACGCGGGCTGTGCGTCCTGCGCGGCGTCCTTCGTCAAGCGCGTCAATTGTCCCGAATCGAGGGCGAGCGTGTAAATGTCCGAGAGATTGCCCTGGCGCAGTGTGTACGCAATCGTTTCACCCGTCGGATTAAAACTCGCCTGTCCGCTGTAGCCGTCATTGTCCGTCACAGGACGCTGATTTTTCCCGTCGGCATCGCTCAACACGAGATTCGTCGAACCGTTCGCGTTCGTTATCTCGAACGCGATTTTTTTTCCGTCGGGCGAAAATGTCGGACGCTGCACCGTATTGAGATTCGGCGTGAGAATCGTGAACGCAGGGTTGTCGAGCGTGCGCGTCACCAATTGCCACGCGTTGTTTTGATTGGAAACGAACGCGACCGTTTTGTTTGACGAAACGACGGGCTGCCGATTTTGGGAAAGCGGCGGTTGCCAAATTCCCGTTGCGCGTGTGTCGGTCTGAATTTCGTACAACGCGTGTCCGCCGTCACGATTCGAACTGAACAATAATTTTTGCTGCGGTGGAATGACGACACCGAACAACGACGACGCGCCGTAGCCATTGTTTGCGTCGTACGCGCGCGCGGCGAGAGGATACACGCCCGCGTGCGGCGGCTGCCATTGCCAAGCGACTGCCCACGGATTCGACAGCGCGGGATTTGGATTCACCTCGCGCGCCACGAGTTGGTCACCCGCCCACAATTCCGCGCGCGTGACGCGTTCGCCGCGCGTCGTCACGGAAACGGTAACAATGTCGCCCACTTCCACCGACGTGAATTCGATGCGCGGGGGGGGGGAGGTGGGCGGAAAGAACGTCGCAAACGTGAGGTACGCGACGAGGACGATTCCACCGCTGAGCGTCGCGGCGAGAACGATGGCGATGAGTTTGGAGAGAAAAGACATGAGTTCAATGGAGAATGGACAATGGACAATCAACACAAAATGTGTCCGTCATCCGTCATTCGTCCTTCGTCAAGCGCTTGGCCCGTTTCGCTTCGTACGATTGCCGCGCGGCGCTTGGCAGCGTGCGTCCGATATAACGCGAGCGCGTGCGTCCGTTTTCTTTCCAGTACGCGTACCAGTACGGACCGTGCGGACAGCGCGAACAATTTTCTTTGCCGCAGCGTACGGTCTCAAAACGAAACGTAATCGAACCGATTTGCGCTTCCATGCGCGCCGGCGCGTCTGTTTCCACATCGCGTCCGGCGCGGCGGTCCAACAGCGCGGCGTTCAACCGTTCGTCAATCGCGTTCAATTCCGCAAGTTGTTTTTCCGAAAGGTCCTGAAGAATTTCTTGTTTGGTTTTGGGCATGAACAATACCTAAATTTCCTTCATTCCCCTTATTTCCTTTTGACATGCGCGAGTCCGCGTAGCGGAAACAAGAGAACTAAAGGAAATGAGGAAACTCGTGGGAACTTGCTTATGTAACGCGCACAATAGCAGAACCGCGCGCGCCTGTCAAGGACATCTACGCGAAAGTTATGTACCCCCTGTCAGAAATTCCTTACAGCCTTTTCAGTCAAGTATGGATTGCCCTTACACCCTACGGACGGTATGCTTGGACCTGGAGGTACTGATGAAACGATTCTTGATCGGGATGTTTGCCTTTTCCATTTTTGTGCTGGCAGGTTGCGGCACAAGCGAGCTCAATCTCAAAGGCATCAACACACAAGCAGAGGCAATACCTTTCGCGACGGCGACACCCTTGGGAACATTGACAGGCAAAGTGGCTATCTGTCACCGCACCGGTTCGGCAACGAATCCGTGGGTTTACAACGTGGTGGACGCGAGCGCAGTTCCGGCGCATCAAGCGCACGGCGACATCATCGGCGTTTCGTCAGAGCGGGAATGCGACCAACCCGGCACCGTCACACCCACCCCAACCGCTACGGCGACCGCCCTCTTTGTTCCAACTGTGAACGCAACACAAACGCCGCTGCCGAACGGCACGCCGGCAAAATCCAAAGTGGGCATTTGTCACCGCACCGGTTCTGCTAAAAATCCGTACGTGCATATTGTCGTGAGCGTCAACGCGATTGACGCGCATCGCAAACATGGTGATGTGATTGGTGTACACTCTGCCGCAGATTGTCCGCGCGCCGCGAATCAAAATTTTGACAAGCACGGCAAGGATGACGACAACGGCAAAGGCAAAGACAAAGACAAACAAAAAGATAAATCGGACAATGGAAAGCAAAAAAATAAGGACAAATAAAAAGCGCTCAAGCGGAGCCTGTGCTTTTTTTGCACGAAACCTCCTGCTATTTTCCCGGTTTCCAAATCACCGAACGGTCCAATTCCGCGACGTTCCGCCTGCCGGTTAATGCCATCGCCATATCAAATTCAGCGCGCAAAATTTCAATCACGCGCTGCACGCCGCGTGCGCCATCGGCTGCCAGTCCCCACAAGTACGGTCGCCCGATGCAGACCGCGCGCGCGCCCAACGCAACCGCTTTGAGAATATCTGCGCCGCGCCGCACGCCGCCATCCAAATAGATTTCCATTTTTGAACCAACAGCATCGGCAATTTCCGGCAGAACATCCAGCGTCGCGGGCGCGCCGTCCAATTGACGCCCGCCGTGATTGGACACCACGATGCCCGCCGCGCCGTGTTCTGCCGCGAGCAGTGCATCTTCCGCCGTGAGCAGACCTTTGACCACAACCGGTAACGACGTTCTTTGGCGTAACCACTCCACATCGCGCCATGATAAATTTTCTTGCCAGGGCAGTTCGTGGTAATGCGTCGCGCTGATAATTTTGTCGGGCGCATCGTCCGTGCGCGTAATGAGATTTTCAACGTGCAGCGCCGCAAAGGAAAGTTCATTGCGTTTGTCGCGTTCGCGATTGCCCGTAACCATCGCGTCCACCGTGAACACAATGGCGCGATACCCGCTGCGCTCGGCGCGGCGGACGAGCCATTCGTTGATGCCTTTGTCATTCATCATGTAGAGCTGATACCACAACGGGCAAGTGGCGACACGCGCGACATCTTCGAGCGTGCGCGTTGCCACGGTACTCAAGTGCATCGGAATGCCGACAGCGCTCGCGCCGCGCGCCGTTTCGCATTCGCCTTCGGGATGTGCCAGTTTTTGATAGCCCGCAGGACACAGCATCAACGGAAACGGAATTTTTGTACCCAAAACTGTCGTGGACAAATCGCGTTCCGATATATCCACCAAATAGCGCGGGCGCAAAAAGGTGCGCTCAAACGCGGCGCGATTTTCGCGCAGCGTGATTTCATCTTCCGCGCCGCCGCTAATGTAATCCCACGCCGTCGCTTCGACGTTCACTCGCGCGAGCGGCTCAAATTCAAAAATGTTTACAGGTACGGGCATGTTCGTCCTCCTCGTCACGCGGTGCTATTGTACTCGGATTTCCTGTCAGACAAGGACTGACAGGGTAGTGAGTGTATGACTGATGGTAAAAACACAGCGGCGAGCGTATTCTGCGTCCAGTTTTTAATTCCCTGGGAGAGTATATGAAACGAAATAACCTTTTTGGCGTCTGGCAGCGTTGTCGCGTGTGCGGCAGCGTCTTTCCCGAACGCGCCGAATTGCAAGAACACATGGCAAGCCACCCAATCAAGCAAAAGCAAAGCGAACGCGCTGAAATGCTTCACGAGTTTGCGACAGAGTTGGACACCGAACCACAAAAGTATACCCCAAGAGCTGTTGGAGCCTCACGTTAAGAATTCTTGCGCCTTACAATGCCTTTTTGCCAAAACGCGGAGCAGGTTATCAATCAACCCGTTTTCGTCGCCCGGCTTGCGAAAAAAAAGAAAAGCTGCCTCTTGGCGTCGGGAAACGTATCCCGACCGCTTTTGTCCATGCCGTACTGAATTGCAAAAACGGTCCGGCAAAACGCATAGCCGGCAACTTGCCGGGTGGCACACAAGCAACCAGAACACGTTTGCGTAACGACTAAAAGAGCTGTTATACTTTTCGCCATGAACACCGTCATCATGATTCACTTGAGGTGAATCTACATGACGGTGTTTTGTTTCCCCATGAGCGACGAAATTAAATTGACGCCGATGCTGGCGCAGTACAAAAATTTAAAAGCGCGTTTCCCCGACGCGATTTTGTTGTTTCGACTCGGCGACTTTTATGAAACGTTTGAAGCCGACGCGAAAACGTGCGCGCGCGAATTGGAACTCGTTCTCACGCATCGTTCCTTTGCAAAAGGGGTGCGCTTGCCGATGGCGGGCGTGCCGCATCATCACGTCCAGGCGTACATTGCCAAACTGATTGACAAGGGTTTCAAAGTCGCGCTCGTCGAGCAGCTCGAAGACCCCAAAAAGGTAAAACGCCTCATCAAACGCGACATTGTGCGCGTCATTACACCGGGGACGGTGGTGGAAGACGCGCTGCTGAAAAGCAAGAGTCAGAATTATTTGGCGGCGATTTCTGTGACGACGGACGACGGACGACGAACGACGAGGGAAAAATCATCCGTCATCCGTCAACCGTCATCCGTCCTTTACGGTCTTGCATTTATTGATTTATCAACGGGCGAGTTTGCGACAACGCAAATTGACGGGATGGACGGGCAGTCGAAATTGTTTGATGAACTGGAACGCGTGCAGGCGAGTGAATATGTGTTGTCGGAAGCGTTGGCGAAAGATGATGAATTTATCGCGCGCTTGAATTCGATTCGTCCCGCGCGCGTTTCGCCGCTTCCCGGTCGCGCGTTTGAAACCGATGTCGCGTGCGATGTGTTATTGGAGCATTTTCGCGTCAAAACGCTGCAAGCGTTCGGCTGTGACCAAATGCCCATGGCAATTGCGGCGGCGGGCGCGGCGCTGCATTATTTGAAAAACAATCAGCCCTCACCCTCTACTCCTTCTCCCAAAAGTGGGGAGAGGGGAGAACTGCCGCTGCAGCATCTCAATCATTTGTTCACCTATTCGCTCGATTCGTACATGACGCTCGATGCGGCGACGCGACGCAATTTGGAATTGACCTCGCCTTTGACTCCCTCTCCTTCGCAAGGAGAGGGGGGGGTGAGGTTTTCAACGCGTTTCCTCTTTGGCGTCCTCGACTGCACGGAAACGGCGATGGGCGCGCGGATGCTGCGGCGGTGGATTCAACAGCCGCTGTTGGATTTGGAAAAAATTCGTGAGCGTCAAGACGCGGTGGCGGAACTGCATCGCGACGCGTTTTTGCGCGCGGATGTTCGGAAATTGTTGGATGGGTTGTACGACGTGGAACGCCTCGTGGGGCGCATTGGGTTTGGGACGGCGAATGCGCGCGATTTGATTGGATTGAAACGTGCGCTGCTGCGAATTCCAAAAATCAAAACGCGTTTGAACGACGCGCAATCGAAACACTTGCGCGCGTTGAATGATGATTTGGATGAATTGCACGATGTCCTGCAAACGATTGACCGCGCGCTCGTGGACGACCCGCCGATTTTGATTAAAGAAGGCGGACTCATCAAAGAAAGTTTTGACCCCACACTCGACGAACTGCGCGACGGCGCGGCACAAAGCAAAGAGTGGCTCGCGCAATTGGAAGAACGCGAACGCAATCGCACAGGCATCAAAAGTCTGCGTGTGCGCTACAACGAGGTGTTTGGTTTTTTCATCGAAGCCCCGCGCCGCGATGCGAATTTGATTCCCAAAGAGTACGAACGCCGCGCGACCATTTCCCATGCGGAGCGGTACGTCACCAAAGAACTCAAGGCGAAAGAAGCAAACATTCTCGCAACCCAAGACCGCGTACATGAATTGGAGTACGAATTGTTTGTGCAAATTCGCCGCGAGGTGGCATCGCACGCCGCGCGTTTGCAAGCCGCCGCGCGCATTCTTGCCCAACTCGACGCGCTCGCCTCGCTCGCGCAAGCCGCTGCAAATTACAACTATGTGCAGCCGCTCGTGGACGATGACGACACGATTGAAATTCGTCAAGGGCGGCATCCGATTGTCGAAAGATTTTTACGCGAGAACGAAATTTTTGTCCCGAACGACGCGCACCTCGACCACGAGACGCAGCGCGTCATTATTCTCACGGGTCCGAACATGTCAGGCAAAAGTGTGTTCATTCGCCAAGTCGCGTTGATTGTGTTGCTCGCGCAAATCGGTTCATTCGTTCCCGCGAGTTTCGCGCGCATCGGACTCACGGACCGCATCTTTACGCGCGTCGGCGCGAGTGACGACATTGCGCAAGGACGTTCGACGTTTCTTGTGGAAATGAGCGAGACGAGTCACATTTTGCGGCACGCGACGCCGCGCAGTTTGATTGTGTTGGACGAAGTGGGACGCGGCACGTCAACGTATGACGGCATTTCGCTCGCGTGGGCAATCGCGGAAGAATTGCACAATCTCATCGGCGCGAAAACTTTGTTCGCCACACATTACCATGAACTCACGCAACTCGCGAACGCACCGACGATTTCAGAATACGGCGGCGCGGTGAAAAATTTTACGATGGCGGTACAGGAACGCGACCACAGCGTCATCTTTTTGCGACAGGTGATTGAAGGCGGCGCGGAAAAAAGTTTCGGCATTCACGTCGCGCAGTTGGCGGGATTGCCGCAGCGGGTGATTGAACGCGCGAACGAGGTGTTACACAATCTGGAGCAGACGCGCGAGACAGATGATGGGCGAACGAGGAATGACGAACGACGAACAACCGATGAACCTTCGTCAGCCGTCAGCCGTCATCCGTCGCAAATCGTTCGTGAGGACCGCGCCCTCTACGACGCGCGGGTGGACGCATGGCGCGATGTTTTGCGCGAATTGTCGGATGCGGATATTGCAAACATGACGCCGGTGCAGGCGTTGGTGTTGTTGAATGAGATGCAGGTGAGAATAAAAGAGTTGGATGGTCGGATAGTCGGATAGTCGGATGGTCAAATCAGAAATCAAAAATCATCAATCATAAATGGCAAAAATTCACATCCTCTCCAAAACCGTCTCGGACCGCATCGCCGCGGGCGAAGTGGTCGAGCGTCCCGCGTCCATTGTCAAAGAGTTGCTCGAGAACGCGATTGATGCGGGGGCGACGGCGATTTCGGTGGAGATTCGCGAAGGCGGACTGCAATTGATTCGCGTCGGCGACAATGGCAGCGGGATGACGCGCGAGGATGCGGAATTGTCCGTCGAACGTTTTGCCACGAGCAAAATTTCGAGCGAACGCGATTTGCAAACGGTCCGCACGCTCGGCTTTCGCGGCGAAGCATTGCCTTCGATTGCGGCGGTATCTCAATTTGAGATGCTGACGCGAGATAAGGATAACGTACAGGGAACGCGCATTCGAATCGTGGATGAGAAAAAAGAATTGGATGTCGCGGGCGCGCCGATTGGGACGCTTATCACCGCGCGCGAACTTTTTTACAATGTACCTGCGCGGAAAAAATTCTTGAAAGCGCCGCTGCGCGAAACCGAACTCGTCACAAAAGTGGTCACACAATACGCGCTCGCGTATCCGCACATCGGTTTTCGTCTCGCGGTGGACGGCAAAGATTCCCTCCTTGCTCCGCCATCATCGGCACTGGAAAGAATCGGCGCGGTGTGGAGTCGTGAAGCGGCAAGCGAAATGCTCGCCGTCGAGTACGACAGTTTCGATTTAAAAGTGCGCGGGTTTATTTCCAAACCATCGTTTGCGCGCGCGTCGCGCGATTGGCAAAATTTTTTCGTGAATGGGCGTCCGATTCGTTCGGGACTTTTGGCGGTGATGTTGGAACGTCCGTATGCGGGCAGGTTGCCTCCCAACAGACACCCGCTTGCGGTGATATACATCGAATTGGACCCGCAGTACGTTGATGTGAATGTGCATCCGCGCAAAGCCGAAGTGCGTTTTATGCAAGAACGTTCGATTTATGGCGCGGTGCAGCACGCGGTGGAACACACGCTGCGCGATTTTCCGATTACGCAAAACGCGGACGGAATCGAGTGGCCCTT
This sequence comes from uncultured Chloroflexota bacterium, assembly GCA_937870825.1. Taxonomy (GTDB): domain Bacteria; phylum Chloroflexota; class Anaerolineae; order UBA4142; family SHND01; genus SHND01. The sequence continues at coordinate 3,944 of CALMZO010000348.1, read as the reverse complement.
TGCGAATGTTCCCGAAAGTTCGTTCGGCGCGTTGCGCGAAACGCAAGCAGAATATCGCGCGGGAACATGGCGCGCGCTCGGACAAATTCACAACACGTACTTGTTAGCGCACACGCCCGATGGATTCGCGATTGTGGACCAACACGCCGCGCAAGAACAAATCTACTTTGAGAGATTGACAAGTTGGGAAGAAATGGGAAATGAGGGAAATCAGGGAGTTGTGAATTTGATGGCGCGTGAGACGGAATTGGTGAACGCGCATCTCGACGAATATCGCGCGTTGGGTGTTGAGGTTGAACCGTTCGGCGCGAATACGTTTCGTGTGAATACGCTGCCCGGTTTTGTGAAATTGTCCGCGCGCGAGGTACTGGACGTATTGGTGACGGAACATCAAAGATACAGCGCGTTGGAAGGCGATGCGTTGCGCGATAAATTGGCGTCGAAACTCGCGTGTGTGAGCGCGTTGAAAGCGGGTGACGCGTTGACGTTGGAGCAGCAGCAAAATCTATTGAACGAGTTATTGCAAATCTATTCGCCCGCGACGTGTCCGCACGGCAGACCGACGTTTGTGTATGTGACGTTGGAGGAGTTGGAACGGAGATTTTTGCGGAGGTAAGTTTGCCAGAACGTACTATCCACGAATTACACGAATAACACGAATGGTTCTTTTTAATTTGTATAAATTCGCGTAATTCGTGGATTTTTTATTCTGGTGACACGGCGCTTCGTCGTCAATGTTCCCCACAAAATCTTGCAAGCCCTCGTTTTTGAGCGATTGCCGAATCGCCATGTTTTCGCTGGTGTGATACCAATAATGGTAAATGACGCGCTGCAAGAGATTTCCGTAACTCGTTGACCATTCGCCCGAAGAATGATGATAGAGTTCCAATAATTTTTCGGTTGTCAACGCGTCGAGCCATTCATCCGCCGCGCGCGTAATCGTTTGCCACGCGGTTTGCATTTCCGCGAGATGTGGCGTACTGGCAGGCGCGCCGAAACGAAATTCCTCTTGGAGGTTTGGCAACAAAATTTTGCCCTGCGCGAACGTGAGGAAATATCTTTGCTCTTGCCACGCGAGATGCCCCACATTCCAACTGATGCAATTCATGGGCAAGATGCGTTTGCGCGCGTCGTCTTCGGATAAACCTTCGAGCGCGCGTTGAAATTCGGAACGCGTAAAGCGGAGTTGAGTTACAAGGGGGCGTGGCATGAGTTTCCTCTTGAATTGTAGTCTTGACAAACTTGTACAACAGGATTAAGTTACGCGCAACATGACCAGAACAGCATCAAACGGACATCGCAAGAAGCGGACTGCGCGCGAAGAACGCGCGGCATACCATGAGCCTTTTTTTCAAACGGACGATGGGCGCGTAAAAATTTTTCATCAAGACGCGCTGCAGTTTTTGCGTTCCCTGCCGTCGGCAAGTGTGGATGTGGTTGCAACGGACCCCGCGTATTCGGGAATGAATCAGCATTTGCAATTGGGCAGTGGGCGCATTATCGGCAAGTACGAAAACAAAGGCAAGGAAGGCAGCAAATGGTTTGAAGAATTTCACGACACGGAAGAAAACTATGCCGCGTTTTTGAATGAATGTTTTCGGGTCCTCAAGGATGACCGCCACATTTATATCATGTTCGATTCGTTTTCGTTGCTCACGCTTGCGCCATTGGTACGAAATGTTTTTGAGGTGAAAAATTTAATCGTCTGGGACAAAGTGAATATCGGCATGGGACATTATTTTCGTCGCCGTCATGAATTTATTTTGTTCGCGACAAAAGGCAAACGCCATCTCACGTCACATCGCATCCCCGATGTGTGGCGCATCAAACGAGTGGCGGCATTCAAATATCCGACACAAAAACCTGTCGAAATTTTTGAAGCGATGTTGGCAGGCAGCGTCGAAGATGATTTTGTTATCTGTGATCCATTTCTCGGCGGCGGCTCGTGCGCGATTGCGGCGTTGAACAAGCATTGTAAATTCATCGGCTGCGACATTTCCGAAAGCGCACTCAAAACATGTGCCGAACGCATCAAAATCTACAAAACGATTGGACATGACAAGTTGCAGCCGAAATCGCTTTTGCTTGACGACGAAGATTATTCGTGGCTGAAACCAAATGGCAAGCTTATCTAATTCGCGCGCGCTTTTTGCATTCACTTCTCCGCGCACTATCGAAAAAATTATTCCCGAAATCCGTTTGCTCGTTGAAAAGTTTTCGGGTCAGCGATGGGACACAAAATTACAAGCGCGCTTTTTTGAAGCTCTTTACGAGTCCGAATTTTATGAAGGGGCGTCGCGTCCATCCGATGTAACACTTGCCGCACGCGACAGAATCACTCGCGCGCCAAAGGCGCTCGGCTTTGTTGATTTAGATCCAACGATTCAGCTCACGGATGTTGGCACGCGGTTGCTGCAAGAAAAACGCCTTGATGAAATTTTCACCCGCCAACTTTTGAAATTCCAATTGCCCTCTCCATATCACACTGACGCGGAAGGGCGGTTTTTTGTTAAGCCCTATCTTGAATTTTTGCGAATGGTGTACGAACTTGGCAGTCTCTCGAAAAGTGAAGTCGCCATTTTCTTTTTACAGTTAATTCATCTCAAAGATTTTGAACGTATCAAGAAAAAAATTCGGGCATTTCGCAACGCGGCCGCCATAAACACCAAAAACCGTAAAGCATTTGTTGAAGATGTTTTTACACATGAAGTTTTAAAACTGTATGCGTCCGATTTGAAAGCAGGCAAAACGCGTATTCGTGAAAGTGGGGAAACTTCCGCTAAAAATTTCGTTTCCACAAAGAAAAGCAACTTGCGCGATTATGCAGATGCGTTCATTCGCTACATGCGCGCTACGCAGCTAATCACATTCAATACGCGGGATTATCGCATCATCATTTCACCGTCCAAGCAAACCGATGTTGAATTCATTTTAGCGAGTATCCCCCGCGAACCAGTCGCATTTGATAACGAATCGCAATTCAAAACATATCTATTTACCAGCAATACACCTGTTTTACTTGCAGACAATCGCGCGGCTTTGATTCAACGGCTTTCCGCACTCATGGACACGATTCCGCCAAATCTGGACGATTTAGGTTTGGATGAGTTGAAAGACATGGTCGCGATAACCGAAGAGAAACAAAAGACGCAATCGCTCGAAGAAACATCTCAAGCATTAAAGAGCTATCGCGAGTATGACGATATCATGCAAACCTTTCAGCAGATTCGCGCTCGTGAGATGCCTGACCCACCATTGTATTTAGAGTGGAATGTGTGGCGCGCGCTAACGATGCTCAACTATGCACTTGCAGTGAATGGTAATTTCTCGATTGACCTCGATGGGATTCCACTGAATACTGCCATAGGCAACAGACCCGATATCGAGTGCGAGTACGACACATTTCGCCTGATTGTCGAAGTTACAATGTCAAGTGGAAACAAACAATATGAGATGGAAGGCGAGCCTGTCGCGCGTCATTTCGGAAACATCCAAAAAGATTCAACCAAGCCACTCTATTGTTTGTTCATCGCCCCCAAAATCAGTGAAGGCGCATTGGCGCACTTTTTCAATTTGAATCGGATGCAGACGAAAATGTATGGAGGCAAAACACGGATTATTCCGTTGAGTCTCGACAGTTTCCAAAAATTCGTTCAAACGGCAAGGGACAAAAATTTTTCCGACTCCAACAAATTGGAATCATATCTCAACCAGATTGTGACAAGCAATCAAAATGCCCAAGACGAAGAGCTTTGGATGAAGCAAATTCAGCAGTCTATCTCGAATTGGTGTTGACACTTTCTAAACAAAAATCCTCTCGTGAATTTCACGAGAGGATTTTTATTTCGTCTGTGTCGGCTTGGCGATCGCCGGTTGCGACGCGCCTTGCGCGCGGCGCGTTGGCGTTGGTGAAGGTGTAAAAGTGGGGCGCTGTGCGAGCGCGA
>CALMZO010000347.1 GCA_937870825.1 uncultured Chloroflexota bacterium | reverse complement strand
TGGCGGCGAGTTTTGTTTCCAGTGTGTTGATTTTGCGATTGCGCGCGATGTGGGCGAGATAGGCAACGACGGTTGCGGGGTGTGCCGGCAGAGCAGGGGCGCCGAGGATGTTACAAAATCCACAAAAGTGTTTCCACAATGATTCGTAGGTGCGAATGGTATTTTGCGCGTGCGCGTCTTGTGCGAGGTCAGGCGCATCTTCGAGGAGCGCGAGCATTTGCGGATGCAGGGTCTGAATCAGTTGGTCAGGCATTGCAAAATCTCTCGATTTTCGGCATCACTACCGATAACCTTAAATTATCGGTTGTGAGAATTTGGTCAAAATGGGCGCGGGGGAGTGGCAAAAAGCACTCTGCCCGCGCCCGCGTTATTTTTATTTCGTTCGTTTGCAGTGACGCGTTTTGAAATGCGCGATGAGCGAGCCGAGAAAGTGAAACTGCGTGTTGCAGTACCGGCATTCCCAACAAGTAATCATGTGGCGGGCGACTGCCCTAGCGATGCGTTATCCCAAATTTACGTTCCCGCCCATTGTTTGGGACAAACGCGCTCTGTAACGGTCTACTTCGGCTTCCATCGCTTCCGTTGTCGCGATGAGATATTCGTCTTCCGTGATGATGCCCTTGTCAATCAATAATTTCGCTATTGCAGCATCATTCACGAGTGCGGAATTTACACCCACGCGCAAATATTTTGGCGTGCCGTCCTGTGCGCCGAGCGCGTGTTCTGTCGCAACGCCGGTTTGCATCGCATGCGCGGCAGATTGGTACCGTCCGACCCACTCTAATTTTTCTTCGTTTGTCATTGCTGTGCCTCCTGGTTGGAATTGTATGGCTTCACGGCGCGCTTCGAGGTGACGCATCTTTGAGCGCGTCAATCGCGGCAAATAATTTTTCACGCGCCGCGAGTAGGTTCGGATATTTCACGGCACGCTTCTTGCTGCCGACTACCCTTTCCAATTCCTCATACACGCGTTTGAACTCGACGGCGGCGCCGACGACGTTCGCCGCGCGCTCGCCGATTTGGGGAGCCGCCTCGTTCTGTTGGCAAAGTTTCTGCCGATAGAATTCGGAAACCGCGCGCACGGTGGCGAGGCGCAATTCCACCATCGCGGCATCGCGGTTTCCTTTGTATTTATAATCGCCTAATGGAGTTTGGACCGTCCAAGTAAATGCGCGAGGCGTTTCGTCGTCTAGGTTTGCAAACAAATCGGACGGCACAAGCAGATTGACGGAATCAATCACTTCTTGTTCGGTCATGTTCGCTAGCGTTTTCATCAGAACGGCAATTCCTCCTCGCTCATCGAACCGCCGCCCGTGACGGGTTCCAAACCAGTCCCATCCACATCGTGCTGCTCTGCAAAGGACTGCCCGCCCTCACCCTTTGGCGACAAAAAGCGCACGAGCGTCGCGCGCACTTCAAACGATGCGCCGGCGGTGTCGTCGCGGCGCTGATACACACGGGGTCCGCCGGTCTTGGGGTCACAGACGAGCTGCCCCTCGACGTACACCTTCTTGCCTTTGGCAAGATACTGATTGCACACCTCGGCGAGTTTGCCGAACGTCGCGCAGCGAAACCACGCGGTCTCTTCGTGCAGCGCGCCTTGTGCGTCCGTCCATTTGCGCGACGTGGCGACTTGAAATTGCGTGACGGCGGTCCCTTGCGGCGTATAGCGCATCTCCGGGTCACGTCCGAGATTGCCGATGAGAATTAGACGTTGGTGCATTCGAGTTGCTCCTTGATTTGTTGGATGATGTGCGCGGGCACTGCCCACAGTTGCTGATAGCCGCGACACGGAATCGGACGCTTGAGCGCGCGAATGTTGGTGAGAAGCCACGCATAGCGTCCGGGCGTGTAATCGCCGAAACTCAATTCGGGTTCATTTGGCAAGTCGAGATATTCATTGCAGAAGATTGCGAAATTGAGTTTGCGGAGTTTGGCAGTGTTTTCAAACGCAAC
>CALMZO010000346.1 GCA_937870825.1 uncultured Chloroflexota bacterium | reverse complement strand
AATTTTCCGAACTGGAACAATTTATTTCAGGGCGGCGATGTGTGCGAGTGCGAGCATTGCCGTTCGGTACTCGGTCCCGCCGCGTACTTTGCCGACCTCTTGATGTTCTTGCGCGATCGCCGGGCAAAAAATCCCGCGTTCACCGTACGAGACATTCTCTTGCGCCGCCGTCCCGACCTCGGCTATCTCGAACTGAATTGCGTTAACGCGCTGACGACGCTGCCGTACATTGACGTGGTCAATGAGGTGCTCGAAGATGTTGTCGCGGCAGGCGCGAATGATTTGGAATTGACGGGTCTCACTTTTATTCCCGCCGATGAGGATACCGCGCGCGCAACTATCGCGGCTGAATTTGGCGCGCATGACATCCAATTGAGCGACGCGTTCACGCTCACGCAAATCAACTCCGCCGACCCCAATCGTTGGATTGTGCATGATGAGGACGCGACGTTTCTATTCAAGAAAAAAGCGACGCCAAACTTTTTTGCAGAAATTTTACGCAATACGCACGCAGGCGCGGAGGAATTGCGCGCGTACCCGCAGTACGTCAATCCGAAAGCGTATGAAAAATTGCGCGCGGCAAAATATCCCTTTGCGCTGCCGTTCGATTTGTTCGCCGCACACGTGCGCGCAGCATTTCGAAAATCGAATTTGAATCGTTGGGATTTGCAGCAAACGTTTCATGGTTCCGCCGCGCCAAACAATTCGACCGAAGGCGAAATCGCTGCTGAATATTTTCGAGTCAGTACGGACGCGTCCGCCGCGTTCGACGAAAAACGACTCATCCTTGTCGCGGATGCGACGGATGCGGGTCAACAAGCGGTGTGGGGCGAAAGCGGCGCGAACTGGCTTGACGCGGTGGGCAACGTCAACACGTTTCTTGCCAAGACGAATCTCGAATACAACGAACTCCTGGCGCTGCTCGATTTGAAATTCATCAACCCGAATGGTGAAATTTTTATCGCGTTTTCGGATTCGTCGTGCGATACCGCCAAACAAACGATTGAGGGCTTGGATTCTGCCGCGCTCGACCGCATTCATCGCTTTTTGCGTTTGTGGCGCAAGCTCGACGACTGGAACATGTGGGAGCTCGACCTTGTGCTGCGTCATCCGCGCATAGGCAACGGCGCGCTCGATGAAACATTTTTAATCCATCTTTTTTATTTTGTTCAACTCCAAAAGCGGCCGGGAAGGCAAGTAACCGTCGAACAAGTCGCGGGTCTGTTTGGGAATCTGAACACCGCGACGCGCTTTACAAAACTGCACGAACGGCGCGCGGACGCGCTGTACCAAAATTTATTTCTCAACAAGAAACTCATCAGTCCACTCGACCCCGCGTTCCAACTCGATGCAACTACCGGCGATCTTGCCGCTGGGGAAACCATTTCGGCGCATCAACAAGTTGTCCTTGCCGCGTTGGGCATCCGCGCCGCAGACCTCGAATTGTTTCAAGGACTTGAAGCGTCGAACGGGACGCGTTACATCAACGATGACCTCACGTTAGCGAATCTCTCGTTCCTCTGGCGTCATGCCTGGCTCGCGCGCACATTGAAACTCAAACCGAACGAATGGAAAATTTTGCTCGCGCTTGCACAGCAAGACTTTGCGGAATTTTCGAGTCCGAAAACAGCATGGCTATTCATTGACACTCTTGACCGGATTAAAAAAAGCGGATTCACCTTCGACGAATTGAATTGGATGCTCGCGGCGAATCGCAATGCGAAATCTGCGCCGCGCGAAGCGGACGCCGCGCGTTTTCTGGCTTCGCTCCGCAAAGAATTGCAAACCATTCGCGCGGCAAACGACCCCGCACAGTTTCCATTTCTCAATTCTGTTCCGCCCACCGATGTCGCGAGTCTCACCGCGCTGTTGACGGCGCTGTTGCAAAAATTGAATCGCGACGAAACCGCGACACAATTTTTTATTTCAACATTGCGCGATGAAGCAAACATCGCGTCGCGTGTAACGGGCTTGCCCAACGGCTTTGATTTTCCGGCGGCGATCAAAAATTCGATTCGCATTCGTTACGACGAACCCGCGAACACGCTGCGCTTTACCGGATTGATGACCGACGCCGAGCGCACAATGCTATTGAATGCGCCGTCACTCTCCGTCGTCACGAGCATTCCCGCGTATCAGGAGGCGATTGCGGAATTGTTTACGCGCCCGCGTCTCGCGCTGAAATTTTTTGACCCCAGGGGCAAAATTTTTCTTGCGTAGGGGGGGGGTGTGCCTCATATGACCCCTCTCCGTTCGTCCACCTGCCCTTAAGGTCGAGGTTTTCCAGAACCCCCAAGGTAAGGAGCGGACGGGTCACCTCTATCTGCTGGTTGGGGAGGGTCATATGGCCTTTAATGACACCCTCTTCCAATTGGGGATGGACTTGACTCGTTCAAGCACCGCCCAAGAGGAAGATCGTCGTGTTGCTGCGCATGTAGCGCACGAAGACTATGCGCACGTTGCGCATGACGACAGGAAGGACTTTTTCATCGAGCGCGACGGGATGCGCTATGCCGGCACCCACCTTCTGGTGGATCTGTTCGGTGCCCGTCGTCTGGATGATATCGAGCACATCCAAAGCACGCTCAAGCGATGCGTGGAGGTGGCGGGCGCAACCCTGCTGCACATCCATCTGCATCACTTCACGCCCAATGGTGGCGTGTCGGGCGTTGCCGTTCTTTCGGAGAGCCACATCTCCATCCACAGTTGGCCCGAGGCCGATTATGCGGCCCTCGACGTCTTCATGTGTGGAGAGGCTCAGCCGCAGAAGTGCATCGAGATCCTGCGCGAAGCCTTCAGCGCCCGTGACGTGGTGGTGAAGACGCACCATCGCGGCTCGGAGCTGCAAGACCTGAAGTGGCAGGCCGCGCGCCCCAAATTGGCGCCGGTCCGGTTGAAGGGCGAGAAGCGGTCGAAGCGCGCGGCTTAATAAGCCCCGCGGATTGGCCCTCCCCGCCTTTCCGGTCACGTTTCCGCCTTGTCCTTGGGCGACGCAATGGCAACAATGCTCTTGCGTCGCCCGAAGGATTCGGGCGGCCGGGTAATGCAGGGAACGAACGCATTGGTCCGCGCCCTCTTCATGGTGGCTGTCTCGGCATTGCTGCTGGTGCGGGCAGTGCCCGCTTCCGCGCAGGAGCAGGGGCTCGGCGGCAGCTTCATCACCCCGTTTCCCGATAACGACGTCTATCAGGTGCAGGTCGTCG
>CALMZO010000345.1 GCA_937870825.1 uncultured Chloroflexota bacterium | reverse complement strand
GCAAATCCGAGGAATAAGCATTCATGGTGCGCAATTTACCACATTCGTCCCTTGAGTTAAATAGGAATCCGTTCTAAAAAACCTTCGAGGTCGGCGATGAACTGCATCGCATAAGACACTCGAAGGTTTTTTAGTTGACGCCCATCAACTTGAGCGGCAGTGCATAAAACCATTTTTGAAATTTGTCCCACGCGTTCGCGTTTGGTTTCACCGACAATGCTTTCACCGTTTCGCTTAATGATTGCAGCGTCGCGCCGCGCGTAAGATAAAAGCGGCTCAGGCGGCGGCGCGTAGTGTATTCATCCGCAAAGGCGTTGCCCTCGTGTAACAAGTCCGCCGCTTGCATGTACAACGCGCCTGCCGCGTCGGCATTCCCCGCGCGTTCCTCCAGCTGCGCGAGATTCCCTGTCGCGCGTCCCTGCCCTGCCGGGTCATTCAACGCAATAAACATTTGATGCGCTTGATTCAGCGCGGCGCGCGCGTCGTCCATGCGTTCCAAAAGCAAATAGACGACGCCTAAATCGTTCGACGCGAGCGCGGCTTTTTCGTTATCCCCGTTCGCTTGCGCGTTCGCGCGTTCGAGTTCCAACGACGCGGCGGCTTGGTCCAACGTTTTGTTTTGAATATGTTGTTCGAGTTCGGTTTGGTCCATGAGGAATGGCTCCGTGTAAATGAATTGCGCGAGATTTTAACATTGCGCGCGAACAGAATGCAATGGGATATTTTTCAAGTTTTCGCGATGCGCGATATACTCGCGTGAGTTAGTGTTCCGTATTCAGTTGCAATCGGTTACGATTGCCCTAGTAATCAGTCAGGATAGATTTTATGATAAATGCCAGAAATTTTCCCGGACGCGGCAAAGTCGCAATTCTGCGAACGCGTCCCGAGACCGTCCTCGACGATTATTACAAATTGATGCGCCTGTGCGAGTACCAAAACAATTTGCCACAAGAGCAAGAGACGTTGTTGAAAATCAATATCTCGTGGCAAATTTGGTATCCCGCGTGTTCGACGACGCCGTGGCAATTGGACGGCGTGATTCGCGCGTTGCTGCGCGACGGTTACACGCGCGAAAAATTGATTGCCGCGCACAACAACACCGTAGTCGTGGATGCCAAGGAAGGCGCAATCAACAATCGCCACAAGTTGATTCAAGACCATTACGGCATTCGCGATTTGCAAACGAACGCGGAAAATGTGGAATGGGTGGAATATCGTCCCAAGCAAGCGCTCGCCGTTCTCGACCAAATTTTTCCCGACGGCATTTTTATTCCCAAAGCATTCATCGGCAAAAATGTGCTGCATCTGCCGACGATGAAAACGCACGTGTTCACAATTCTCACGGGCGCGATGAAAAACGCGTTCGGCGGCTTGCTCGACGAGAATCGGCATTGGACACACGCAAACATTCACGACACGCTCGTTGATTTACTGCAAATTCAACAAGACATTCACACCGGAATTTTTTGTGTCATGGATGGCACGTTCGCGGGCGAAGGTCCCGGTCCGCGCGCAATACGCCCGTACGTGAAAAACACGCTTCTCGCCAGCAGCGACCCGGTGGCACTCGATGCCATGTCCGCAAAAATTATGGGGATTGACCCGCTGCGCGTTCGATTCATTCGTCACGCGCACGAACGAGAACTCGGCGTCGGCAACCCGCGCGAAATCGAAATTCTCGGCGACGCGGAGATTGCGAACGAGAATTGGCATTTTGAACATGATTCGGATACGTTCGCGTCGTGGGGACAAAAACAAATTTATCACGGCGCGCTCAAGCCGTTAGAAAAGCCGCTGCTTCGTTCACAATTCGTGCCGTGGTCATACGCCGCGTCGAACATTTATCACAATATGTACTGGTATCCGTTCGTCGGCGCGAAACGCGCAGAGATGATGTTGAATACCGCGTGGGGACAAAAATTTTTACAATATAGCGAAGGACTGCCGGTCAATCCCGGCGCGAACGACAAACGTCCATTTCTCGCGCTGACCGCCGCGTCGGTGACAACATTCGCCGCGCTCGCGTATCTTGCGCTGCGGCGCAAAAATTCTTGAGGAACATCATGCACAAACTTGTTCTACTTCGTCATGGCGAAAGCACATGGAATAAAGAAAATCGCTTTACAGGTTGGACGGACGTTGACTTGAGCGAAAAAGGTGTGGCGGAAGCGATTCAAGCGGGCAAAACGCTCAAGCAAGAAGGGTACGAATTTGATGTCGCGTTCACGTCGGTTCTCACGCGCGCGATTCGTACATTGAATCTCGCGCTCGACGAAATGGAATCGTTGTGGCTGCCCGTGCACAAATCGTGGCGTTTGAATGAACGCCATTACGGCGCGCTGCAAGGATTGAACAAAGCCGAGATGGCGCAAAAATTTGGCGAGGAACAAGTTCACATTTGGCGACGGAGTTATGATGTGCAGCCGCCCGCGCTCGAACGCAGCGACCCGCGTTTTCCCGGCAATGACCGCCGTTACGCCGAGCTCGACCCGCGCACGTTACCGACGACGGAATGTTTAAAAGATACCGTTGCGCGTTTTCTCCCGTACTGGCAAGATGCCATCGTTCCCGCGTTAAAAGAAAACAAACGCGTGATTATCGCCGCGCACGGCAACAGCTTGCGCGCGCTGGTGAAATATCTTGACAATGTTGGTGATGCAGAAATCGTTGCACTCAATATCCCCACAGGCATTCCGCTCGTGTACGAACTCGACGACGAACTTAATCCCATCAAACATTATTATCTTGGTGATGCGGAAGCGGTTGCGAAAGCGGCGCAAGCGGTGGCGAATCAGGGGAAAGCTGCAAGCCGATAAAAAAAGCGGATGACAGAGTTCATCCGCTTTCCACATCCGTTGGCAACTATTTCTCCAACGCGTCCCGCGCTTCCGCGTCAATCAATTCCACCGTTCGCGCAAACAACGCATCTGCCTCTTTGTGCGAATCCGCAATCGCCGTCATGCCAAAACGTCCTCTGTCTCCCAACGCGCTCATCATGTGAAACACCACGCCCGTTTGCGTCGTGTGATTGAAATGCAAACGATGTTTGCTGACCACATCAAACAAATCATCCGGCGTCAATGCGCGATACGCGTCCGAATTTTGATTGTCGGTTGCCACATAATATTTCGCTTGCCCGCGTGCTGTCCGAAATTCGCCCGCGTTCGCATTGTATTTTCCATCCGTCAGATATTGCAATGTGAGAAATGGATGTGTGGTGCCGCCCTTGCGTAAATTCACTTCAATCGCGTACGGCTCCCATTTGCCCTGCTCATTTTTCACCGTGACAAAATCCATCGCATAACGTCCGACAATTCCTTCGCGCGCAAAACGTTTGCCGACTTTTTCCGCCTCGCGCATGATGGCGGGTCCGTATTCTACGTTTGCGGGGAAACGACAGCCGATATAACTTTGTCCGCTGGGACCTCCCAAAATTTGGTCGTGCGTCGAAAGCAGTTCGACTTGACCCAGCGGCGTGTTGCGCAACTGCGCGCTCGGACTTTCGATGCGCGTTCCCGTAATGTATTCTTCCGCAATGCCGCCGCGCCGTTCAAACTTGGAAATATAATCGTCATAGTACAGCGACGGCGATTCAAATTTCATCGTCCGTAACGTTTCTCGAATCGCGTCGCGGTCAGGCACGCCGCGTTCGAGCGACGACAAATCCACGACGGCATTGCCCATCCCCGACACTTCGTCGTTCAATTTCAAAATCAATTTTTGCAGCGCCGGTTTCTGTGAGCGCATCTTTTGAATTGCGCCGATGAGCTCGTCGAGCGAATGCAAATTTTCGATGCCGAGCGGATGCAGAACGCCTTCTTGCGCGAAAATTTCGCGACAACCGCTTTTGGTCCCGAACGCGAAAAAGCGCGGGTCCGCCGCGTACATGGGAATTCCCAACTGCACACTCAATTCGCGTTCCATGTCCGTTGTATTGTACGGGACGAGGTGCGCGCGCTGCGGGTCGCGCACCAAAGCGCGAATCTGCTGCAACAAGCGCGGACGATTTAAAAGCTTTTGAGACAGGGGAATGGAGGAAGCGTCTTGCGGCGCGACGAGAAACAATCGCTTGCGCGCGTGCGTGGCGACAACGGCAGGAAGCAAGTCCAAATAATACTCGATGATATTTGGCGCAATCGCCGTCGAAGTCACGTACACCATTCGCACGCGCGGCTGCTGCAAAAGAAACAACATGAACAAAAAGCGTTCTTCGTACGCCTGCTGCTCCGAGCCGTGAAATTCATGGTCGAGCGTGAGCGAAGGAACAACAACAATCGTGTGTTCCTCTTGCGTCGGCTTGCCGATAAATTCCCACAGCGGCACGAGATTGTTTTGCAGTGCATCAAATTGTGCGGTGATAGTGTTTGAATCCATTTGAGTCTCCGTGAATGTGAATCGTCAAGCATCAAACGTGGGAGCAGCAGCTTGTCCCTGCCCATGTATGTTGGCAAAACGTCGCGAAACAATCGCCAAACAAAGCAAACCGAGAAAAAATCCAAACCACAGCGTCGCAAAACGAATCATCAACGTGGCGACTGCCGCAATCAGAGCGGTAATCGTTCCCATAGGCAGCCACGGCGCTTGCCCGAACGCGAGCAACAATCCGCCGATGCTCGCCTCCGCGACACCCAATCCGCCCGGCACCAGCAACAACGAACCTGCCAATGTCGCAAAGCCCATCGCAAAACTCGCGAGCGCAACAAGCGTCCACGAAAAGGGAATGCCCAAGCCGACGACGATTAACGCAAGGGCAAAACATTCGCCTGCCCACGAAACAATGCCCAAGCCAATTGCAATCGCCAGCGATTTGAACTGCAGCAATTCGTAGGAACTCGCGTAAAACGTTTGAATGTGATGCATCCGCGTGGCGAGCAAGGGCGCGCGCGCCATCCAATTCATTACGCGTTGTGCCAGGGCGCGTCGCTGTACGAGCAGCACAATCAACGCTGCCATCAACACGACCCCCGCCATCACAATTCGCACCTGCGGGCTGTCAAAAATGAGCAGACCGGCTGCCGCAAGAATCAACAGCGCGAGTCCGTCCGTCATGCGTTCCGCCAAAATGATGGGCGATGTTTTTGCAACCGGTGTGCCGACGCGCTGTTGTACCAGAAATGCTTTGAGAAATTCGCCCGCTTTGCCCGGTGTGAGCGTCATGGAAAAACCCGCGAGAAAAATGAGCAGACTGTCGCGCCAGGACAAATTTTTGACGCCGACGACGCCGAGATACCAATGCCATTTCACAAAACGCAGTGCATAGTTGAACAAGGTCAAGCCAACAATCGCGGGCAGCAAGCCCCACTGAAAGCCGCGCACTTCGGCGACGAGGTTGCTGGTATCTGCAACAAATAACAGCACCGCGTACACGATGACTGCGAACAGAATCGAGCCGAGAATTTTGCGCTTGTGTTTTTGAAATAGCTGCATATGTGTCGTTGGGGACCTGTGAGGAACGAGACTTGAATATATTACCACAGGCAGTATAATTGTGGCGAACAGGCGCTACCGCTATCATTTCCACAATCCCTCTCTCCCAAAACGGTTCGCCCACGGGCGGACCATCATTCTTGTCCTATTGCATTTCAAATGAATAGTGTGGTATTCCAAGTGTTGTAGAGACCCGGCATGCCTCGCCATAGCGCCTCCAACCTATGCAACCCGTTCCGTCAGCCATATAAAAAAATCGGAGTTGCTGCCCGCGCCCGCAAACTGTGGGCTTGGCTGACCTATATCCGCACCGACGACCCGCTGCGCCGCGTACTGAATCGCGGCTTTGCCGCCGTTAGCGTGGGAATGATTCTTGTTTCCACCGTGACGGCGGTCTATTTCATCCAAAGCGACACGGCGGTCACGAGCATTGCCATCGCGGGAATCGCGTTCTGCGCACTGGCGTGGTGGCTCAACCGGCGCGGCACGGTCTTGGGCGCAATCTTGTTTGTCGTTTGGTCTTCGTTCGCCATCGCGCTCGCGTCTGTCCCTACCGGGTCTGTGCGCGAAAACGCCCCCATTCCGCTTCTCATGATTGTTCCTGTCATCACCGCCACCCTGTTCATTCGCCCGCGAGCGGGGGTCGCGGCACTGCTCCTCGTGATGACCTTGCTCGGGATTCAACTGTGGCTCACCCCACTCCCCCGTGAGGACATCACTCGCTATCTGGTCATTGCCACACTGGACCTCGCCGTGGTCACCATGTTGCTTGTCGTTGGCGCGGCAATCTTTTCGCGCGCACTGCGCCGTTCCATTGCTGCAAGTCAACAATTGCAGCAAGACATTGCCCGTCGGGAGCTGGTCGAGCGTGACCTCCAACTGCGCGAGCAGCATTCCCGGTCACTTTTGCAATTATCCCAAGAATTGGAACGCGCCCAAACTTACGCCCAAGCACTTGAAGCCGCTCTCAATCAAGTCAAGAGTGTTACCGGTTATCAAAACTTGTGGGTGTATCTAATGAGCCCAGATAAGGAATCGTTTCGTGCGCTCCTTGCGCGCGGGCAAAGCGCGCAACCGGCAGTGGAGGAATTGACCATCCTCACGATCCGCGGAGACCGCATGTTGGAGGAAATCGCCGAGGCAACCCACACGGTTGTCGTTGAGGACGCGCGCACAGATGAACGCACAGACAAAGTCATCGTGAACGTGTTGGGCATTCGCACCATTATCAATATTCCCATCCTTTTGTTCGACCGGCATCTTGGCACGATGGGCACAGGCACTTTTGGCGAGGAAGGGGTTCACGCACCCACACCTGCCGAGCTGGAGTATCTTGCTGCGATTGCAAGTCACATGGCGGTCACCCTGGACCGCATTCATCTGCTCCTTGAACGCCAGACGGCAGAAAAACTGCGCGCCGGGCAAAATGAAATCCTCGAGGGGATTGCGAGGAGCGCGCCTTTACAAGATACACTCACGCAACTGGCTCTGCTCATCGAACAACAGGCGCAAGGACTGTTGTGTTCGGTGGTGCTGCTCGACCAGGATGGAAAACACCTTCGCCATTTCGCGGCTCCAACTTTGCCCCGCGCGTATACGCAGAGCATTGACGGTCTTGAAATTGGACCGCGTGCGGGTTCGTGCGGCACTGCGATGTTTTTGGGCAAACCTGTTATCGCGACCGACATTCTCCAAGACCCGCTTTGGGATAAATATCGCGCGCGGGCGCTGACCTACGACTTGCGCGCGTGTTGGGCAACACCGTTTTTTTCCCACAGCGGTCAAGTGCTTGGCTCATTCGCAATGTATTACCGCGAACCGCGCGCGCCCACATCCGCTGAAGAACACCTCATCGAACTCGCGACAAATATCGCGGGGATTGCCGTGGAACGCAAACAAGTCGAGACCGCACTGCGCATCGCCGAACAAAAGTATCGGGCCATTTTTGAAAACGCAGTCGAAGGGATTTATCAAAGCACGCCCGATGGGCGCGTGTTGAATGTCAATCCGGCGCTGGCACACCTTCTCGGCTACGCTTCACCTTCCGAATTCACGACCGCGATTTCAGACCTCGCCATCCAGTGCTATGTTGACCCCAAGCAACGCGAGCATTTTATGCAACTGATGCAGGAAGCGGGCGAGGTTCACAACCTCGAATACGAAGCGTATCGCAAGGACGGCACCAAGATTTGGGTATCCGATAGCGCGCGCGCGGTTTTTGGCGGGCATGGAGAACTTTTGTATTTTGAAGGGTTCCTCACGGACATTACCGCGCGCAAACATATCGAGCAAGCGGAACAGGAGCAACGCGCCTTGAACGCGCGCCTCCTCGACCAGGCGCGGCAGCGCGCGGATGAATTTGCCGCGCTGTACGAGACGGCACGCGATCTTGCGGCGCAATCTTCGCTTGAGGCTATTTTGAATACCATCCTGGAACGCGCATTGAAACTTTTTGCCGTGCCGTTTGGTTCAATCTATTTGTATGACGCCACACGCGGCAATCTCGAGCTCATCAGCATCACAGGGCTCGGACACCCCACCGGGACGCGCGTGGAATTGGGAGAAGGGATTGCGGGACGCGCCGCGCTGGCGCGCGAAACAATCATTGTTGACGATTATGCAAACTGGGAGAAACGTTCGCCCCGCTTTGCCGATGCGCCGTTGACCACCGCGATTTGTGTGCCGATGCTGTACGGCGGAGAATTAATCGGCACGATCATTTTGGCAGAACTGGCGCCGTCCACACGAAAATTCACCGAAGCCGACCAACGGCTGCTTTCCCTTTTTGCCTCTCAAGCCGCGAGCGCAGTGCATGACGCGCATCTCTCGGAACAGACGCATCACCGCCTTGCCGAACTCGAAGCGGTCAATCAAATATCCAAACGCTTGCGTGGGGCGCGCACGGTGGAAGAGATGTTGCCCTCTCTGCTCGATGAGACCTTGAAGGTTATGGCAAGCAACGCGGGGGGCATCTGGCTCTACCAAGAGCAGGACGGGAAACTGCACAACGCGATTGCGCGGGGCTGGATAGAAGAACTGGATGAACCACCGGTTGAACCCGGTGAAGGAATCCTCGGCAGCGTGTTTCGCACCGGCGAACCGTACGCCTCAAAAGAGCTTGGGACGGACCCACTCGTTCTGGCAGACCTGCGCGCCAGGTTACCACGGCATTGGGGCGGGGTGTGCGTGCCGATTCGGACTTTGCAGCAAGTAATCGGGGTTCTTTGCGTTGCTGTGCCGTCACCTCGCGACACCCCCGAAAGCCAGGTGCAGTTGCTTGGCACAATTGCGGAAATCGCGGGCAACGCGATTCACCGTACCCGTCTGCAAATGCAGACGGAACGTCGGCTCGAACGGCTC
Organism: uncultured Chloroflexota bacterium; assembly: GCA_937870825.1. Taxonomy (GTDB): domain Bacteria; phylum Chloroflexota; class Anaerolineae; order UBA4142; family SHND01; genus SHND01. The sequence continues at coordinate 19,770 of CALMZO010000345.1, read as the reverse complement.
GTCGCGCTGAAAGCCATTGACGCATCCATCAGTTCCATTCTCAACCTGCCAATAACGCTCAACATTTTGCTCGAGCAAGTCATTCTGCAGCTGCGCGTGGATGCGGCAGATATTTTGTTGGTCAATTCGTATACCCAATTTCTCACGTATGCCGCCGGGCTGGGGTTTTCGTCCCGAAGGAGTGAGCAGACAATGTTCCGCGTGGGCGAAAGCCTGGCAGGACGCGCGGCGATGGAACGGCGCATTGTGGTGATACCAAATCTTGCCGAAGCAGGCAGCACGTTCGGGCGCGGAGACGTTCCTGCAAAGGAAGGGTTCGTCGCGTACTATGGCGCACCGTTAATTGCAAAAGGCAAAGTGCTTGGCGTATTGGAAATTTTTCATCGTGCGCCGCTTGCGACGGACGCCGAGTGGCTCGATTTCCTTGAAGCGCTGGCAAAACAAGCCGCGATTGCCATTGACAATACCGAACTGTTTGAGTCTTTGCAGCGTTCAAACCAAGAATTGGGCTTGGCGTACGACGCCACCATCAAGGGCTGGTCACGCGCGTTGGATTTGCGAGACCGCGAAACAGAGGGGCATACGCGCCGCGTCACCGAGCTGAGCGAACGGCTGGCGCGACTTTTGGGATTTAGTGACGAAGAGCTGGTACATGTACGGCGCGGCGCGCTTTTGCATGATATCGGCAAGATGGGCATTCCGGACAGCATCCTTTTCAAGCCGGGACGGCTCACGCCGGAAGAATGGGAACTGATGCGAAAGCATCCCACGTACGCGTATGAAATGTTATATCCTATCAAGTACTTGCGTCCGGCGTTGGACATTCCGTACTGTCACCATGAACGCTGGGACGGCAGCGGCTATCCGCGCGGGTTAAAGGGCGAACAAATCCCGCTCGCCGCGCGCATCTTTACCGTGGTGGATGTTTGGGATGCGCTGCGCTCGAACCGTCCGTACCGCAAGGCGTGGAATCAGGAACGCGTGCGTGAATACATCCGCACGATGAGCGGAATTCACTTTGACCCGTTCGTCACACAGGTCTTTCTCGAGCTCGAAGCCGAACTCTCGCCGTAGGTGCGGCAAGCTATTCAAACAACACGTACTGTTCGCCGCGCAACTTTTGTTGAATCTTGCCCAATATCAATTCCAAGTCTCGATTTTCTTGCACAAAATCCAAACGGTCTGCCGGGACGGTCAGCACGGGCGCGAGATTGAAATTGTCCGTCCACTCTTGGTACAATTGATTTAAATCGCTCAAGTACGCGGGTTCGATGTTTTTTTCATACTCACGTCCGCGCAGTTGAATCCGTTTCAACAAGGTTTCGACGGACGCCTGCAAATACACGACGAGATGCGGCGGCGGCAAAAACAATTTCAACACCTCGTACATATCCGAGTACGTCGCGTAATCGCGTTCGCTCATCCGTTTTTGCAAATACAAATTGCGCGCAAAAATTTCCGCGTCTTCGTACACGCTGCGGTCCTGTACGACGACACCGGGACGCATCAACAGCTGATGATGCGCATGCAACCGCCGCGTGAGAAAAAACATCTGCGATTGAAATGCCCAACGCGGCATATCGGCATAAAAATCCGCGAGATACGGATTGTCCACCACCGCTTCGTAAAAGGGTTCCCAGCCCAACCGTTCGTGCAAAAATTTTACCAGGGTGGACTTGCCGACGCCGATGTTGCCCGCAACCACGAGATAGTGTTTCATACGACGGAGGACGCAGGACCAAGGATGAAGGGCATTCGTCCTTGGTCGTTCGTCTTGAGTCTATAACAATCTCTCTTGCACCGGACCTTGCGCCAATTTCGCGCGAATCATTTCCGCGACGCGCGTCAAGTCTTCTTGCCGCGACACATAATCGAGCGCGTCCGTCTCGATTTTCAGAACAGGCGAGGCGGCATAGTTTGCATAGTACGCGTCATACGCGTTCGCCAGCGCCGCAATGTATTCACGGTCCATTGTGCGTTCGTAGCTGCGGTCACGAATTGCAATGCGCGTCATCAAATTTTCGACCTCCGCGCGCAAATACACAATCAAGTCCGGCAGCGGAATCCGCGCGCCGAGCGTGTCCTGCACGCGTTCGTACATGTCCAATTCATCGCCAACCAGCGTGAGCCGCGCAAAAATTTTATTTTTATCAAAGGTGTAATCGCTGATGAGATTGTGTTGTGCGAGCGCAAGCGGAATCGCTTCGTGCTGCTGCTGGTAACGACTCAGCAAAAAAAAGGTTTGCGTTTGAAACGCATACCGTTCACGGTCTTGATAAAACCGCGCGAGAAACGGATTTTCTTCAAACACTTCCAACAACACCTGCGCGTCAAACAACGGTTTCAACAGCCGCGCGAGCGTCGTCTTGCCGACGCCGATGACGCCTTCAATGGCGATGTAGAAATTCTTTTCTGACATGCTACGAGTCCATTTTACCAAAAAGCTTACTCGTGCGTGTGTTCGCGTACAAACAAAAACCAAATCACACACGCGAGAAATATTCCCGCCGCCGCGACCAAACTCGCCGCGCCAAATCCGAAACTGGTGTACACCGCAGGACCGATAAACGAACCCGCCGCGCGTCCGAGCGAAAATCCCGCGACACCGAGCGACAACAACGTTGCGCGCGCGTTCGGCGCAACTTCTGTAATCAACGGCAATGCCGCCACGATCGCCAATTCAAACAGAAAAAACACCAACACCAACCCGCCCGTTCCCCACAACGCGTTCGTGCCCATGAACGGAAGCGCCAAATACGCGATGCCTCCAACAACCAGACCGGCGCTGACCATTTTCCATTTTCCCAGGCGGTCAACAAACGCGGCGACAACCAATTGCGCCGCAAATTCCGAGCCCCCGATTGCCGCGCCGACGACGCCCATCGTGACCGCATCAAAACCAAAACTCGTATTCAGCCACGCGGCAAAATTGATGTTGATTAATTCGTTCGTCGCCGCGAGCAGCGCGATGGATGCAATCACGGCAAACGCCATCGGTGCGCGCAAGGCTTCACGATACGAACCGCCAATTGCGCGCGCGGCATGTTCTACATTTCGTTTTTCATGCGGCAGCGCGAAAAAAATCAACCCCAAAGCCAACGCCGCGAAAACTCCAATCGCCACAAACCCGACGCGCCACCCTTGGGTCTGCACCAAAATTCCGACGAGCGGCAAACCCACAATTGCCGCCACCGACCAAGCAATTTCCGCCAACGCCATCACGCGCCCGCGCTGCGCGTACGGCACATTGTCGCCGAGAAATGCCTGCTGCGCGGGGACAAACAAAATCGTACCAAGCCCCATCAACGTCATCACCACAATCGCCATCCACAACGACGCGACAAAATAAATCGCGACACCCATCGTCGCCGCAAACGTCAAACCAATCAACATCATCACGCGACGACCATAACGGTCAGACAACGGACCAAACAGCGGCGACAAAAATCCGGTGAGATTTCTGACCTGGACAATCGCCGCCGCGCTTGCGACAGGCACGCCGAGATTCGCCGCGATGAAAGGGAGAAACGCATACGCCGCGCGAAATCCCGTATCCAAAACCGTGCGCGCGAAAAGGAGAATGACAAGCGAACGCCAAATCGAGGACTTGGATTCGGTTTCAGCGGAAGCGATTGAAGAGGACATGAATAGCTGAGGCGCAAAAGAAAATTCGCAAGCGAGATGCTTGCGAATTTTCTGTTTGGCAGCTCCGCGAGGACGACTTGAACGTCCAACCAAGCGGTTAACAGCCGCTCGCTCTGCCGATTGAGCTATCGCGGAATGTGAACTTGCGTGAGAAATTATATACAAAAGTCTTGTCTCGTCAAAAATTACCCCAAATAATCTCTCAACTTGCGACTCCGTATCGGATGCCGCAGTTTTCGCAGCGCCTTTGCTTCGATTTGGCGGATGCGCTCGCGCGTCACGCCAAATTCTTGGCCTACTTCTTCGAGCGTGCGCGTGCGTCCGTCTTGCAGACCAAAGCGCAGTTCCAATACTTTGCGTTCGCGGTCACTCAACCCTTCGAGGACATCTTGCATTTGTTCTTTTAATAATTGTCGCGATGCTTGGTCAACAGGTCCCGGCACCGACTCGTCCTCGATAAAATCGCCAAGCGACGAATTGTCCTCGCTCCCAATCGGCATCTCCAACGACATCGGTTCCTGGGCAATTTTCAAAATGCGTCGAATTTTCGCGGCGGCGCGTTTGAGTTTGCGGTCGAGAAGCGGGTCGAGCGGGTCGTCCGTGCCGCGCGCTTCCAGAATCGCAGTGCGTTCATCGGGCGTGAGAATTTCCATCTCGAGCGCGATTTCTTCGGAATCGGGTTCGCGTCCCAATTCTTGTTGCAGACGACGCGACACGCGCAGCAGCCGATTAATCGTCTCGACCATGTGAACGGGAATGCGAATTGTGCGCGCTTGGTCGGCGATGGCGCGCGAAATCGCTTGGCGAATCCACCACGTTGCGTACGTCGAAAATTTGAAACCTTTGCTGTGGTCAAATTTTTCCACCGCGCGCAAAAGTCCGATGTTGCCCTCTTGAATCAAATCGAGAAAGGACATGCCGCGTCCGATGTAGCGTTTTGCGACACTGACGACGAGGCGCAGATTCGCTTCGGCAAGTTTGCGGCGCGCGATTTCCCCTTGCACCACGTCCGATTGAAGACGCGGTTTTGTTTTGGCATCCAGGTTCGGTTTTTTCAAGAGTTCGACCGCGTGCAAGCCCTTTTGCATCGTCGCGGCAAGATGCGCTTCCTCTGCCGAATTCAAAAGTGGGACGCGACCAATCTCGCGCAAATACATTCGCACCGGGTCGCTGCCCGCTTCCGTCTCGACGTGTTCGACAATAATCGGCGGTTCTTCTTCTTGCAGCAAGCCATTGTCCTGGTCACCCAAATCGAGTGTGACGTGAACATCCGCCAACAACTGCTGCAAGTCCGCGAGCAAACCCGGGTCATCTTCCGTGTCAGGATATTCGCGGCGGACTTGTTCGACGGTGAGCCGTTTCTTCGCGCCCGCCAAGCGGACGAGACGGTCCAACATCGCGTCCATATCGGGCGGTTCGGGCGCGTCGGCAGGCACGGACAAATCCGTGACGATGGTCAACAACGGTTGGGCATTGTTTTCGATTGCGTGTTCACCGTTGCGCGATTTCTTTGCGGAGTTTAAGGGTTTCTTGGACATGTCAAGGCAGAAGCGTAATTACAAAGAACGTTGCGGCGAAAAATTAGACTTGAGCAGGGTGCGCGCCTCGAGCGCGCGTTTCGTTTGCGCGACGAGTCCACTCACCTGAAATACGCGTTGGGTCAACTCTTGCTGCTCTTCCAAAGGGGCTTCGGTCAACAAATACCGCAATTGCATCAATTCGTTCTGATACCGCTGCAATTGCAAACGGTACGCGGCGGCTTGCAGTTCGCGCGGCGCGTCGTTCGGGTTGAATTGTATTCGCTTTGACGCATCACGCAAACGCTCCCCTGTTTCGCGCGCAACCTCGTCGAGCGATTCCATGAACGCGTCCACGTCAAACGAAATGGCGCGCGCGCCATACTCTAAAATCTCTTGATACAACGCGCGTGTATCGGGTTGGTCAAAATCCTCAACACTCAAAAATTCAATTTCGGACAAGAGTTCCGGTTCGCGCAAAAGTAACACGAGAAGATATTCATCATACCGCGCGGCGTTCGGCTTGTTTGGTAAATCCCGCACAACCTTGTTCACGCGCACGGGCGCATCCGGTTTATCCAACGCGTTCAATTGTTCCAAGATAATACGTTCGTCCGAGCGCGTGCGTCGCGCCAATTCTTGCGCGTAATGCGCGCGCTGCACAGTGTCTTTGACCTGCGCAATAATCGGCAGCAATCGTTTTGCGAGTTCCGATTTTCCTTGCGCGCTATTCAAATCCACATCGCGCGCTTGGACATTGAAATAATAGTCGAGCAAAGGCGTTGCGTTTTGCACGAGCGCGCGCCACGATTCGGGATTTTCCAAAATCACTTGGTCGGGGTCGCGCCCCTGCGGCATTTCCAAAATCAAAAGTTCCGCGTCGAGCCGGTCTTTGAAGGCAATAAGGCCGGGTCCGACGGGCACGGGCGCGTTTTTGTACGACAAGGCTTGCCGCGCCAAATTCAAGCCGCGTTCCGTCGCCGCCGCGCCCGCTTCGTCCGCGTCGAGTGCGAGCGCGTACCGTTTTGTGAGCCGCGCCAATTGCGACAATTGTTTTTCCGTCAGCGCCGTGCCGAGCGAGGCGACCACATTTTTGAAACCTTCTTGATGCGCGACGACGACATCGGTGTACCCTTCGACAATAATGGCGAGATTTTCGCGGCGAATTTCATCCTTTGCAAAATCGAGTCCGTACAGCGTATCGCTTTTGGAAAAAATCGGCGAATCGGGCGAATTGAGATATTTCGGCTGCTGGTCATCACTCAGCGCGCGCGCGCCGAACGCAATATATTCCCCGCGCCGATTGCGGATGGGAAACATCAAGCGTCCGCGAAAACGGTCCCACACGCGTCCATCTTCATTTGAAGAAGCCAAGCCCGCGCTTGAAATTTCTTGGACGCTGAATCCTTTCGTTTTCAAATGTTCGAGCAAAGAGTTGTACGAGTTGAGCGCGTAGCCAATTTGAAAATTTTCGATGGACTGGGCATTGATTTTGCGTTTCTGTACATACGCGCGCACACGTTCGGCTTCGGCGTGATGCTTGAGTTGATAATTAAAATACGCGGCGGCGGTTTGATTGATTTCGATGAGCCGTTTTACGTTGGATGTGTCGCCCGATTCGCGATGCAGTTGCACACCCGCGCGTTCCGCCAACATCTTGAGCGCGTCGCCAAAATCCACATTGTCCTTTTTCATCACGAACGTAAAAATATCGCCGCCCATGCCGCACGCGCCAAAACAATGCCACGTCTGCGTTTCGGGAAAAACGTAAAACGCGGGCGTGCGCGTGTTCGAATGAAACGGACACAACCCCGCGTACGACCTTCCCGATTTTCGCAATTTTACGGTCTGCGAAACCAGGTCCACAATGTCGAGTTTTTGCTTGATTTCGTCAACGACAGACATAAGCGAAGAAAGAATTCACAATGCTCACCGGACAATGAAGGTTGTGCAATGTCCAATGTGGATTGACTTGGGATATTGCCACTAGTACAGATGTTTGTCAAGCAACTATGCGAAATGGGGTGCGCGTCAAAGTTTTGGGTAGCGCGACAGGCGATTAGAAATAGCGGCAACGAAGACGCAAGTGTGCCTCCGCACACTGAATCCCCAACCTGCAGAGGCAGGTTTCGCGTTTTTGTAGTGGTGAATTCATTCGCCCAACATCGTGACGCACACCCTGCGAAATGGGAAAAGCGGGGATAGCAAATTGCGTATCGCAGATACAAAAAAAAACGCGCATCAGAATTGATGCGCGTCATTTTGCACCTTGCGTAGGGGAAAGTCCTGACTCGCCCCTACAGTGTTTACGGGAATTGCCCCGTTCGTTCCAATTCCAACAACAAGCGTTTGCGCCACAGCCCGCCGCCGTAGCCCGTGAGTTCGCCGTCTTTGCCGATGACGCGGTGACACGGAATAAGGATGCTGATGCGATTGGAACCATTCGCGCGGGCGACGGCGCGCACGGCAGTCGGTTGCCCGATGTTGTGCGCGAGTTGTTCGTACGAAATTGTTGCGCCGTGCGGAATTTCTTGCAGCTCGTTCCACACGCGTTCTTGAAACGGTGTACCGTTCAGCGCAAGACGCGTCGAAAACTTTGGTGCCGGCAAGCCAGCGAGCTTGCCTTGAAAATAACAATCCAACTCTGCGCGCAGTCTTTCCAATGCGTCGTTCGTCGTCGGCAGAATCGGCAAGCCGAACCGTTTGCGAATTTGTTTGTAATTGAATTCCAACATGCGGCGGTCCGAAAATTCGAGAAAGCAAACCGCTTCGCGCGTCGCGGCGGCGAGCAGCGGACCCAGCGGCGATTCGATAAATTGCGCGGCGATGTAATCTTTGCCTCGTGCGCGCATCGGCGCAGCGCCAAACGTTTTTGCAAACGCGTCGCGGAACCCGCTGTGCGATTCATAGCCGTTCGCAAACACGACATCATCGAGCGGTTCGCCGTTGCGAATTTGTGTAAAGGCTTCCGCAAGGTGTTTTCCGCGCCGCCATTCCGCGAACGTCATACCGTAATGTTCGAGAAACCAGCGCCGCGCGCGTTCGGGCGTCACGCCCATGCTCGCCATTTCGCGCGCGGTAATTTTTTCGTCGGGAATTTTTTCGACGCGTTCCATCAACGCTTTCGCCCAGGGCGGCGGCGCGCCGTGGACATCGAGCGGATGACAGCGTTTGCAAGGACGATAGCCGGCGAAAATCGCTTGACGCGCAGACAGAAAAAATTCCACATTCTCGCGTTTTGGTTTTGCCGGACACGAGGGCAGACAAAAAATCCCTGTCGTTTTCACGGCGACAAAGCATACGCCGTCGTAACTTGCATCTTTGGTATAAAACGCGCGTTCCATTTCGGCGCGGGTCAGAGACTTGGACAATTCCATCATGCCAAGAATTTTAGGCGCGTTGCAATAATTCGTCCACCGAAAAAACGACAAAATCGTCTACTCGTTTGGCTTGGACTTGAGCGTCTTTTCCTCAAACCTCCGCAGCACAAAGAGTGTGACCAACACAATCAATTCCGCAACAACGGCAAGAAAATACATGTTCATTGCCACGGCAATGGAAATTGCCGCGACCGCCCAAATGCTCGCCGCCGTGGTCAAGCCCGTGACCGAATCATCTTGTTTCAACACAACGCCGCTGCCAAGAAATCCGATGCCGACGGCAATGTTGGCAATGATGCGCGAAGCACCGTCACTCTTGTCACCGAACGCGAACGTTGCTGCTGCCGCAAACAACGCCGCGCCGACAGAAACTAGAATGAGCGTGCGTAGTCCGGCAGGACGCTGATTGTATTCGCGTTCGAGTCCAATCAACCCGCCCAGTATCGCTGCAAACAACAAATCGAATGCGAGTTGCGCTTCCTGCGCGGGAATGAGACCTAAAAACATGTACGCCTCCTTGTGAATACGTTATAACTGATTACGTATGACCAATATAAACAACGATAGTGTGCAGAGACAGAAACGCGAATCTGCACGAAAATTCTAAAAATTCGCGTGAATTCGTTTCGATTCGCGTCGCTTCGCGTTTGAAAACCTCGCCACAAGTCGTTACGGCGTAACGTGAGTTATAAATCAAAAGAGGCAGGCGATGAATTGCCTGCCTCTTTGTTAGGGTCCGCTCACTGTCGGCAGCCCGGCGTTGCGCCAATCAATCATGCCGCCCTTCATGCTGGTCACGTTGGTAAAACCCAAGTCCTTTAAAATGTTACGTCCGGTTGCGCTGCGATTGCCGGAACGACACACGACGACGATGGGTTTATTTTTTGGAACTTGGGACCCGCTCGTTTTGAGTTGTCCCAAAGGAATCAACGTCGCGTCCGGAATATGAAACTCGTTCCATTCGGATGGCTCGCGCACGTCGAGAATGAACGCGCCTTCGTCGCGTAATTTGGCTGCGTCTTGTACAGAAATTTCGAGGGGCAATGTTTGGGATGACGTGGTCGAGGAGGATGTTGCCGGCGCGCTGCACGCGACGATGACTGCGAACATCGCGCAGACCATCATTGTGATAGAAATTTTTTTGGTGTACATAGATTATGTTGACGGCACAGAAACTAGTTTCTGCGCCGTCACCTTGCCTTACGTTACTTGTCTTTTGTTACCTGCCCCAACGCTGCCTGTGCTGCCGCGAGCCGCGCCACCGGCACGCGGAACGGCGAACAGGAAACATAGTCGAGTCCAATCATGTTGCAGAATTCAATCGAACTCGGGTCGCCACCGTGTTCCCCACAGATGCCGACTTCTAAATCCTTGCGCGTTGTGCGTCCTGCTTGTACTGCCATGTCCATGAGTTGTCCCACACCTTCGCGGTCCAATTCCTGGAATGGATTTGCCGTGAGAATTTTCATGTCCACATATTTTTGCAGGAACGAGCGTTCTGCATCATCGCGCGAAACACCGAGTGTCGTCTGCGTGAGGTCATTCGTGCCAAAGGAAAAGAATTCCGCAAACTCGGCAACTTTCCCTGCCGTCAACGCGCCGCGCGGAATTTCAATCATCGTGCCGAATTTATATTCCAGCTCGACACCCTGCTCTTGCATGACCGCGTGCGCTTCGGGTTCGAGAATGTCTTTTTGATTTTTCAATTCATTCACGTTGCCGACGAGCGGAATCATGATTTCGGGACGCGGATCTTTGCCCTCTTTTTTCAATTGGCACGCGGCTTCAAAAATCGCGCGCACTTGCATTTTCGTAATTTCGGGCATCGTGATGCCGAGACGACACCCGCGCAAGCCGAGCATCGGATTTGCTTCGCGCAAGGATACCACCGCCTGAAGCATTTTTTCTTTTTCTGCGAGTTCGTTTTTCTGGAAAGAAGAGTCAACACTCTCGCGTTCCATGTAACGAATTTCCTGTTTCAGTTTCGTCACATCGGTCAACAACTCTTCAAACGGCGGCAAGAATTCGTGCAGCGGCGGGTCAATCAAGCGAATCACCGTCGGCAGTCCGTCCATCGCTTCGAGAATGCCGTAAAAGTCGCCGCGCTGAATCGGCAAGAGTTGGTCGAGGAACGGTTGACGTTCTTGTGCGTCTTTTGCCAAAATCATTGCCCGCACAATCGGCAAGCGTTCTGTCTCAAAAAACATATGCTCGGTGCGGCAGAGACCAATGCCTTGTGCGCCGAACGCGCGGGCGCGCACTGCATCGCGCGGATAATCGCCGTTCGCCCAAACTTGCAAGCGACGGAATTCGTCCGCCCATCCGAGAATCGTTTGCAGTTCGACCTCTTTTTCAAAGTCGGGATTGATGGTTGAAATTTTTCCCGCGTACACCTGTCCTGTCGTCCCGTCAATTGAAACAAAATCGCCTTGCGAAATTTCGCGCCCGTTCACGCTGAATTTTTTCGCGGCTTCGTTGACGTGAATTTCTTCGCACCCCGCGACACAGGGCAGACCCGCGCCGCGCGCGACGACCGCCGCGTGACTGGTCGCGCCGCCGTGTTGTGTGAGGATGCCTTTCGACGCGTACATGCCGTGAACATCGTCGGGTGCGGTTTCATAGCGTACCAGAATAACCGCCTTGCCCTCTTTTGCCCATTCCGCCGCCGTGTCGGGGTCGAACACCGCGACGCCTGTTGCCGCGCCTGGCGACGCGTTGATGCCGCTCGCGAGATAATCGCCGCGCGCGTTCGCCGCCGCTTTGTCTTGTTCATCAAAACGCGGCGCAAGCAACTGCACAACGTGCATCGGGTCAATGCGCTGCACCGCTTCTTTTTTGGTGATGAGTTTTTGATTCACCATATCCACCGCAATTTTTACAGCGGACGCTGCCGTGCGTTTGCCGGTGCGCGTTTGCAGCATATAGAGTTTGCCTTTTTCGACGGTGAACTCTAAATCTTGCATCTCGCGATAATGTTTTTCCATTTGCCGCGCGATTTTGCGGAATTGGTCGTACATGTCGGGCATGCGCTCTTTCATTTGCGCGATGGGCATCGGCGTGCGAATCCCCGCGACGACATCTTCGCCTTGCGCGTTGATGAGAAATTCGCCGTACAATACATCTTCGCCCGTTGACGGATTGCGCGTGAACGCGACGCCCGTTCCCGAATCGTCGCCCATGTTGCCGAAAACCATTGTGCAGATATTCACGGCAGTGCCGAGATTGTCAGGGATTTTGTTCAAGCGGCGATAATCAATCGCGCGTTTGCCCATCCACGAACCGAACACGGCTTTGATGGCGAGTTCGAGTTGCTTGTACGGGTCTTGGGGAAATTCTTCGCCCAATTCGTTTTTATACAATTCTTTGTATCGCGCGACAACCTCTTTCAAATCATTCGCGTCGAGGTCCGTGTCGAGTTTCGTACCCTTGTGTTCTTTGGCAGCATCGAGAATCGCGTCCCATTTTTTCGCCTCGATGCCCATGACGATGCGCCCGAACATTTGAATGAAACGGCGATAGGCGTCATACGCAAAACGTTCGTTCCCCGTCTGCGCGATGAGCGCTTGCATCGTGACATCGTTGAGACCGAGATTGAGAACGGTGTCCATCATGCCGGGCATGGAAAATTTTGCGCCCGAACGAACGGATACGAGTAGTGGATTTTTCGCGTCGCCAAATTTTTTGTTCGCCGCTTTTTCCGTTTTCTTGATGGCGTCGAGAACTTGGTCCCACATCCCTTTCGGGAATTGATTGCCGTGCGCGCTGTACCAATTGCACGCTTCGGTAGTGATGGTGAAACTGGGCGGCACGGGCAAACCCGCGTTGGTCATTTCGGCAAGTCCCGCGCCTTTGCCGCCAAGCAAATCGCGCATGTCGCGGTTGCCGTCTTTGGACAACCACACCCACTTGGTAATTTTCGATTTTTGATTTTCGATTTTCGATTTACCGTTTTTGCTCGCGAGCAATTTTGGCGCGGACTTTTTCACAGCTGCTTTGCTGGTCTTGCCGTTTGGCTTCATCGCCATTGATTTTTTTGTTTTGACTGGCATTTGTAATTCCTCCGATAAAAATGATTTCAATCTTGAATTCAAATTCTCTGGTCGAATACTATCTCTGCGAAATTTGCTGACGTATCCATTCTGTCACCTGCTCTTTATCAACTACTGATGTCGCTACATCCATTGTAAATTGGTAAAGTTCGTCCTCTGTTACATTCAGCGGGTAGCCATTCACATTTAGGAAACGAATCAAACACGCGAACGCGGTTCGTTTATTTCCATCCATAAACGCGTGATTCTTTACGAGGAGAAAAAAAAGGATTGCCGCTTTCGATGCTATATCGGGATACAGGTCTTTACCGAACATTGTTTGCTGCGGAGCCGCAAGCGAAGATTCGAGCGCGCCTTGATTGAGAATTCCAAATGAGCCGCCGTATTGAACAATCATGCGTTCGTGGATTCGCAGCACCCCATCCAGTTCAAGATAAATCATTTATGAAACGGCTAGCCGCCGAAACACGCTGTCATACTGGCGCGTCACTTGGTCGAGCCATTCGTCCAATTCCGCGTGTTCGGCGGATTGTGGACGAATCACCATCGCGTCCTCTGAAACCATTACTTGCAGGCGGTCACTTGGCGCGACGCGCAATTGATTTAACCACTCTTCCATCATTTGAATCAACGTATCGCGTTCAATTACGAGATTGCTCATCATTTCCTCTTTCCTACCTTACACGTTCCACCAACCACCCCTTCACCTGTGAAATATCCACGCGCACTTGCTCCATTGAATCGCGGTCGCGGATGGTGACTTGATGGTCGTCGAGCGATTGCACATCAACGGTGATGCAGAACGGCGTGCCGATTTCGTCTTGACGGCGATAGAGTTTGCCGATGGCGCCCGTATCATCGTACGTTGCCATCATTTCCGTTTTCAAATCGCGCGTAAGATTGCGCGCCATTTCCACGAGTTCGGGGCGATTACGCAAAAGCGGAAACACGGCGGCTTTGTACGGTGCGAGCGCGTACGGAAATTTCAAGACGACGCGTTTTTCATTTTTCACTTGTTCTTCGCGGTAATGTTCCAGCAGCGCGACGAGAAAGCAGCGTTCGACACCCATCGCGGGTTCGACAACATACGGAATAAATTTCTCTTTCGTCTCGTCGTCAAAGTACGAGAGGTCTTTGCCGCTCAAGTTTTGATGCGCGCCCAAATCGTAATTCGTGCGACTCGCAATGCCTTCGATTTCATCCCAGCCCATCGGAAACAGATATTCCAAATCGTAATTGCCTTTGGAATAGTGCGGGGGTTTTTCGGTTCTCACGTCGTCGGGGTCCGGACCCTCGATGTACGTGCGGTCGGGGCGAATGACTTTGACGCGAATGTGTTCGTCGGAAACTTGCAGCGTTTTCTTCCACCAATTCAAACGCGTCTCTTTCCAATAATCGTGCCACCCGTCTTCCGTGCCGGGTTTCACGAAAAATTCCATTTCCATCTGTTCAAACTCACGGTCACGAAAAATAAAATCGCCGTGTACAATTTCATTGCGGAACGAGCGTCCCTGCTGCGCGATACCGAACGGCAATTTTTTACGCGTCGTCTCTTGCACATTGCGATATTGCACAAACATCGCCTGCGCGGTTTCGGGACGCAGATATGCAAGCGAACCTTCGTCCGCAACCGGACCCACCGTTGTTTTGAACAAAAGATTAAAGTCGCGCGGCGGCGTCAACTGCCCGCGCACTCCACAATTCGGGCACGCGATTTTTTCGGGTTCGTCCCACCCTTTGATTTTGTCGGCGCGAAAACGATGATGACAATTTTTGCAATCAGTAAGCGGGTCGGTGAACGTCGCTTCGTGACCGCTCGCGCGCCACACGAGCGGATTCATAATGATTGCCGCGTCAATGCCGACAACGTCGTCGCGTTCTTGGACCATTGCGCGCCACCACGCGCGTTTGATATTGTTCTTGAGTTCGACGCCGAGCGGACCGTAATCCCAAAAGCCGCCGATGCCGCCGTAAATATCACTGCCTTGAAAAATGAACCCGCGCCGCTTGCACAGCGACACGATGGTTTCCATGTTTAGTTTTGCCATGTGTTTTTTTTGATTTTAGATTTTCGACTTTCGACTTTCGACTTTCGATTGACCTTTCACGTTTGACGATTTGCTGTCGTCTGCTATCTGCCGTTCGCCATCCGCGACGCGTGTTTCAGCGTGTTCAAAAAATCCACCGATTTCAAATTCCGTTCGAGCAGGTGCGTGACGTAATAATGCAAAATCGCTTCGGATTCAGATTCCACCTGCGCGGAAAGTTTAAGTTGCTCGACTTCGGAAAAATTTCTGTTTTGCAAATAGCGCAATACCTTCAGTGCGTTCACGGGAACGGAAATCGAATCACGATAATTGTCACGATGCTGCGGTTTCAACATACCGCCTGCTTCGGGCGAAAAAAAATTTTCTTCCGGCAGCAATTCCTCTTTGGAATGAATGCACAGCTGCAATTGCGGACGATAGCCAAGCGCGTCAAGCAATTGCATTTCAAAAAAACGTGCACTGCGCGCAAGATGCTTTGTGTGTTCGAGCCAATGCAGTGCGTCGAGCATCAATTCGTATACACTGCCGTTTTCATTCTCTTCTTCGACAAAGCGGTCAACCAGTTCGGCAAAATAGTACGCATAACTCAAACGGTCCAAATCGTCGCGCATGCGCAAAAAGGGTTCGAGCGTCTGCGCTTGCGTCACGATGTCAATTTCGCGCGCGACGGCAATTTGCAATTCGACGCAGTTGAACAGTTCGACATGTCCCGTTTTGCGCGCGGACGGTTTGCGCGCGCCCTTGGCGACGGCGCGTAATTTTCCGCGTTGTAAGGTTAGTAACGTGAGCAAACGGTCGGCTTCGCCGACATCGCTGCGTTTGAGGACAATGGCTGTAACTCGATATTGACGCTCGCGCATGTTTGGTTTTCCTCTCGTATGATTTCAAAGCGTCAGACAAATTGTTGCCAAACCCTTCGTTTGGCAAGCCGAACCAAGATTATACACGAGGGTTACGCGCGCCAAAAATCATGCAGAACGATACGCCGAAAATTCGATAAAAAATCCGTACGCTCATTTCGCATACGGATTCAACGTTGAACACCATGCTTTGATTGAACAAGCCGACGGTCAGAATTTGGTTACGAACGCGTCGTTTTTCGATTTTTCCGTCGTTGCCCCTCTCGCAATTTGCGCGGGGTAAAGCCCTCGGGCAAGAGTGCGCCGACAGTGGTGCTTTGAATGTTTTCGAGCGAAGCGTCCGCGAGTGCAACCGGTGCATCGGCATTCATAAATTCAAAAATCACTTGGCGGCACGCGCCGCACGGACTCCCGCCATTCGCCGTCACCACCGCAAGCGCAACAAATTCGCGTTCGCCTTCCGAGATTGCTTTGAAAATCGCGTTGCGTTCGGCGCAAACGGTCAAGCCGTACGACGCGTTTTCGACATTGCAGCCCGTGTACATTTTTCCTGAAGTGGACAACAACGCCGCGCCGACGTGATATCTGGAATACGGCGCGTACGCGCGTTCCCGCACCTCGCGGGCGCGTTCCAATAATTTATTGAGATTGATTTTCTTCATGTGGTCTTGCCGCGATTTGCGGCTCTTGCGGAAATTTTAAGGCGCGCACCTGTTTGATGCGTCGTCCGTTGATTGCAGAAACCATCAACTCTACATTGCCGATGCGGACCCGGTCGCCGACACGCGGCAGGCGTCCGATTTGCGTGTAAACCAGCCCCCCCAGCGTGTCGCTCTCGTCGGTTGAAAGTTCAACTCCAAATTCGTCATTAAATTCGCTTACCGAAATACTGCCGTCGAACATGGCTTCGGTTTCGCTGACGCGCGTGTAGGGTGATTCTTCCGCCGCATCGTATTCATCGCGAATTTCGCCGACGATTTCTTCAATCACATCTTCAATCGTCAACACGCCCGATGTGCCGCCGTATTCATCCACCACGACTGCCATGTGAATCCGATTTCGCATCAGGTCACGCAAAATATCATCCGCGTGTGCGGTATCGGGAACGTAATGCACCGGACGCAACACATCGCGCAATTCTACATTTTGATGCGGCAGCCGCATCGCTTGCAGTAAATCTTTGACGTGCAAGATGCCCACGATGTGGTCAATATCTTCTTGATAAACGGGCAAGCGCGAATGACCATGCTCGATGGCGACTTCAAGCGCATTATCAATGGTCGAATTGACATCGAGCGCGACCACATCGGGGCGCGGAATCATGATTTCACTCGCGTACCGCTGACCCATTTCGATGATGCCCGCAATCATCTCGCGTTCATCCGGGTCAATCAATTCAATTTTGCGCGGCTCTTCGCCTTCTGCCATGATGATTTGAATGTCATCCGGTGACACGCGGTCGGTTTGTGCTTTGCGTGCGCGCGGACCTTTGGCAAGCCGGGTCAGCCAATTGTTGAGATTGAGAATTGGCGATGCGAGCGTATCGAGCCACGAAAGCGGTGCGGCAAGAAACAACGCGATAGAAATCGCGCGTGCCGTCGCGATGAAATCAAAAATCGTCTTGCCGACGAGCAGAACGGCAAGCACAGAAAGAATTTCTGAAAAACGCGGGTTGATTTCTTGATGCGTTTCAAACGCATTCCAGGTGAGCGCGAGCGCAAGACCAATCAATGACGCACTGTAGAAAAAATTGACCGGCGCGAGCGAACGGTACGGATTGTCAAGCACAACAAGGAGTGTTTTCGCGCGCGTATCGCCGCGCTCTGCCGCGTCGTCAACCCGCGTGCGTTCGACTGTCAGGATGGCGGCGCGAATTGCCGAGCAGAGCCATGCGACGAAGAGCGAGACGATGAGGAGAGTGAGAGATAAAATAGGTTATGAGAAACGAGAAACGAGAAACGAGAAACTTGCTTGCGTTACTCTTGTCTCGCAATTTTGCGGATGACGCGCGCGGGAACACCGACCGCGAGTGAATTGGCAGGAATGTCTTTGGTGACGACTGCGCCCGCGCCCGTGCGCGCATTGTCGCCGATTGTCAACGGCGCGACGAGCATCGAATCGCTCCCGATAAAAACATTTTCGCCGATGATGGTGCGATGTTTGTTCTTGCCGTCGTAATTGCACGTAATCGTTCCCGCCGCGATGTTGGTACGCGCGCCGACTTCCGTATCGCCCAGGTACGAAAAGTGTCCCATGTGAACACCTTCACCGAGACGCGATTTTTTCACTTCGGCGTAATTGCCTAAATGAACATGCCGCGCCAAATACGCGCCGGGACGCAAATGACAGAACGGTCCTATTTCAACATGGTCTTCCAATGTGGCGGATTCAATCACCGACGGACCAATCGCGCAAGCATCGCCAATCACAGAATCGAAAACAATCGCGTTCGGTCCGATGGCACAATCCGCGCCGATGCGCGTCTTGCCCTGCAAATGTGTGTTCGGGAAAATTACAGTGTCTTGCCCAATTTCGACATCCGCATCAATAAATGTTGAGGCGGGGTCAAGCAACGTTGTGCCATTCAACATGACACGTTCACGAATCCGCTCGCGCATGATGTTCTCGGCGAGCGCGAGATGAACGCGCGTGTTAATGCCAACGCATTGCGCGACATCGGTAATCGTTTCTGTTTCGACGCGCGCGTTTTGCGCGACTGCGAATTCCAACAGATCGGTCAAATAGTATTCGCTTTTTTTCGGTGACGGCTTCAATTGCGCCAAATTTTTCCAAAGCCATTCCGCGTTGAAACAATAAACGCCCGGATTGATTTCGCGAATCGCGAATTGTTCCGGCGTCGCTTCGACCTCTTCGACGATGCGAACGGCGCGCCCATTTTCGTCGCGAACAATGCGTCCAAAATTCATCTTGTCGTCTGCGAGCAATGTCAGCATCGTGAGCGTCGCGTTCGTCGCGAGATGTTTTTCGACGAGGGCGCGAATCGTTTCCGGTTTGAGCAGCGGCATGTCGGCGTAAAACACCAACACGTGCGCGGTGTCATTTTCCAATATTGCGCGCGCGCATTTAACAGCATCGCCTGTGCCCTGTTGAATCGGTTGTTCCGCAAACGCGACGCTCTCTCCCAACACCGCGCGGACCTGCTCGCCCTGATGGCCAATGACGACGACCATTTTTTCCACGCCTGCAAATTTTGCCGCGTCCACAGCATATTCGACCATCGGTTTGCCAGCAATCGGATGCAGAACTTTGGCACGTTTCGATTTCATCCGCGTGCCCTGCCCTGCGGCAAGAATCACGGCGGCGATGGATTTTTGATTTTTGATATTTGATTTTCGATTTTCTGTTGTCATTCGTCGCAACCGATATGAAAAAAAATACCAAGCGGAACTGTGTCACGCTTGGTATCAATCATAAATCACAAATCACAAATCTCAAATTGAAACTGGGGGACAAGGATTTGAACCTCGATACGCAGCTCCAAAGGCTGCTGTCCTGCCATTAGACGATCCCCCAACGATGAAAACATTGTAGCACAAGAACGCGCGCAAAACAAAAATTTTTCAATCGGGGTAGCGGCGTTCGAGTTCAAAATAACGCGCGTCACCAATGACACGGCGCAACTCGCGTTCGAATTGGCGGAACAAGTATCCTTCGCGCTCACTTGGCACAAGGCAGGTGTCGTACGCTTTGCCATCCACACCGATTTCGGTCACGTTCACATCCAAGTCAATGAGGGTGAGCGGAAAGAACAAACAGAAATATGGTTTGATGGAAGCGACAGGTATGGCTTTGTCGAGCGCATAGGTGTGCAATGCACAAAGCCGGTTCGCGCGCAAGAACCAACACTGCTCGCCCGGTTTGTTTTCGTTCAACAGCGGCGTGCCAATGTCTGCGGGGCGCGACACATCCCACTTGGAAAAATCGTACGGTTCAATCAGATATGGCTGAATTTCGTCCGCGTGTTCCTTGATGCGAGCGACTTCGTAGAGTGTTGCGCTGACGCCTTCTTCACAACAGCGTGCATTGCATTGCTCGCTACATTGATACCGTAAATTGGTGCGGACAAAGAGCTCTGGGGAAAGTCGAAAAGGACCAACAATCACTGACATGCGGTTCGGACCCGTCGCGAAAGATTTATGTTTCGACGAACAGTATAATGCCTTTTCTCAGGGGAAAAAAAACGAGAGCAAAGTTCAGGGCGATGACCGACTCTCCCGGCGGGTTGCCCCGCGAGTACCATAGGCGCTGGT
>CALMZO010000344.1 GCA_937870825.1 uncultured Chloroflexota bacterium | reverse complement strand
GGCGTCCGGGTCCTCGACGCGCGCGGCATGCGCGCGTTCGATGTATGCCTGCATCAGGCTTTGGCTCCCTCCGCGGCTGCGATACAAATTGCCCGCGAGCGCGTGCCGAATCGCCGCGAGCAATTCCTGCGCCGAACTTTTTTTCAAGACGTATCCCGCCGCGCCCGCCTGCATACTTTCGACGACGTAACTTTCCGCGTCATACATCGAAAGGATGATTGTGCGCGTGGCGGGTGAAATGCGTTTTGCCGCACGCGCCAATTCCAGTCCCGAAAGTCCCGGCATGAGCATGTCCGCAATCAAGATGTCGGGCTTGTGTTGCTCGACCAAGCGCAGCGCCGCCTGCCCATCTCCCGTTTCCGCAATCACGCTCCAGTCACCCGCCGTCTCTAACAAGAGGCGCAGCGCTTGACGCACCACTTGATGGTCGTCGGCGAGAATAATTTTGGTCATGCCACGCGCCCCTCGAGCGGCAGGCGAAGCAAGAGCCGCGCGCCGCGTTCGCTTGCCGATTCGATTTCAAACGCGCCGCCGAGCAAATGCGCGCGTTCCCGTATGCCCATCAAGCCGCGATTTTTTTCCAGCGCGCGTACCGGGTCGAACCCTTGCCCGTCATCTTGAATTTCAATTTCCATGTTGTCCGCGCCCGCATGGATGTGGATTCGAACGTTGCGTGCATGCGCGTGACGCTCGATGTTGGTGAGCGCCTCTTGAATGCAGCGATATGCGGTGGTTTCGATTTCGGTATGAAACCGCTTGCTTTCTACGCCGCTGTGTTTGAATTCCACTTGAGTACTGTTTTGCCCGTAATAGCGATTGATGTGCCACAGAAGCGCCGGCACGAGACCGAGGTCATCGAGCATCGGCGGACGAAGTTGCAGCGAGAGGCGACTGACGCGGTTTTGCAAATCGCCCACCAGTTCTTGCGCGTGCGCGATTTTGCCCGGCGCAAGGGCGGGGGACACTTGACGCGCGAGTTCGAGTGTCAGGTTGAGCGCGGTGAGGATCTGACCAATCTGGTCATGCAGTTCGCGTCCGATGGCGCGGCTTTCGGATTCGTGCGCCTGAACGAGCTGGCGCGAGAGTTCTTTCAAGCGGTCGTGCTGGAGGCGCAGGTTGTCCAGCAAATGCGCGTTCTGAATCGCTACGGCAATCTGCGCGGCGATGGTTTCCAACACGCGTTGGTCCTCATGGGAATAGGCAGCCGGACGGGGGGATTCGACATTCACTACGCCAATGACGCGTTCTCGAACGCGGAGTGGCACACACAATTCCGAACGAATCTCGTCACGCACGGGCAAATACCGCGCGTCAAGACGCACATCGTCGACGCGAACGCTCTCGCCGTGTTGTGCTACCCATCCCGTGATGCCGACGCCGACGGACACGTTCTTGGAAGCAAGGTAGGCTTTGTCGGCTTGGACGAATTGCTTGCCTCTGCTTTGCGTGCTCAACGCGAACGGGTCGAGCGCGCCGCTCGCCTCATTCACCAAAAGGACCGAGCTATATGCGTGCTCCAGTATCTGCTCCAGGACTTGGATTACTTTTTGCGCGAGTACGTCCGGTGCGAACAATTGTTGCAGCTGCTGGGACGCATCATAAATTGCGCGCAGCTCCCGATACCTTTCTTCCAAGGCGGCTTGCGCGTTTTTGCGCTCGGTAATGTCGACGATGGTCGTGATGAAGTAAAGCGCTTTGCCGTCTTGCCCGCGCCGCACCACCACGCTGACATCTGCCCAGACGTAGGCGCCGTTCTTGCGGAGATAACGTTTGGTAAACCGCGCCGCGTCTTTTTCGCCGTTCGAGAGCTGTGTGAGAATCGCCTGTATTGCGTCAATCTCGTCAGACGGCGTCAATGCTTGCCACGTTTTATTTGCCAATTCTTGCCGCGTGTAACCGAGCAATTCTGCAAATGCCGCGTTCACAAAAACTTGGCCGGAAGGAAGCGTGATGGATTGTCCAACGTTGGCAGACTCGAACACGTCGCGGAATTTTTCCTCGCTCGCGCGCAGTGCCTCCTCCACGCGCTTGCGTTCGGTAATGTCTCTCGCGGTCGTCAGCACATGCTTTTCATTTCCAATTTCGACGACATCCGTGTTCACGGCAAACTCGCGTACACTGCCCGATTTCGTCTGCAGCTTGATTTCGGCATCGCGCAAGAATCCTTGCGCTTGAAACTTGGCAGCGCTGCGCGTTCTCTCTGCCGGGTCAGGATACATGCCCAATTCGAGCGAGGTCTTGCCCACCACTTGCGCGCGTGTGTAACCAAACAGACGCTCGAACTCTTGATTGACATCCACCATCGTTCCGCCGGGGAGTTTGGCAAGCGCCGCCGCGAAGGGCGCTTTGTTAAAGATGACGGAAAATTTTTCCTCGCTCGCGCGCATTTGGTCTAGGACCGCGCCGCGTTGACGTTGGGAGCGCTGCAGTAACGTTGCAATGAGCAGCGCGCTGAGAATGACAAAGGTCCAGCCCTTGTACGTTTGAATTGTCGCAGAGAGCGCATAGTCCGGTACAAAGGCACCGAGCAATGTATCGGAAACAAGAACCCAAAGCGCGCCAAAGAGCGCGTACAAGAGGACGATTTGGGAATCTGCGCGCGAGAGTACAGTCTTCATAACGTTCCTCACGATACTGCGTTTGCCCGCAAGGTTCAGAGTGGGCGAAGGATTGATTCTGCATTGTCCATTATACGCCTTACGCAACAGCTTGAACACGGGACAGGAGGTGTGCGTCCAAGTTTGGGGTAGCGCGACAGGCGATTAGAAATCGCGGCAACGAAGACGCCAAGTGTGCCTCCGCACACTGAATCCCCAACCTG
>CALMZO010000343.1 GCA_937870825.1 uncultured Chloroflexota bacterium | reverse complement strand
ACTTGATGGCGCTGCGATGTTCCCGCCCACGTCAACGCTTCGGCTGCCGCGTGTGTAATTTCAGCAAATCCAATCGCGCTCATAATCGTAATCAGCAGACGCGTCGGCGTCGGAAAAAATTGCAGACCGTACACCAAGCCCGTTGCAACCCACGTTCCCGCGCAAATCGGACACGAAAGCAATTCGCCAATCACTTCGCGCGGTCCGCGTCCTTTTGCCACAACGGTCTCGCCCGCGCCGGATTCATCCGGAACCGTTTTCGTGAACGGCGCGCGCAAAGGTTCAGCAACGGCATCAAAGGCGATGAGTCGCCCCAGTCGAAATGTCGCAAGCCCCAGCATTACAAAATCCAAAAAATGATTGGGCGTGCGTTCCTCCTCGCGTTTCAAAAGTGCGACCAGTCCGAGCAAGCCCCAAAACATTCCAATAATGCCCAACGTCGTCGCGCGCTCGTCCATGCGTCTGCGTGTTGCCATGAGTGACCTCGCTAAAATTTTGTCACGATGTATAACGAACCAAATCAAATAAAAAGAACGGCGGAGACCTTTCTCCGCCGTTCGTCATTTACGCGACTGTGATACTTTCATCCAAGTACACATCTTGAATCGTATTCAAGAGCTTGACCCCTTCCGCCATGGGACGTTGAAATGCTTTGCGTCCCGAAATCAGTCCGGTGCCGCCCGCGCGTTTGTTGATGACCGCCGTCATTGCCGCTTCGGCAAAATCATTTTCCCCTGACGCGCCGCCGCTGTTGATGAGCCCGATGCGCCCCATATAACAATTCGCGACTTGATAACGACACAAATCAATCGGATGGTCACTCATCAAATCCGAATACATGCGTTTGTCGAATTTGCCGAACGTGACGCCATCTTTGTTCAACGCGAGAAAGCCGCCGTTATTCTCCGCAAGCTTTTGTTTGATAATGTCCGCTTCGATTGTCACGCCGAGATGATTTGCCTGTCCGGTCAAGTCCGATGAAACATGATAATCCTTGTCGGACTTGAACGCTTTGTTGCGCAGATAGCACCACAGCACCGTCGCCATACCAAGCTCGTGCGCGTGGGCGAAAGCTTCGGCAATTTCGATGAGCTCGCGGTGCGAATCATCCGAACCAAAGTAAATCGTCGCGCCGACCGCCGCCGCGCCCATGTCGTACGCCTGGTCAATGGTGCCAAATAAAATTTGTTCAAAATTATTCGGATACGTCAGCAATTCATTGTGATTGATTTTGACGATGAACGGAATTTTGTGCGCGTACTTGCGCGCAACAATTCCCAACGCGCCGAACGTCGAAGCCACCGCGTTGCAGCCGCCTTCGATGGCAAGTTTGACGATATTTTCCGGGTCAAAGTAATCCGGATTTTTCGCAAAGCTCGCGCCGCCCGAATGTTCGATGCCCTGGTCAACGGGCAAAATCGAAAGGTAGCCCGAACCGCCGAGCCGTCCATTTTGATACATCCACGTCAAATTTCCCAGCGTGCGATTGTTGCGGTCCGAATTGATAAAGATGCGGTCAACAAAATCCGGTCCCGGCAAATGCAGTCTGCTCTTGGCAATTTTGGGTGAATTGAAACCAAGCAGCGAATCCGCCTTGGCGCCGAGGAGGGCTTGAATATCCGTTGCCATGTTCTATCTCCTTGTGCGAAAAAGAATCGGGGTCAAACGCGCACTGCGGCGCGCCCGACAATTATATGCGCGTTATGCAAAATAAATGAATCCGAATCGCCGCGATGAATCCAAATCGCCGCGCCCGTAGTATAATTGTTGGAGGTTGATTCTATGCAATGCTGCGCGCTCACTCTCGACAAAAAACGCTGCGCCAATTTCGCGCGTGACGCGTCCTACTTTTGCGACGCGCATCAAAACGAAATGGCGCGCATATCCGACACAGCCCCGCGTCGCCGAGGAATTTTTTCGCGTTGGCGCAGCGTGTCCACCGACGGCGGAAAATTTGATGTCCCGAAATGGTTAAACGATTTGCCGACACCGCGCGTGATGGAACATTTGCAAACGCATCCCGATTCCATCGTGCGCTGGATGTCCGCGTACGTATTACGCAAACGCCGCGCGCCCGAAGCAATTCACGCACTGTGGCACGTTTTGAAACAGGACCCCGCGCGCGTTGTCCGTCAACAATGCGCGGTGGCGTTGGGAAAAATTGGCACACCGCTAGTGTTTGCGCCCCTCGTCGAAGCGTTGAATCACGACCGCGACCAAAGCGTGCGGCAAGCGTGCGCGATTGCTTTGGGCAATCTTGGATTGCCAGGCAATTTGGGAATGGATGCGACGGAAGAAGTCGCGCGCGTGTTGGAACAAGAAGAAAACATCTTTGTCAAATGGGATTGCATCGTCGCGTTGGGACAACTCGGCGACCCTTCGGCGGGCTCTGGACAAATTGCGCGCGTTGAAAAGTTATTGATTCGTTTGCAAGCCGAAGAAATCGCCCAAGTGATTCGCGATGCGTGTCACGATTCACTCCAAGAAATTCGTTCACGCAATCGAATGATGGCGATGTAAAGCCATGTCCAAGCCGCTCACCGATTTTCAACGCGTGTTTCTGTTGCTCGTGTGGCTCGGCGCGTTCGGCGTCGTCGTTGTTTTGGGATTGGATACGCGCGCGCGCCTGGCGAGTAACGAGTTGATTGAGGTGTGGCGGTTGTTTATTCCGCTCATCGTCGCGGGACTGATTTCGCTGCTGGTGCATTTGTCGAATCGGATTCGATAAAAAAGATACTTGATCAAGTATCTTTTTTTGTTCCCGAGCTTTGCCGTTATAATCTGTGCGCGCATTCAAGCAGAGTCGCCGTGAAAACAAAATCCGCCGTTCTTTCCAGTGAACGCATCGAGCAACGCATTTATTTGCTCCGCGAACAACGCGTGATGCTTAGCCCACATCTGGCAGAGCTGTATGGGGTTGCGCCAAAAGTTTTGGTGCCACAGGTCAAGCGGAACATCGAACGGTTTCCGAAAGATTTTATGTTCCAATTGACGCGCGCCGAATTCGAAAACTTGAAGTCACAAATTGTGACTTCAAGTTGGGGCGGAGTGCGCCGCGCAACACCGTACGCGTTCACCGAACAAGGCGTGGCGATGCGGTCGAGCGTTCTCCGCAGCGAGCGCGCCGTTCAAGTGAATATCGAAATCATGCGAACGTTCGTCCGTTTGCGGCAGAGCGCGGCGTAGTATGCGGAACTCGCGCTGCGGCTGCAAGAATTGGAAGAAAAATATGACGCGCAATTTGCAGAGGTGTTTCAAGCATTGGAACAATTGATGCAAGAACCGGAACCCGCGCCGCGTGAAATTGGATTTCGTACGCGGGAAAAGCGCGCGCGTTACCGCGTTCGTTGCAAGTAGAATTGGATGCCTTTTTATGTCTGAATTAACCCCTCCAACCCAACCAGAAATTCGCCGCACGGACCGCTACACGGGAACGTATCTGTTGATTGTGTGTGTGCGCTGTACGATTCAATATATTTTGCTGCCCTTCGTCCTGCCGTTTTTTGGACTGGGCGGAACCATCGGTACGGGAATCAGCATGGCGATTGATTTGTTCGCGCTCGGCATGATTTCGTACAACGTGTATCGGTTATGGAATACGAGCTGGCGCTATCGGTATCTCGCGTTGAGTGTGGTGATGCTCGGAATTTTGCTCGTCTTTTTGTACAATGACATTCGAATGCTCACGGCATCCTAGTCAAATCGCCGCTGTGCTGCTTGCAGAGGACCGCAGAAAATTTTTCTGCGGTCCTTTGCGCGTCGAACAAGGTTCGTGCGATTTTCCATTCTGCCACAAAATCCAAATTGGGTTTGAAGCACGTAAGCTAAATAGTCCCATGCGACAACTTGCTCCGCTGCAAGAGGTGGAAAAATGACCCAGCGGCATTGGCAAATTTTTTTCAGCATTGTCTATGTTCTTGGCATCCTCCCGGCATGTGCGGCACAACCCGCGCCCACTGCCACGCCGCCCCCAACATCGCCTGTCGCAAACGGGATAAAAAATCCGCTGCCCAATTCGCTCAGAGAGATTACCTCCACCCGGGTCTATCGCTTTCGGGTGGACCCCGCACAAACGACTGTCGAATACGCGGTGAGCGAAGTGCTTTTGGGAAATAACCAAATTACGCGCGGGCGCACCAACGCCGTCGAAGGCGAATTTCAACTGTACATGCAGAACGGCCAAGTCTTTGTCGCGCTGAGCAATTTTCAAGTGGACTTGCGAACGTTGACGACAGACAACAATGTGCGTGACCAAGCCATTCGCAAAAATTGGCTCGAGTCCGATAAATTTCCCAAAGCCATTTTTGTCGCCAATGCGGTGCAAGGGTTGCCCGCCGACGCGGTACAAAATCAACCGTACAAATTCCAAGTCACGGGCGACATGACCATTCGCAATATCACCCGCCCGCTGACGTTTGAGGTGACGGTGACGGTGACAGGTCAGACCATCCGCGGTGAAGGGACGGCGACACTGTACATGAAGGATTTTGGATTCGACCCGCCGAGCATTGCAGGCACGACAATTGTGAGCGACCCCGTCAAGGTGACTATCAAAGGCGTTGCCAATTTAATTGAGGGATAACCGGGTACGCGTCCTGTTCAAAACCTTTGCACACTCTCCGGCAAAGGTTTTGTTTTTTCTGAAAAATTTAATGCGCGCTTCATCTCGCCGCGATAGGGTGTCGGGAATCAGGTGCATTTATGAACAATCTCCAAACGCTCGTTACACGACGCGCGTTTCTTTATACCTTGTTGACGATGCCGCCGGCAATGTTTCTAGCCGCGTGCGCGCAACAAGTGCAACCAACTGCTGTTCCAACCCATGCCGCGCAGCCGACATCCGTACCGCCGCCCGCAACGCCACCGACAGCAATCCCTTCGGCGAACCCATCACAACCCACACCTACGCCGGTCGCGCAACTCGAACCGACGCCCGCGTGCGGCGACGATGACGATGACCCGACACCCGCGCAAACCGAAGGTCCTTATTACACGCCGGGAAATCCCGAACGCACATCGTTTTTGGAACCGGGTGTCACGGGAACGAAAATGCTCGTTTCGGGACTCGTCTTGAATACGAATTGTGAGCCGATTGCGCGCGCGCTCGTAGATTTTTGGCATTGTGACGATGCGGGGGTGTACGACAACGTGGGATTCAAATGGCGCGGGCATCAATTTACCGATGAGCAGGGACGCTATCATTTGGAAACGATTCAGCCGGGAATTTATCCGGGGCGCACGCGCCACATTCACGTCAAAGTGCAAGCGCCCAACAAGCCGGTTCTCACAACACAGCTGTATTTTTCAAATGAACCGCGCAATGCGAACGACGGCATTTATCGTCCGGAATTGGAAATGACGGTGACAGACAACGCGGACAACAGCAAAAACGGCGCGTTCAATTTTGTGTTGAACGTGTAGGTGTGCAACGACAGTTGCAGCCCTTGCGTTGCTGACTATAATCTCCAGCGAACTCAACTTGATACGAGGCGCGTGGTCTTGAAACTCTGTTTCCGGCGCGCCTTTTTCATTCCTATGGCAAAATCCATTGACCGCGTGCGCGCATTTTTCCGCGCACATTCACTCGACATTGAAATTCACGAGCTGTCCGATTCGACGCGCACCGCGCAGCAGGCGGCGGATGCTGTCGGATGCGAACTGGGACAAATTGTAAAATCGCTGGTGTTTGTGTTGGACGAACGCGATACGGTGCTTGCATTGGTCGCGGGAGACCGCCGCGCGGACCCATTCAAAATCGCGCGGGCATTGCACGCGGGTACGGTGCGTATTGCCAACGCGAATGAAGTCCGCGCGCGAACGGGTTTTGCCATCGGCGGCGTTGCGCCCATCGCGCACACGAGCGATGAAATCAAAGCCAAGTTGTTTGACGAATCGCTGCTGCGTTTTGATATCTTGTGGGCGGCGGCAGGCACACCGCATTCGGTTTTTCCGATTGAACGCGAGACATTGATGCGTTTAACGAACGCGGAAATTGCCGATATAACGAATGGTGTGGAAGCATAAAGCTGCGGGGAACAGGGGAACGCACGGAAACAAAAATTCGAGCCGGTTCGCTCGAATTTTTTTGCGAATTATTTTTTGGATTTTTTACTGCGCGGTTTTTTCTTTTTGGCGTTCGTCGCGTGTCCGTTGCCCTTGACGCGCGCGGCGGACACACCACGCGCGAGGGAACGACGGCGCGTTGTTTTGCGTTTCGGCTTCGCGGGTGTTGCAATTTCAATGGGGCGATATTCTTGGGCGGGCGCGTTGGCGCGAGCGTACAAGTCATGCCGAATCAGGCGCGCGGCTTCGAGAATTTGCTCAATGTCGCGGTCAAACACTTGCAGCACCAAGTTGAGCTCATTGCCGCGCCGCACCGTTGCCGTTACGAGCAATTCCAACACACGATTCAAATCCATCTCGCCCGATTCGGCGTACACGCTCGGACTCTCGCGCAGTTTGATGGGATAGCGGAAGGGGTCTTGCTGGGGATGCAAGCCCGGTACCGCGTGCGTTTCCGATTCCCAGCCGCCGCTCAAATGAAACACATGAATCTCGTTCGCCAAGGTTTCGAGCGCGTATTCGAGCGAGGCTTCAAACGAGACGCGTTCGTCGGGCCAATGGCCGGTGGCGAGCATTCGATTGCGCGAACCCCACAAGTGCGCGAGATTGAACGCGAGTTTGGTGTTGCGTAAGGCTTTGCGACATTCTTTGAGCAAGAGAAATGCTTCCGCGCCCGTTGCCGGAAATTTTGGAAATTCGAGTGTTTCGATGAGCGGGATAAAACTCATTTCGCGCGCGGTATAATATGTGGCAAAGACATTAAAGACTTTGACCGCCTTGTCCATTTGGTCTTGGCGGTCCCAGTTCCATTTGTCCACGTGCGCGAGATGAAAGACGAAATAGTCGGCGTCAATGTATTCCGCAAATTCCATCGCTTGCTTGGTCGCTTCAATCGCTTCGTACTTGTGAAAAAAATTCGACGAGAGCGCGTCGCGATTTTGAATCGGTTGATGGACGCCGACGCGCATGTTGGGCGCGCGCAGTTTCACCAACAGGTCGGGCTGGGATTGCACGGTACGCCACCAGCGATTGTTTTTACGCGGAATGAATTGGTCGGGAAAGGTCGCGGGCACCGTCCACAAGTCTTCGGGCTGCAACTCGAACAAGACGTACCGCGATTCCACACGCGCTTGATACAATTCCATGTAATCGGTGAGACGTTCCGGCACGCGCAAATTGCGCGGCAAGTCCGCGCGATTCACATCCGACAAGGCACAACCGACGAGAATTTCTGCCATGTTAAATTTCCTTTAGCACTTTGGGTGGAATGAGCCACACGAGTTCTCCGCGCAGGTCAGCGATGTTTTCCATATCCACGCGCGCGAGTCCGGCTTTGGCTATTCGCACCGTGCCGCCGGTGAGCTGTGCGAGCGCGAGCGAAAAATCGGGTTCGTGTCCCACCAGCATCAAATCGCGTTCCGGGTAATCGCCTAACAATTGACGGAGAGAGTGCAGTCCAAAGCCCGGTGCGAGCAACGGCGTCGTGACCAGTTCCACATCCAATTTTTCGCAAACGATTTGCGCGGTTTCAAAGGCGCGCGGCAGCGGGCTGGTAAGAATTTCGTGGGGACGGACTTTGAGTTCCCGGAGCGCGCCCGCGATACTTTCAACTTCTTTGCGTCCTTTTTTCGTGAGCGGACGTTCGTCGTCAGGGCGTTCCCAATGTTCCCAGTTCGCTTGCCCGTGACGCAAAAAATAGAGTTTCATTTCTCCTCCGCGCATCCTTCAGCGCGATTATACGCGTGACAGTACGCGAACGCAAAGTGATAGAATCAGGAACGTGAAGCGTCAAGCGTCAAACGTCAAGAAACAGCTGTTGCGCGTGTTTGAAACATTACGCGCGCAGTATGGCGCGCCCAATTGGTGGCCCCACGAATCGAAATGGGAGATTATGGTCGGCGCGATTTTGACGCAGAATACGTCGTGGACGAATGTCGAAAAGGCGCTCGCGAACCTGAAACGCGCAAAGTGTTTGGAGCCGTCACGCCTGCGCGAAATCGAAATCCCAGTACTGACCGAGTTGATTCGTTCGGCGGGATTCACCACGCGCAAGCCGAAACGTTTGAAAACGCTCGCGGAATTTTTGGGACGCGAATACGGCGATGTGGTGGAAACGATGCGCGGCGGTGATTTGGCAACCCAGCGCGCGCAATTGTTGGCATTGAACGGCATCGGTCCCGAAACGGCGGACGCGATTTTGCTCTATGCCGCCGAGCAGCCGATTTTTGTGGTGGACGCGTACACACGCCGCATTTTTTATCGGATGGGCTGGGTGGACGAAACGGTTCCGTACGCGGAATTGCAGCAACTGTTCATGGAGCATTTGCCGCACAATGTCGCGCTGTTCAACGAATTTCACGCCCTCTTGGTTTTGCACGCGAAAGACACGTGTACGAAACGTGCGCCGAGCTGCGGGAAATGTCCGCTCAATCGAATGTGCGCCAAGAGAGGGGTCGGAGATTAGGTGCTAGTGCATCATTCACCAACTTGTTTTGCGTACCGATGCGTTGAAAGACGCTTTCTAAACGATTTCATTGTGCGCGACTCCCAAGAACTTGTTTAATGCTGCACTAGGGTACTTTACGATACGCGATTCGCAATTTACCATCTGGTAACCGCAATTTTGTAATTCTATCGCGCGCGTGTATAATTCCGACTTGCCCGCGTGGTGCAAGTATGCCGCGCGATTTTTTTGCAAATTTGAAATCGTAAGGGGCAGCCATTTCATTGCCCATTTTGAGGAGCAATCAAGGTGAAACGACCGTATCAACCCAAACGTTTGCATCGTCTGCGCGTGCATGGTTTCCGTCGCAAAATGCGTTCTGTCGGCGGACGCAACGTGTTAAAAGCGCGCCGCGCCAAAGGACGCGCGCGACTGACCGTCGGCGTGAAACGCGCCAAAGTCTTTCGCGTGCCGTAATCGAATTTTGTGTGAAACGCGCGTGGCGGCTGAAAGCAGAATCCGATGTACAGCGGGTGTGGCAACAAGGACGCGCGTTTGCCCACCCGCTTGTTATATTGCGAGTGCGCGCGAATGGCTTGGAGCATTCGCGCGTGGCTTTTGTGGCGGGAACGAAAATCGGGAATGCGGTGACGCGGAATCGCGCGAAACGTCGCTTGCGTGAAGCTGTTCGTCCGCTTTTTCTCAAGATACCAAAGGGCTTTGATTTCGTATTCATTGCGCGGGGTAACATTACGGATGCGGCGTTCACGGATATTACGCAAGCGGTGCAGGATGTGTTGAAACGCGCGAAATTGTTGTAGTGAATTTTATTTCATGAAATACATTGCTCTCGTACCGATTCGTTTTTATCAAAAGTTTCTTTCGCCCGCGCTGCCGTCGGCGTGTCGTTATCAACCGACGTGTTCGCAGTACGCGGCGGAAGCGGTGGACCGCTTTGGATTGATCCACGGCGGATGGCTCGCCATTAAACGCATTGCGCGCTGCCATCCCTTTCATGCACCGGGCTTTGACCCTGTGCCGTATCAAGAATAATTCGCGTATCTCATATCGCGAATCGTCGAACTGTGATTGCGATTCGCGATATGCCATTCGCTATCTGCCGGACGGAGTTTTCGTATCAAAGCATTTATCATTTTCGTACTCGGGATTTTTTCTATCCTCGCATTGGTCGCGTGCGGTTCCGCACCCGCGCAGGGTTGGTCTTCGGCGACGTTCGATAACGGTTCCCTCTACTTTGGTTCCACCCTTCCGAAAGTGTACGCCCTGGACGCGGCAACGGGAACCAAGAAATGGGAATATGACGGTGAAACCGACAAACCCTTGATTGCGGTGTATGGTACGCCTGTCGCAGTGAACGGCAAAGTGTACTTTGGCGCGTACGACGGAATTTTTTACGCGCTCGACGCGGCGTCGGGTGGCCTCAAGTGGCAATTCAACGACGGCGCGCCGATTGTGCCGACACCGCTCGTCGAACAAGGCACCGTGTATTTCGGCGCAAACAACAATAAATTTTACGCGCTCGATGCCGAAACGGGCGTCAAGAAATGGGAATTTGCTACACAGCAAAAAGTGTGGGGCGACGCGGCGTTCGACAATGGCACGGTCTATTTCGGTTCACTCGACCACAATTTGTACGCGCTGGATGCAGCAACCGGAATTCAAAAGTGGAATTTTAACGCCGGCGGCATGATTACGGCGAAACCACTCGTTTTGAACAACACGGTGTACTTTGGCGCGTTGAATAAATTTTACGCGCTCGATGCCGGCAGCAGCAGCAAGAAATGGGAATTTGCACTCGAGCCGAATGAATGGATTTGGGCGACGCCGACCGCGCACAACAGCACGTTGTACTTTGGCACAACCTCCGGCAAAGTGTACGCGCTGGATGCCAACACGGGCAGCGCGAAATGGGCGCAGCCCTTTACCGCCGGCGGGCAAATTCGCTCGGCGATTGTGATTCAAGATGGCGTCGGATATTTTGGCGCGAGCGACCACAAAGTGTACGCCCTCAATTTGGACAACGCACAGTTGAAATGGAAAAACGAATCTGTCGGCGCACCGATTCTCGCGACGCCTGTTTTGCAGAACGGAACACTCTATGTTCCGACAAGCGGCTATAACGGACAAAACGGATATAATATGTATGCGTTGAATGCGGCAGACGGTTCCCGCCGCTGGTGTTTCGACCAATTGAGCGCACAAGCCTGTTCGCAATAGAAATCATTGCGGCGCAACCAGAGAATCGGAAATTTTACTATGGATCTTCTCGGATTTATTTTTAACACGCTCGTGTACAACCCCATGTTGAACGCGATGCTTTTTCTGTACTCGTACATCCCCAATTATGGCGTTGCCATCATTCTCTTTACCGTCATCTTTGGTCTCATTACCGCGCCGCTGCGCATCAAAGCGCAATCTTCGATGAAAGCGCAGCAAGAAAAGATGGCGGCGCTGAAACCCAAACTTGACGAAATCAAGAAAAAATACAAAGACAATCCGCAAGAACTGCAGCGCCAACAAATGAAACTCTACCAGGAGAACGGCGCGATCAATCCGTTCAATCTCGGTTGTTTGTTGACTCTGCTCCCGCTGCCGATTTTTATCGGCATGTACAATGTCATCAACGGTGTCATGGCGGAACGTCCCGAACAAGTGATGGCGCTGTCCCAACACATTTATCCGGGCTTGGTCAACGCGGGCAATTTGATTCCCGTGAACGCAAATTTCTTTGGTCTCAATTTGGGCGTCATTCTCAGTACGCAAAACATCATCATCATCGCACTTGTCATTGCGCTCGTCGTCGGCTCGCAGTACGTGCAAACAAAAATGATGACGATGCCGACAGCCACCCTCGACCCGCAGCAAGCGCAGATGAATCAATCCATGCAATTGATGATGCCGGTGATGTTTGGCTTTTTCGTTTTGAATGCGCCCATCGGGCTCGCACTCTACTGGATTACCTTTAGCATCATTGGAATTGTGCAGCAGGGCTTTACGGGCGGCTGGAGCAGCTTGGCGAATTTGCTGCCCAAAGCCGCGCCGGAACCAGTACGGCGAAAACGCGTTGTGGAAACATCCCAGACCAATGCCCCGACCATGCCGGCGACCAACGGCAACGACAATTTGATGACGCCGCAAGCGCCAAACTCAGGGCAAGCCCCCGGCACTGGCAATTCAACGAACATGAAAAAGGGAAAAAAATCAAGTGGAAAAAAGCGTTAAATCTGCCGGGCGCACCGTCGAAGATGCGATTCAGACCGGACTTGCCGAACTCGTCGCGACGCGCGACCAAGTTGAAGTCGAACTCTTGAACAGCGTGAGCGATGACCCCGAACGTCCGGTCCTCGTCCAATTGACTTTGCGCCAAGACCTCGAACCGATTTACGAAACTGCTGCGCCGCTTCTCAGCACCGCAGCTGCCATGCCGGGCGCGCGGACAGCGATTCTCGAAACGCCCGCCGAACCGCAAGATGTTCAATCTGTGGCAAAACAGGTTTTGGAAACGTTGCTGCGCGGTATGGGCATCCGTTCGCAGGTGGTGATTCACACCGACCTCGAGACCGAAGACGGACCCGCGTTCGTGTTGGACATTGTGGGAGCGGATTTGGGCATCCTCATCGGGCGCCGCGGCGAAACGTTGCGCGATTTGGAATATATCGCGCGTTTGATTGTCGCGAGCAAGACGCGCAGCAACGAACGCTTCTCGGTGGACGTAGAGGGCTATCGCTCCCGCCGTGAACGCGTCTTGCGCGAATTGGCGAAACGCATGGCAGACCGCGTCAAACAAAGTCGTCAGCCAATTACGCTCGAAGCCATGCCCCCGAACGAACGCCGCATCGTCCACGTGACCCTGAAAGAACACCCCACCGTCAAAACCCAATCTATCGGCGAGGGCGAACGTCGGCGCGTGATGATATTACCAAAGTAAAAAGTAAAAAGTTAAAAGCTAAAAGTGAGGACGCAGCGTCGCAACTTTTAGCTTTTAACTTTTCGCTTTTGGCTTTTGATTGACACCCAATTTTCTCGTCGTCGGTCACATCACGCGCGATGAGCAGCCCGATGGCTCGTTCACGTTGGGCGGTGCGGCGACGTTTGCCTCCATCGCCGCGCGCAATCTCGGTTATCGCGTGGGCATCCTCACCCGCGCGGCAGAACATTTTCCCCAAGGCGAATTACTGCACGACATTGAAATCGTGCGCCTCGCGTCCGATACCACAACTACATTTCAAAATACCTATATCCAAGGCAAGCGTCGTCAATTCGTCCGCGATGTCGCCGCGCGCATTTCCGCGAACGATATTCCGCCGGAATGGTGCGCGCCCAAAATGGTTTTGCTCGGTCCTGTCGCCGACGAATTGGACGCAGACATCGTGCACGCGTTTTCCAAAGAAACGCTGGTCGCCGTTTCGCCCCAAGGATGGATGCGCCAGTGGGATGAAACAGGCCGCGTAAAACCGCGCGCGTGGCTGCAAGCCCCCGACATTTTGCCGCACGTGGACGCGTTGATTTTGAGCGAAGAAGATTTGGGAACCTACACCGAACGTTTGTCTTCGTACATCGCGCTCGCGCCGCTTGTCGCGCTCACACGCGACAGCGAAGGTGTCACCATCTATCGCAAAGGCGAACGCCCGCTCGACGTTCGCTCCTTTGCCGTACGCGTCATTGACCCGACGGGCGCGGGGGATAGCTTTGCGGCAGGTTTTCTCATTGGTTTGTACGAAACGAAGGATGTGCTCCAAGCCGCGCGTTTCGCAAATGCGACTGCCGCGCTTGCGATTGCGAGTTACGGCGCCGCGACGATGCCCACGCGCGGCCAAGTCCAAGAACTTGTCAACGCCGCCTAAATTCCAATCTTTCAATTCCACACACCGAGAATCTTTTTAGAATAACGCGCGATGAACAAGATATTTTTGCTTGCGTTCGTGCTTGTGCTTGGTTTGAACAGCGCGTGCGCGCGTCCGCCGCGCACACCAACAGACCCGCCTCCCTCCCCCACCGCGATTGTTTATCCCGCGACGTGGACGCCGGAAACAACACCGCTGCCGCCCACCGGCACGCCGCGTCCGCCGACGCATACGCCGGACCCCGCGACGCTTCAAGTGTTGAAAGCGTTCGAACGCACGCGCGATGTGCGCGTGTTTCACGCTACGATAGATATCATTGTGAACGACCCGTCGGGCAGTTTGACAAAATCATTTCCGGGTGTGACGGCGGGAGATTCCGTTACAGTCTTGAGTATGGAGGGCAGACAGAATTTTGAAGATTCCTCGTGGAAGATAAAAGGATTTATTGTGATGTTTCTTTCCGGGAATCCGGACGACCAAGTGGAATTTTTGACGATTGGTCAACGAATGTATTTGCATGGACCACTGCCAATGTTTGGCGCGCGCGAAAACCGTTGGTATTACGCGCCGAAATCCGCGAGCCGCGATTTGGCGGACTCGACTCCAAACGAATTTCTCAAAGACCTTTCAGGCGCGGGAAATGGACTTCCGGCGATGCGCGCAAACGGAGCGGAATCGTTGGACAATAAATCTTGCGTCAAGTATTCAGCCGACGAACGCGAGGCGGCACAATTTTTCCAAAGTCTCAACGAGGGCGGCAGCATCAAACGCAACCTCGGCACGGGACAAGGCAACCTCGAACGCGGAGTTTTGCACATATGGGTCTGCGAAGATGGATACGTTCACAAAATGGAAATGGGCATTCAAATGCGCGCGCCCGAAGCGCCGAACCAAATTGCCGCCATCGGTTTTACCGTTCGCGTCAATGACATGAATATCATTGTGCCGCTCCAAGCACCAAAAGACGCGATTCCCTTGCCCAACCCATTTGTCATTCCCGGTTTGTCCGAGCCCGCCAAAACTGCGACGCCTCCGACATTCTGAATGGCTTTATACCTGTCCCATAAAAAAGAAACCGCGCGGCATTTCCGATGCGCGGTTCTTTTTTTTACCGTCTGATTTAATACGCACCCAAAAGCCAATTGCCCGCCGCGTTCGGGTCGTTGGACGCGAAAAATTCTTTTTGTGCCGCAATCATCTCTGCGCGTTCCATGATGCCGTTGCCGTTTTTATCGAGATGGCGAAATGCTTCATCCGCGTCGGCTTGACTCACGCCGAACGTTTTGAGAAAACGCGCAAAGCGAAATGGATTTGCCGCATTCGCGGGACCATCGGGGTCAATCACGCGCCACATTGACAACGTACTGTCCACATAGCCCGCGACGAACGCATCGAACATTGGCGAATGGATGACGCCGTCGTGAAGCGCAAGAAATTCTTGCAGTGTGATTTTGTCGTCGTCGCGCGACAACATACGCCGCGACATTTCCCAATCGCCCAAAATTTTTTGATTGAGCATTTGGTACGCAGCGGAATCGGCGGCGACATCGAACGCGTGCGCCATCTGCGCGGCGTATTGTTCATAATCACTTTTTTCCAACACGCCATCGTGATTCATGTCCGCGAGGTGGAACGCGCGCGTGAGTTTGCGGGTTTGTAAATCGGTCAACATGAGTTGTTCTCCTTTGTCGTCGCGCCCGTTGACCATTTGGGTGTGATAAACGCGCGCGGGCGACTTGTTCTCTCGGAATGATTCCGATAGTGTTAATGCAGCATTAAACAAGCTCTTGGAGTCGCGCACAATGAAATCGTTTAGAAAGCGTCTTTCAACGCATCGGTACGCAAAACAAGTTGGTGAATGATGCATTAAGGAACGCGAAAGAACCGAACTTTGGATTTGACACAGCGCAAGAAATTGCACGCTTGCACAAACCATTTGTACGTCTTGTTGGCAGGCAGCGGGTCGGTCTTGTATTTCAAAAGGGTCAGCCCTGCTTGTTTGTCCATCGTCACACCTGTCGCATTGTCTTGGATGATGACCGTATATGTGTCGGCACAGGGCGCGGCATTCCATTTCAGGACAGGTTGGGTGGTGGTAACGGGCGCGTTGTTTTTCGGTTTTTTCAGCGCGGCTTGCGCGGGT
The DNA here is from genome assembly GCA_937870825.1 of uncultured Chloroflexota bacterium. GTDB lineage: Bacteria > Chloroflexota > Anaerolineae > UBA4142 > SHND01 > SHND01. The sequence continues at coordinate 21,518 of CALMZO010000343.1, read as the reverse complement.
TTGGGAAATTTTGCGATATGGTTCAAGTTTCCGCCCGCGCCGACAATCGTATCCGTAAAGACGCCGCCCGCGTACAACTCACCTTGATACGTTTTCATAAAGTACACTTGCGCATTGAAACCGTTGTGAGGCAATGGCTTGAGATTGCTGCCGCGAAATTGCGCGATGTTGTTCAAATTCAAAACTGTCCCGTCCGCGCTATTTGTAAATTCGCCTGCCGCAAAAACATTTTTCCCGTCGACCGCCAGCGCGTATGCTTCGCCATTCAAGCCGAGTTTCGGCAGTGACGACCATGTGCCGTTTTTGAACTGGGCAACATGAATCAAATTGGACATCGCGCCATCCGCCGTGCCTGTGAATGCTCCGGCGGCATACAGAACATTGTCACGAACGGCAAGCGCATTCACGTAATCATTCAAGCCGTTATGCGGGAGCGCCGTCCAGGTCGCGCCGCTCAATCTGGCGATGTTGTTCAGGTTTGAAACGGAAGCATCGGCTGTTTGGGTAAAGCCCCCGCCAACGTAGAGGTCGCCGCCAATTTGGGCAAAAGCATCCACATAGTCGTTCAAGCCCGCACCGGGCAGAGACGACCACGCGCCGTTACTCAATTTGGCAATGCGATTCAAACCGGTCACCAAGCCATCGCCACTTTGCGAAAAGCTGCCGCCGACAAACATGTCGCCGCCAACAAAGGTTATGGCATACACAACTTGATTCAATCCCTCGCTGGGGAGCGCCACCCATGCGCCACCCGTAAAGCGCGCGATGTTTTTTAGATTGGTTACGTTGCCGTCGGCGGTTTGTATAAATTGACCCCCTACGACAAGCTCATTGCCATTTACGGCAAGGGTATTCACTGCGCCATTCAAGCCATTGTTTGGGAGCGCAGACCATACGCCACCACTGAACTTGGCAATATGGTTCAGATTTGTTACGGCGCCATCTGCCGTCTGAGTGAAATTCCCGCCAACATACAAGGCACCGCCCATTACCGCGAGCGCAGAGACATAATCGTTCAAGCCGTCGTTCGGCAGCGCGGACACACAATCGTTCACGCGCGGCGCGCCGAGCGATGTTGGCGTTAACGGCGGCGCGTGCTGCTTGCGTCTGAGAACGATACCGCGCGTCGAGTCGAGTGCGACATTCCAGCCGCGCAAATCGAATGTGCCGTTCATGCCCGTTGTCAGATTCAAGGTGCCATCCGCGCGCAGCAGCGATTCAACTGCAATGGTTTGTGCCGTTGCTTTGGGTGTCGGACCTTGCAGCGAAAACAGCATCATCCCGACGACTGTCATTGTGAAAATACTAAAGAACTTGGTCATTTTGCTTGCTCCTTGTGCTATTCCAACGTCAACGTTCGCGTTTTCGATTTCGTGCAGCCGTGTGCGTTGCACGCGTGGACGAACCACTTGAACGTTTTCTTGGCGGCAAGGGTTTTTGTTTTGAACTGCAACTCCGTCAAATTTTTCTTGCCGTCCGCTTTTTTGTTCGTCGCAACATCTTTGATGGTGACGTTGTATGTTGTCGCGCAGGTCGCCGCGTTCCATGTCAATTTGGGGCGCGTGGAAGAAACGATGGAATTGTTTTTTGGTTTCTTTAAGGTTGGCTTTGCGGGTTTTGCAGTGCAACTGTTGGTGATTGTCCCCGTTGCAGTTGGCGTGAGCGTACGCGTCGGGGTGAATGTGCTCGTCGAGTTGGGCGGGATGGTATTGGTGCGTGTCGGTGTTGGTGTCCGGGTATTCGTTGCAGAGGGTGTGCTCGTCGAGTTGGGCGGGATGGTGTTGGTGCGTGTCGGTGTTAGCGTCCGGGTATTCGTTGCAGAGGGTGTGAACGTCCATGTCGGCGTCGGCGTTGCGCCACTGTACATGCCGGCATCAATTCGGATTCCGCCTACACTTTGCAAGATTGGATTTGAATAGCCGAGATGCTCGCCGCTTGCGGCAACATCACTGTCAACCAAGTTGTCATTGCCTTCGTTTTGCGGTGAAAACGTAGAACCATTCGGCAAAAGCACACGCACCAGCAAATTGCCCGGCGGTCCATGGACGGTGTAATTGCCGTTCACGTCCGTCACAGCTGTTTCATGGACGATGGCTTTGTCGCCGCTCCGCATCTCGACAGTAATGCCTTGCACAAAAGGTTCGCCCGCATCGCGAATGCCGTCAAAATTTAAATCGTTCCAGACGACTCCGGTCGCCGTAATGAGGATTGGTGTGGCGATGCTTGTCGGTGTTCGTGTGTTTGTCGGCGTTCGCGTTGGGGTGTGTGTTGGCGTCTGTCCACTATTGGCAGATGCCTCATACGCGCCCATGTCACAGCGCGGCGTGCCACTGCCGAAACCATCCAGCGTACGCGCAAAGCCCGTGCCGCGTTGGTCGGTCGTCAGCGCGTTTCCATCGCCATCGGTGCAGCCCGCCGCATTGCCTGCGTCAATCGCCGGACTTGAACTTTGTAGGGCGTGCGTTTGTGTTTTGCCGCCGTTGTTGGCAAGCGCGTTGAGTTTGGGGTCAAGGGGCGCGTTCACCATTCCCACCAAATCGCCATTCACACCATTCACGAAAGCATTGCATGAATTGTCATGCACACCGAGTAAATTGTTGCCGTCCGAACTTACCCCACCAAAACAATCCGGATTGTCGGGCGCCGAGTTCCCCGCGAGAATCGAATTTTTCACGCGCAGTGTGCCGTTACCCTTGAAAATTGCTCCGCGCACGGATGCTTGGTTTAGCGTAAGCGTAACGTTGCTTAATGTGCTAATCCCGCCGCCTGCAAAATAGAGTCCGCTTCCGGCGCCACCCGCATTGCTGCTCAAAGTGCTGTTGGTGATTTTCAATGTGCCGCCGGTGGAATAAATGCCTCCTCCATTCTGCGCCTCATTTCCATTCAAAGTGGAATTGAGAACGTTGAGAGTCTCATTATTGTAGCTGCCCCCGCCGGAAAATGCAGCGCCGCCACTCACCGTCACCCTATCCAGTGTGAGCGTGCCGCTATTCCAAAGGTTCCCGCCTTCCGCAAATGCTCCGCTCGCTTGCGTTGTATTGTCTTGAACCTTCACATTCGTCAGCGTCACCGTGCCTTCATTATAGAGACCGCCGCCGTGTGCTGCGCTGGCGCTCCCACTGTCCGCCGTATTTTCGGAAATCGTACTGTCAAGCATCGTGAGCGTGCCTTGATTAAAAATGCCCGCGCCCAACGCTTTGTTGGTATTCAGGGTGATTACAGAATCGTCAATCGTCACCGTCGCGCCCGAATTGATGCGAATTCCCGCGCCATCTCCCGCCTGCGCGAAATTTCCTTTGCGAATTACAACGTGGTCAAGCGTCGCATTGGCGTTCGCCGCAATTTCGATGACGCGGTCTGCCCAGCCCGAGCCGCCTTCGATTATCGCGCGCGACTTTTGCGTTCCTACCACTGTGATATTCGTTTTCAAATCCAAGTCGCCGCTGTTGTCTCCGGCGCCGGTCAAGGACAACGTATACACGATTGATGTTGCGATGCCGCTCGGCAATTGAATAATGTCACTCACACTGCCTGCGGCACACGCGTCAACGGCGGCGTTCGTGTTTGCCGCTTTCACCGCTTCGCGCAGCGAACAATCGCCGTCGTTATTCACTTCGTCCGCTGTTGTATTGACGGTTATCGTCGTCATCGGCGCGGCGAGAACGCCGCTCGCACGCGCGCTCGCGATGATAAAAAACAACATCGCGAGCGCAACCATCCACTTGAATCGCATCACATACTCCTTGCTCAATTGGCGCGCCGCGCAAACAACACGCCGAGCGCGCCCGTCACAATCACACTCGCCAGAAATGCGAGATACACAAGCGCAAAACCATTTCCCCAGTTGATTTGTGTTGCGTAACGCGCCACGACAACCAATTGCAAAACGCCAAGCAGCGCATACGTCAACATCGCGCCGCGCAATCGCCGCGCGTCATTTTCCCAGACGCCCCACATCGTCGTCACACCGATGCCAATGCACCACGCGCCGACTGCCATCGCGGTGAACGGCGTGAGCGTCCACATCCACATAGGAATCAGCGTGTTTGAAATCAAATACAACGCCGCGCCGACGCACAACAGAACAATGGCTTGCGCGCCGAACAGGACGCGAAACCAATTCGGGAACCGATGTTCGCGTGCGGGTTCAACGCCCGGAACGCGTCGCTGCAAATACCACGCGAGCGCCAAGATGATTGGCACCAACACATAAATTGCCAGCCAAGAATAAAACGCGAGCTGCGCCGTCACAAGCGGACTCGCCCAATGAAATCTGGACCAATGGACTAACGTCAAAATCAAAGTGAGAGCGGTAAAAACCCACACGCCCGGCACCGCTACGCGCGCGTTCGCCCACGTCTCGGCGCGAAACGACAGCCACAACATCGGCAGCGTACTCCAATATGCCGCGCCCAAAAATGCCGCCGTCAATGTGGAAGCAATCGTCCACGCAAAAAATTGATTCGTAAATTCACTCAACACAAAGAGCTGCACACCCGCAATAAACACAAACAGCATGTCCACCAAGAACCACCACTGCATTAATGGGGCGACACGCTGAATCGAATTGCCGTTCGGCTTGGTAAACTGTCCTGTCCCCGCAAGCTGAATAGACATGATACGCTCCTATTTTTGTTTTAACGCTTCAATCATTCGTCGAATCAACGCGGCTTTGGGTGTTTTGCCCGGCGGCGTAACCGATTTAGGGTCGTGCGTCCATGCGCGTTTGTCTTGCTCGCGCGTTCTCCTCTGCTCGCTTTGCTCCGATAACTCGATTTGTTCTTGAACCCACGTTGGCGATAACATATTTGCTGGTCCTTCCCTTTTTCCATCTGTTCCGTTTAGCGACTCGTGTAGCATTGTGCAACCGTACTATTCAGGAAACGTCAGGTCGGGCAAAGTGACTTGGGGTTCACTCTGGATGCTGGTCAAAAATTGCACCAGCGCGTCCATGTCACGAAACCCGCGCTGTTCGCCGGTGCGGATGTTTTGCAGCATCCAACGCCATTCACCCTCTTGCCCACCGCGCCAGATTCGCAACAGATACGAATCGTACTGACCGGTTTGTTTGCCCGCGCGCATAGTCGCCCTCCTCGATTCTGCCGCCAGTATAAAAATGCCGCGTTCCCAAAACGTTCCCAACGCCTCTCGCCAAACTGTTTTGAAATTGCAAACCAAAAAATTCTTGCGCGATGGAATGCGCGTTTATAATTCGGCGAATGGCGCAGCTGGCTCTCAACTTGCTCGGTCCCCTTCACATCACACGCGATGGTGCAACAGTAGTCTTTCGCTCGGACAAAGAACGCGCGCTGCTTGCCTTTCTCGTCGTCGAAGCCGACCGTCCCCATCGCCGCGAAGCGCTCACGGGGCTTTTGTATCCTGACCAAGCACAGACACAAGCGCAAAGCAACTTGCGAAAAACGTTGTTTCGTTTACGCGCCGCATTGGGCGAAAGCGCCAAGAGCAGCGCGGGTTTGCTGCTCATCACACCCAAGACCGTTCAATTCAATCCCGCCAGTCCGCACACGCTCGACGTTCAAGAGTTTCGCGCGCGCGTCGAACGAACGCGCCAACACAAACATCGCCGCGCGGAAACGTGCGCGCGGTGTGCGCAAGAATTGGAACACGCGGCGGGAATCTATCGCGGCGAATTTCTCGCGGGCTTTACGCATTCGGGCAGTGACCTGTTCGAGGAATGGGCAGTCATTACACGCGAACGCTTGCATCAACAGGCGCTTGACGCGTTGGAACAACTCGTCGCGTTTTTTCTGCATCGCCGCGAATGGGACGCACTGATTACGCACGCGCGCCGTCTGCTCGAATTGGAACCGTGGCGCGAGTCCGCGCATCGCGCGCTCATGCAAGCGTTCGTTGCGCAAAGCCAACGCGCCGCCGCGTTCGGGCAGTACGAACAGTGCAAAAATATTCTCGCGGAACACTTTGACGCCGAACCGGAACGCGAAACGCGCGCCCTGTACGCAAGTATCCGCAGTGGAACGTTCACCCCGCCTCAAACCCAAGTCTCCGGTCTCAAGTCTCCACTCACACCCTTGATTGGACGCGCGCGCGAAATCGAAATCCTCACCGCGCGCCTGCTTGACCCCACGCAGCGACTGCACACCATCGTCGCACCGGGCGGCATGGGCAAAACACGGCTCGCGCTCGCGGCAGCGGAACGCGTCCAGCACGATTTTCAAGACGGCGCGTTTTTTGTTCCATTGGCAGGGATTGATGGCAATCTCTCGAACCTGAACGACTCGATTGCCACCGCCGTCGCGGACGTCCTTGGCATCACCTTTAGCGGTTCGGTAACACCCGCGCGTCAATTACAAACCTTCCTGCGGAGCAAAGAATTGCTCTTGATTTTGGACAATCTCGAACAATTGATGCCGAGCGCGGTGTGGCTTGTCGAACTCGTGGCGAGCGCGCCGCAAAGTACCATTCTCGTGACCTCGCGCGAAGCGTTGAATGTGCGCGCCGAATCCATTTTCCGTCTGGACGGTTTGAGTGTGCCGCCTCAAGACGACGAGGTGACTTTGCGCGCGAGCGAAGGGGTCCAGCTCTTTGTGGAACGCGCCGCGCGGGCGGCAGGACAATTCACCGTGACGCCCGAATCGCTCACCGCAGTCAGCGCGATTTGCCGCCGCGTCGAGGGCTTGCCGCTTGCCATCGAACTTGCCGCCGCATGGACGCGTACGCGCACGCTGAAAGAAATTCTTGCCGCGCTCGACGAGAACCTGGATTTGCTTGCTACCACACAACGGGATGTCCCCGCGCGACATTCCAGCTTGCGCGCGGTGTGGCAAGGTTCATGGGACTTGCTAAGACCACGCGAACAGCAGGTCTTGGCGCAGACGAGCATCTTTCGCGGCGGTTTCGACCATAACGCAGCAGAAGTGATAATCAAGGCACAACAAAGAGATTTAGATATTTTAATAGATAAATCGCTCTTGAAACGTACAGAACAGGGCAGATATGAAATTCATGAATTATTACGCTATTTTTCGTCGGAAAAATTTGACAGGCTGAATAATGTACAAAAAGACTATTCTGCGTATTATTTGCATTTTTCAGCACAACGCGGTGCAAAATTACAAAATAGCGAGCCAAAAACCATTTTAACAGAAATATGGCGTGAACTCGATAATTTGCGTGTAGCATGGCAAAACGCTGTCGAAAATGAGTGGTTTGAATTATTAGACTCAAACATTGTCGAAGGCGTCACCACGTTCTATTATTTGACCGGTCTGTTTCGCGAAGGACTCGCACTCGCAGAAAATGCGCTGACGCACGCAGAACGAGTCGCAGCCCGCTCACCCGAACTCGTTCTACATTTGCAGCTTGCCCGCGCAACCTTTCTGGAACGGCTGGCGCGTTATGACGAGGCGCTGCTCGCTTTGGACGCGCTGATGCAAGCGCTGACACCCGGCGATTTGCTGTACGCCCGCGCGCAATTGCGCGTGGGGTGGGTCTGCTACTGGACGGGGAAATTGGAGCAAGGGCGCGCAGTTTTGCGCGAAACGTTCGAGTGGGCGCGCGCGCATCACGAGACTGCACTGGAAGCCGATACCCAATATGTTGCGGGTCTCATCGAACAAAGCGCGAGTGACATCGAGAACGCGCGCGCGTTTTATGAACGTGCGTTGGAATTGTACCGCGTGGACCACAATCGCTACGGCGAATCCTCCGCGCTCGTCAACCTCGCCGACATCGGCGTTGACAACACCATTTTTGATGACGCGCTGCGTTATGCGCAAGACGCGCTCGCGCTCTCGACCCAAATCGGCAAACGTTTTGACCAGGCGGCGGCAAATGTGATTCTCGGCTCGATTTATTACGAACTCGGAAATTATTCGCGCGCGACGCCGTACTATCGCGAAGCGCACCGGCTCTTTCGTGAAATGGGCAACGGTTCGGGTGAAAGCATCGCGCTGCGTGACCTCGCCGTCCTTGCCCTCCATCGCGGCGCAATCGAAGAAGGATTCGCGTATGCGCGCGAAGCGGCGCGCGTCGCGCGCGAGGTCGGTTCGACCTATCGCGAGGGCATGACGCAGTGCGTCATAGGTGACTTGTATCTTGCGCGCCGCGACTTGGAACACGCCGAGCAAGCCTACACCAGCGCGGTGGAATTCCTCCAGCGCGCCGAGCGGGGACATCGCGCGCTCGACGCTCGCGCCGGGCTTGCGCGTGTCGCGCTGTTGCAAGGCGACGCGGAACTCGCACAACAACGCGTTCACGAACTCGTCACGTTGCCCGCACAAAATTTTGACGAGAGCGCTGACGCCACCGCGGTCTTTCTCACCTGCTATCAAATCCTCGCGGCGCATGACTCTGCACGCGCGCGCGAAATTTTACAGCGCGGCATGGACGACCTCACTCTCCGCGCGGCGCGCATCCGTGATGACGCAGTGCGTCATGAATTTCTCGAAAACAATCCCGCCGCCCGCGCAATGCGCCGCGAATACGAACGAGCGTTGGGGAAAGATAGATAGGGATGTTGCGCGCCCGCGCGCGGCGGTGTATAATGCGCGAACGTGGGCATTACGCCATCTAGTGGTTTGTCATAATGTCAGGCACAACATATGCGCTCGTTTGCGTTTGCTAATCAAAAAGGCGGCGTCGGCAAAACGACGACCGCAGTCAACATTGGCGCGTTTCTGGCATGGCAGGGACGCCGCGTGCTGCTCATTGACCTTGACCCGCAGGGCAACGCGTCGGCGAGTGTGGGCATTGACCGTTTTACCTTGCCCGCGTCCGTATATGATGTGTTTGTCGGCGGAGCAACACTGCGCGAGGTTTTGACGCCGAGCGCGATGGAATTACTCACCGTCGTTCCTTCGACGCCGATGCTCGCAGGCGCGGAAATCGAATTGGCGAACGCGCACGAACGCGAATTTATTTTGCGCGGCGCGCTGGCAACGTTGCGCGACGAGTTCGACCACATTTTGATTGATTGCCCGCCGTCGCTCGGCATTCTCACCGTGAACGCGTTGTGCGCGGCAGATTTCGTCGTCGTTCCCGTGCAGTGTGAATATCTCGCGCTCGAAGGACTCGCGCAATTGATGCAAACCATTTCGCTCGTGCGCGAAAATTTGAACCCGCGTTTGGAATTGTTCGGGCTGGTGATGACCATGTTTGACCCGCGCGCGCGATTGGGGACGCAAGTGATTCAAGAAGTGCGCGCGCATTTTCCGAATGAAATTTTTGAAACGTGGATTCCGCGCAATGTGCGCGTTGCCGAAGCGCCAAGTTTTGGCGAGCCGCTCGTGAAATTCGACATTCACTCGCGCGGCGCGGAAGCGTACGAAAAATTGACGAACGAGTTTTTGATGCGGGAAGCACGGATGGTAGGATGTAGCAGGTATCAAGTAGCAACGGATAGTGAAAACATAGCGTCCCTGATACCTGCTACATCCTACTTGCTACCTGTAACGCCGGAGGCACAATGACCACAGCCACCAAACACGGACTCGGACGCGGACTCGGCGCGTTGATTCCACAAAAAACGGTTTCCGAAAATTTGCAGAATGTTGTGCGCCAAATTCCCATCACACACATTGAAGCGAATCCGAAACAGCCGCGCAAAAAATTTTCAACCGACGCGTTGGATGAACTCGCGGCGTCACTCAAAGAACACGGTTTGATTCAACCGTTGGTGGTTAAAGAAATGCAAACGCCGTACGGTTCGCGCTATCAACTCATCGCAGGCGAACGGCGTTGGCGCGCGGCGCAGCGCGCGGGAATGAACACGGTCCCCGCGATTCTCAAAGGCGCGACGCCGCAGCAAATGTTGGAACTCGCGCTCGTGGAAAATATCCAGCGCGCGGAATTGAACGCGTTAGAAGAGGCGGAAGCGTACCAGCAGCTCATTCACGAATTTGAATTGACGCAAGAGCAGGTTGCCAAAAAAGTCGGCAAAGACCGGACGACGATTTCGAACGCGCTGCGTTTATTGAAAATGCCCGACGCTCTCAAAGACGCGGTGTTGAACGAAACGATTCGCGAGGGACACGCGCGCGCGCTCGCCCAAATCGCCGACGCGAAAAAACAGAACGCGCTCTTGCAAAAAGTGATTGCAGAAAATTTGGCGGTGCGGCAGACGGAGGAGCTGGTGCGACGTGCGTTGCAATCGGACGAAGGACGAAAGACAAAGGACGAAGGCGCAAAAAACGGGAACAGTCCAACATCCAACGGCAAGCGTCATTCGTCATCCGTCGTTCGGCATTCGTCTCCACCCGACACCCATTCCATCGAAGAAGACTTGCGCCGCGCGTTGGGAACAAAAGTCGAACTCTATCGCTCACAGCGCGGCGGAAAAATTATCATCGAGTTTTATTCCGACGAAGAGCTGGAAACAATTTACGACAAGTTGGTCGGATAGCAGAGTGCAAGAGCTGGGAAATATCCCGGCTCTTTTTTTTCTGCCGCACATTTTTGAACTTGAACAAAAAGTGATTACTTTTTGGGCTGGTCTGTGAGCAATCCCCGGAGTATCATGGTGAATAGAACGCGCAGAAGGGCTGTGCACGACACGCTTCAATGAAGCAGGAGGAACACCATGTATAAATTCACTCCAATTATGTTCGTCGTCTTGGCAATACTGCTGTTAGCGATCATTACAGCGTGCGGCGGGACACAAGCGCCACAAACAGTGCCGGTTCCAAATGGAACATATACGAATATGGTCGTGATTGATGTGGGACCGAATTCCACCAAAACTGTGCCAGCAGAATTACGATTGAAAGACAGCGTGTTTGAGATTGTTGTGCTTGGCGGACGCTCCTCTCTCGGCGGGTATGCTTTAACCAAAAATCTGATGGTATTCGTCGGAGAGCTCAATGCGGGCGAATTCGCCTGCACGGAGGGGCAAGAGGTCGGCGTGTACACCTATAAATATGCTGGACAGCAATTGGTGCTTACACGCGTCGACGACCCATGTCTCGTTCGCGAGTTGGTGTTGGTGCAGAACGCATGGGTCAAAAAATAATTTGCAGCGCAAACAGGGAAACAAAAAAAATTTGTTTCCCTGTTTTCTTGTTTCTTGTTTCCTAACGACAGTGCTATAATCTTTTTTTGGAACGGTACGTGAAACTATTTTTCTTCAGGTGACTCGATGCCCGCAATTTTTCCTTTTACCGCAATTGTTAGTCAAGAACGCATGAAACGCGCGTTGGTGCTCAACGCGATCAATCCGCTCATTGGTGGAGTTTTGATTCGCGGCGAACGCGGCACGGCAAAATCTACCGCCGTGCGCGCGCTTGCCGCGCTGCTTCCCGAAATTGATGTTGTCGCCGATTGCCGTTTCGGCTGCAATCCCCACGATTCGCATTTGTGCGACGAGTGCATGGAACGCGAAGCGCGCGGCGAAGTGCTGCCCATTGCGCGGCGCAAGGTTCGTCTCGTGGATTTGCCTGTCAGCGCGACCGAAGACCGCGTGGTTGGCACACTCGACATTGAAACCGCGATTAAACGCGGCGAGAAAAAATTCGAGCCCGGTGTTTTGGCGAACGCGAATCGCGGCATCTTGTACGTGGACGAAGTAAACTTGCTGGATGACCACGTCGTTGACTTGCTTTTGGATTCCGCCGCGATGGGCGTGAACAATGTCGAGCGCGAAGGCATCTCGTTTCAACATCCCGCGCAGTTCGTTCTCGTCGGCACGATGAATCCCGAAGAAGGCGAACTGCGTCCGCAACTTTTGGACCGTTTTGGTCTGTCCGTTGACATTCGCGGCATTCCCGATGCGGAACAGCGCGTCGAAATTATCGAACGCCGTCTCTCCTTTGAAGGCGACCCCAACGCGTTCGTGGACGAATGGCAAACGTCCGAGAAAAAATTGTCCAAAGAAATTGAACACGCGCGCGAAAAATTGCCCGACGTGAAACATTCGCACGCGGACATTTACGCGATTGCAGAATTGACTTCGGGACTCGAAGTGGACGGACACCGCGCCGACCTCGTGATTCTTAAAGCCGCGCGCGCCCATGCCGCGTTCGCCGGACGCACGACGATCAACGAACACGATATTTTGCTCGCCGCCGAACTCGCGCTCCCGCATCGCCTCAAACGCAAACCGTTCCAGGATGTCGAAGTGAAATTCGAGCAATTGGAAAAACAGCTCGAGCGCGCGCGGGAAGGCGTGCAAAGCGAAGGTCAACCCAAAGGCGACCAAAAACAAGAAGTAAAAAAAAAGCGTCCCTAGCCGCTGACGAGTCCTCTGAACATACGCCGTCGCCGAGCGACCAATCGGTGCAAGGACAGGGGCATGACCCATCGAAACAATCGCCCCGTCCCGCCGAGCGCCCCGTGTCCATCGGCGACGCGTTTGCTCCCCGAAAATTTCAAACCCCGATTGATAAAATGGCGCGCAAGACTGCGGGCAAACGCTCGCGCACGCGCACCGAACGCAAACGCGGACGGTATATTCGCGCGCGCGAAATGCGCGGCGAGGTGAGCGATGTCGCGTTCGACGCGACGTTTCGCACCGCCGCGCCGCATCAACTTCGACGCAAAGAACAAGGCAGCGAAATGGCGCTGTCCGTCGAAAAGCAAGATTTGCGAAAAAAAGTGCGCGTGCGCCGCGCGGCAAACTGCATCCTGTTCGTCGTCGACGCGTCTTGGAGTATGGCTGCTGCCGAACGGATGATAGCGACCAAAGGCGCGATTATGTCGCTGCTCGTGGACGCGTATCAAAAACGCGACCGCGTAGGACTCGTCGTTTTCCAAAAAGAAGAAGCGCGCACCGTGCTTCCGCCAACCTCCTCCGTTGACCTCGCGCAAAAAGCATTAAAAGACGTTCCCGTCGGGGGCAAAACACCTTTGAGCGCGGGACTGCTTCTCGCGCATCAAATTCTCGTCCGCGAAAAAATCCGCGACCCCGAAGTGATGCCGTTGATGATTTGTGTGACGGACGGCGCGGGCAATGTTTCGATGACCGACCTGCCGCCGCAAGAAGAAGCGCATCGCATCGCAGGCATGTTCAAAAAATCGGAAATCCGCACCGTCGTCATCAACACCGAACACGAAGCATTCGACAGGGGACTTGCCGCAACGCTCGCAGAAAAATTGGGCGGGAATGTGTACACACTGAAACAATTGCGCGCGGAAGAGTTGTATGCCAGAGTGCGGGAGAATTTAAAGTAGCGAGTCACGAGCATTGAGCATAGAGTAAAATTCCATACACGTTGCCCAATGCTCAATGCTTTCGACTCAACGCTGCCCGGACGTTTCACGTGACACTGCAACAAATGTTCGGAACAAGAGTTCTATGACGCCTATCATGGATTACGAAGGTTCGCGCTGGCGCGAGGAATTTTGGCGCGGACGCGAATATGAAGACGCGGTGGAACGCGTCGCGTTGAACGCGCTGCTGCCGCCGCGCGGCAAACGTTTGGTCGAAATCGGCGCGGGGTTCGGGCGGCTTGCCGATTTGTATCGCGGGTACGAGCAGGTGATTTTGTTGGATTACGCGCGCTCGATGTTAAAGGATGCGCGCGAACGTTTGGGGAATGACGCGCGATTTATTTTTGTCGCGGCGGACTTGTACAATTTGCCGTTCGCAGACAACGCGCTCGATACCGCGCTCACCGTGCGCGTCCTCCATCACGTTGCCAACATTCCGAACGCGTTTGCAGAAATCTCGCGCGCGGTGCGTCCGCACGGAACGTACGTGACCGATTTCGCCAACAAGCGGCATTTGAAAGCATTGGTGAAATTTCATCTTGGCAAAAATAACGGAATAAATCCCTATTCACTCGAACCGTACGAATTTGTGAAATTGAATTTTGATTATCATCCCGCGTACATTCGCGAACATTTGCAGCGCGTTGATTTTGAAATTCGCGCGACGCGCGGCGTTTCCATTTTTCGCGTGGGCGCATTGAAACGCATCATCCCGTCCGCGCTCCTTTGCTCTCTCGACGCCGCTCTCCAATCTCCAATCTCGAATCTCGAAATCACGCCGAGCATTTTTTATTTAACTGAATCGGCGAAACGCGGCGACGCGCGGCTGAATGAAAAGCTGTGGCGCTGTGTGCAATGCGGCGCAGAAAAAATAGAGGTGAGGGGTACGACGATGCAATGTGGTGCGTGCGGCGCGGAATTTTTTCAGAGGGATGGGATTTGGGAAATGAAAAGGGCGTGACGAAATTTCGTCACGCCCTTTGGTTATGGCTGGGTCTGGCTTGGTTGTGGCGCTGGTTTCGGTTTGGGGTTTGCGCCACCGACGGCAGGATTCGCGGCAGGCGCATTCGGTTGTTCGGACGCGCTGACGTTTGCGGTAACGCCGAGTGCCGGTACATTTTCAACATACTGCAGCGGCACTGCGCGAATTCCATTTTTGGTTTCATCGCGACAACCGCACGCTTCGCGCAGTTCGTTTCCGTTCACCGCATAGCCGTCATAATGGACGTCGGTAGACTTGTACATCCAGCCGTTCAAATTCAACGGCGCGCGCGCGTCGTCTGTGCGAATCCATGCGCCATTATACATCCGCGCAAAGTGGAGATGCGTGCCGGTTGAATAGCCGCCTTCGCATGAAGGATGCCCGATACGGTCACCGGTGTTCAAAATGGTTCCGACCGGTACGCGGTCTTTGGCGGCGACGTGCATGTACATCAACCCCCATCCCGTCCCTTGAAAACCATCGCCGTCCATGTCCACAATGACGCGCCCGATGTCTGACGCAATCACTCGCCCGGGCGCAACGGCGACGACCCATTCGCTTGCGACGCGACAGGTGCCGCGCGTCGAACTCGGCGCAAAGTCAACTGCTGCCCATTCACTGCCCGGCGCCCACGCGTTGTGCGGACCACCGGTGAACCACCACGTTTGCCCATCCTGCCACGGCAGACGAAACGCAGGCTGCTGCAAATTCGCGGGAACAATTTCCTCTAGAGCAAACTGCTCGGGACTGCCAAAGAGCCATTTGTAGGTCGCCAAAAAATCGCCGTTGGTAATTTGTTCGTTGAACGTGCCCCAGGAACTCGAACGCGAAAATAAATTCTGCACGGCTACCGTGCCGGCGTTCAGACCCGGCGCGAGCCGAATCCGGTCGCCATCGAACAGCAATAGCGTTTGCAGTTCGTCCCGCTGATAGAGATAGTATGCTGCGTTCAAGCGTTCGGCGGCCCAAAAGAGTTGGCGATACAAGCCTTCCCAACCGGCTTGCCGATACCCCATCGGATAGGCATTGCGCGCGGCATCGGGCGCATTTCCGGTGAGCCAGCCACTTCGCAACTCGAGAATCGTCAGCAGTACGCGCGGACCGACACTGAAACGTTCCGAAATCAACTGAACGATTTGCGGTCCCGTCAACATGCGCCCTTCCACATTCTCACGATATTGCAACAGGTAGCCGCCGGAATTTTCCGCGATGCTTTGCACATTGAAATCTTTGTACGCGGGGCTGTACAAAATTTCGCTGTCAGGCAATAGAAATTCAGAAGGTCCCGGATGCGTGACGATGCGCCGCGATTCGACCTTGCTTCCAAGTTTGAGAACCTGGCCCGCCGAAATGCGGTTGATGTTTTTGATACCGTTCAGCCGCGCAAGCTGTTGAACGGTCATCCCTGCGCGACTCGCAATGAGTTGCAGGGTATCACCACGGCGCACAACATAAGTGACCGTGACCGTTTTCGATTCGACAGTCACTTGTTCGGCGGACGGCTGCGTGCTTTCGGGCGGAAGCTCGTTGCCCTCAGGGTTTAGTGGACCAAGCGCGGCTTGGCCATCGCCGGAAATATCAGATGGCAATTCGTTCGCGGGGTTGGGCAAAGGGGTTGATTTTTTCGAGACACGCGAAGGTTCTTGATTGGGCGCAATCGAAATGGACGGCAATGAAATCTGGCTGCAAGAAATCAACGTCAGGAAGAGAAAGAACGCGCACAAACGAAACGGGCGGACTTGCATTGCGGGACACTATCTCCAACTCTTTCAGCAAAGCAAGACCCTGCCAAGCGCGACCAAGTAAAACCACTTGCCGCACCAATGCGGTGACATTGCTTGGGTCTAACCTTGCTGATATAGGGAAAGTTTACCTAAAAGAGGTCAAGCGTTCCGAAAAAGCATTGGGGAGAACTGTGGGCGAACAACGGGGCTGCAAAAGTGGGACGTGCTTGGGAACAACCGCAGGCGATTTTACCGATTGGGAGCATCTTGTCAAATTTTGACCTACGCCGTGTCAGTGTTTCGCCTACACGCAAGCTTTGCGCCGCCCCGCCCAAAATACGCTCTTTTGCCCACGCAGCAAGGGCATACGCGTACCAACTCGGCATGGCAAAGGTCATGTCTTGCAAAATTCCTATTCGACGAATGATTCGCGGAGGATTTGAATCATTTCCGGCAGCGCCTGTTCAAACGCGGGAACAAGCGCGGGGTCGAAATGAATGCCGGCACCCGCGCGGATGACTGTCAAGGCATCTTGCGGCGATGACGGCATTCGATACGGACGAAACGTGGTGAGCGCGTCAAAGACATCCGCAATGGCAAAGATGCGCGCGCCCAGCGGAATCACTGCGCCGCGCAGACCGCGCGGATAACCGGTGCCGTCAAATTTTTCGTGGTGCGCGATGACGATATCGCGCGCGTCGCGCAGAAATTCTATTTTTTCAATAATCGCCGCGCCCCATTCGGGGTGCTTTTTCATTTCTGCCCATTCGGTCAGCGTGAGCGTGTCCGTCTTGCGGAGAATTGCATCGGACACGCCAATTTTGCCAATGTCATGCAGCAACGCGCCATGACGCAGTGCGTCATGTTGGGCGGGCGGTACGTCGAACGCTTTCGCAATCAACAGCGTATAGAGGCTGACGCGTTTGGAATGTCCTTGGGTGGCTTGGTCGCGCAAGTCGAGCGCAGCGGACAATCCTTCCAAGGTCGTTTCATAATTCGCGCGCAAACGCCGGTTGGATTCTTCGAGTTCGTGTTTTTCGCGCGTCAGGTCCGCAAGACGCTGATGATTTGTCTCGCGCAAACGCAAACTCAAAACGCGCGCCGCGTCGGTAAAGAGCGATGGATGCTCGCGCAAGAGGTCAAGAAAATCGGGTTTGCGAACCTGAAGCAGAACGGTATCCGTCAACGTGCGCGCCGTCGCGCTGCGCGTCGCATCGTCGAGCAGCGCCATTTCGCCAAAGTATTCGCCCTCGTGAAAGGTGGACAAATGCACCGGCGTGCCCTCAAGCGTTTGCACAATTTCGACCTGCCCGCGCAAGATTACATACAGTGCATCGCCCGCCTGCCCCTCCCGGAACAGGACCCGTTCCGGCGGAACATTTTGGATGGGACAGCGCGCGACGAGCCGCGTCAACGTGCCATCAGGCAATTTCGCAAAAAATGGAACTGCGCGCAGATGGGCGAGGGGGTCGAAATCCTGAAGCGCGGTAGTGCGGTGGAGGATTGACATTCTAGTCGCTCGTTGGCTGTGTCTGTAATGATACTACGATTTCGGAACACATGACAAGATGGAACCGGATTTTCAGCGTAACGCGACTCGGTCCAAATCGTTTTTTAGTACATGCCACACGAAACACGGTATTTTGAATTTACAACGTTGACCCTTGGAAAGGTATCGGAGGTACTATGAAATATGTAGAAAAATCAGTCGAAGTGAATGTTCCTGTTCAAACTGCGTATAACCAGTGGACACAATTCGAAGAGTTCCCGCGCTTTATGGAGGGCGTCGAATTGGTCAAACAGATGGGCGACAAAGATTTGCACTGGCGCGCCAACATCTATGGCAAAGTGGAAGAATGGAATGCGGTGATTCAAGAGCAAGAACCGGACAAACGAATCAGCTGGCGCAGCACAAGCGGCTCTGAAAACAGCGGAGAGATTACGTTTCAACCCCTCAGAGCAAATCGCACTCGCGTGAATGTCAAGATGGGATACAATCCGGAGGGCCTTGTGGAAAATGTGGGTGCGTGGCTCGGAATTGTCGGCGGACGCGTCGAAGGCGACCTCACGCGCTTTAAAGAATTTATCGAAGCGCGCGGGCAAGAAACCGGCGCGTGGCGCGGCGAAATCGAAAACGAACATGTCACGGCAAAGGGCTAACCTGCGAGACCGGATCGAACGATCCGGTCTTTTTTGATTTTAAGCCGGCGTTGGCATGGCGCAATGCTTGCATTTCATTGCTTGCCATTTCGTACCATCGCTCCTATAATCGCGCGCGTTTCTTTCCATGACGCGTTTTCAACATTGGTTCAGCACGCGCTCGCCGCGCGGGCAGTGGGCGGCAGGATGCGCGGGAATTGTGCTTGTTGTGACACTTTGTCTGTACGGTTTGGGAGTCGCCAGCTATTTTACGCGCCCCCTGTTCGTGAGCAGACCTGCCGCTGCGACGGTGGTATTTGTTCTCCCCACCACGGCGCCGCGCCCCACCTTTGCCCCACCAACTGTTCCTCCAACCATCGCTTTGCCGAACAGCACTTTGCCGGCAACACCAACCCAGGCGCCCATTCCCACACGCGCGCCCCCAACCGAAACGCCGTTAACGATTTTTGACCCGAATGGCACGCCCGTAACTGTAACGCCGTCGGTCTCCGAGACACCATTCTTGCAGCAAACCCAAGCGCCCTAACGTCCTGCACAAACGTAAGATATACGAGTACGATTCTTTCTAACAGCAATGATGCCACCCAAACGTGTTGCCATGCTTTCGATGCACACATCGCCCGTCGCGCGTCTTGGCGGTAAAGAGACCGGCGGGATGAATGTGTATGTCCGCGAATTGACGCGCGCGCTCGCGGTGCGCGGGATTGCGATTGATATTTTTACGCGTGCGAGCGATGCGAACGCGCCGTATCTGGACACCCGGTCCATCGGCGTCGAAAATGCGCGCGTCGTCAATATCACTGCCGGACCGCGCGCGCCGGTCTCCAAACACAAACTCATTGAATACACCGCGCCGTTCGCGGAGGGCATTCGCGAATTTGCCGCGCGCGAAAATATCGCGTACGACATTTTCCACGCGCACTATTGGTTGAGCGGAATTACGGCACAATGTTTGCAGACGATGGGATTGCGCGCGCCGATTGTGCAAATGTTTCACACGCTCGGCGCAATGAAAAATCGCGTGGCGCGCACTGCGAGCGAAGCGGAAACGGACGCGCGCATCCTTTCGGAATGCAATCTCATGCAAAGCGTGGCGCGTGTAGTCGCGTCCACACCGCATGACCGCGCACAGATGTTGGACTTGTGTCACGCTCCGTCACCGCGCATCGTGGTCATTCCGCCCGGCGTGGATACAAATTTATTTCATCCGATTCCCAACGCGCGCGCGCGTGAATGGATTGGTTCGTACGATGACAAAACAGTCTTGTTTGTCGGACGCATTGACCCGGTGAAAGGTTTGGATACCTGGTTCCGCGCGATGAAACGCGTCGTAGAGCAAGACCCAACTTTGCGAACGCGCATGTGCGTGTGTCTCATCGGCGGCGACTTGGACGACGACCTTGACCCCGATTCCGAACTCAAACGTTTGCAAACATTGAAACAAGAACTGGGCATCGGCGACATTGTGACGTTTCTCGGCGGACGCGCGCAAGCATCACTGCCGTTTTATTATTCCGCCGCCGACGCGGTGGTGATGCCGTCGCGTTACGAGTCCTTCGGACTCGCCGCGCTCGAAGCGATGGCGTGCGGCACGCCGGTTGTTGCCTCGGACGTTGGCGGATTGTCGTACTTGATACGCGATGGCGAGACCGGTTTCCTCATACCCGAAGGCGATGAAAAATTATTCGCCGAAAAAATTTCGTTGCTTTTGCGAAATCCGAAATTGCGAAACGCGATGGGCCAAAAAGGCATCGAAGAAGCGCAAGAGTATTCGTGGTGGAATATCGGGGAGCGAATGGTCGAGTTGTATCAGGATGTGTTGAAATAAGAATCGCCGGCGTTTCGCCAGCGATTTTGTTTGGCAACCCTCAGGGCACCACCTCAAACGTTGCGCCCGCGCGTTCTTTGCCGTTGACGACAATCACGATGTGATGTGTGCCTGCAAAATGTTTGCGCGTGGTGCGGTTTACCATGGAATGGTTTTTGCGAAACATGTGCAGCCCCGGCGCGAATGCGCGTTCGGCAATTTGAAAAACCTTTTTGTGAGACCCGCCGTTGCCGCGCACAAAATCAATCGCGTATTCAAGACGCGCGGAACGGGCTTGTTTGCCACCCACGCGCAGCGCGAAGGAAAATGTAAAACCCGCGCCAATCTGCACGCGCGTTTTGTCCAGCGCGAAATTTTTCACCGCGATGTGTTTCGCGTCGCTCACGCCAAACAATGCCAGCGCGCGTGCGTTGCGCGCTTTCAAAAGACCGCGCAGCGCGTGGCGCACAACCCAATCCGTTCGCTCCGCTTTGCCGTACCAGCGTTCCGCGATTTCCAAAACAAGTTCGGGATGGTCTTTGGAAATATCATTCAAATTGTTCGACACGCTCTTGCGAACGTATTCCGATTCATCGTCCTTGAGCCGTTCCAAAATGGGCAGGAGGGGGCGCGGGTCGTGCTTGAATTGTGGCAGCGCCATCGCCCACGGCAAACGGGGGCGGCATCCTTCGCTCGCCAATCGCCGAACGTGATGGTTTTTGTCCTCCGCCCATGCGTACAAATATGCCAGCGCGCGTTGGGAGTCTTGCGCGAGGAACGCACGAATCGCAAATTCCGCGCTGCCAAAGCGCGTAAAAAATTTGAGCGCGGGCAACGAACGCTTCCAATCGTTTTGTCCAAATTGTTGAATGAAATCCGCGAACATAATTCCTTCAAATCCTGAGACGTGCGGCGCGACGCGTTTCAAAATTTGCAGCGCTTTTGGGTACGCGGGCAAAGTCTGTCCGAGACAATAGGCGGTATGATGCATTCGCGCCATCAATTCTTTCGACTCCCACGCGTCATCGTACAACAGCGCACGAAACTGCGCCACATCAAATGCAGGATAGGCGCGTTCGATTGCTTGGGCGAGTTTGGCGATGGACGCGCTGGTGAAAAATAAATCTTTGAGTCGTTCTGACATACTTTACAATGCCTTGACGGGAACATGCGCACCCAATGCGTCTGGCGCGCTGCCGCGCTGCGTCAAAAAAAATTTGATGATACTCGTTTCATAACGCGACCAGTTTCTCAATGCTGCGAGGGATTGGATGCGCTGCATCCAACCACTCGACATCGCAAAACCTGTCACGTCTGGTTCACGATTCCACTTTCTTGTTGCGCAAAGATTTCGTGGAAACAATGGTCTTTGCCCCTCGCGCGGTGAGTCGTTTCGGCGCAATCAAACTCCATGCGGTTTGAATGTGAAATCTCAAATCCGCATCGCCGATATTTTCCAGTTCGATACCAACCCAACCGCGCACGCCAACGTACGGCGGCTTGAAATACATTTCGGGATGGTTTGCAATTAAAACATCTTGCATCCCCGACGGCACAGGCAGCCATATTGCGATGTGTCCGTCATCGTGATGATTATTCGCGAACATCACGTACACTTTGTTGCGAACGAACCAAGTCGGCTCACCGTGCGAAAGTTTTTCGG
>CALMZO010000342.1 GCA_937870825.1 uncultured Chloroflexota bacterium | reverse complement strand
TCTAACATCCAACCTCCAACGTCCAAATATTGGAGGGGTCGCATAGCCAGGTCTAGTGCGGCCGCCTGCTAAGCGGCACGACGAGCGCAGCAGGCAAATCCTCCAAGCGTAGGTGCGTTTTTTGTTTGCCTTTTTTTTGACTGCTCGACCTAACGAGCCTGCATGGCGTCAGAAAACGGTGCGTTCCATTTCCGACCTCGACCAAGAGAGGAAATTTTGGTTTTCTTTTGGGACCCCGGTTCGGCGCGTGAGACCAGAACTTGAATCACGCGGTAGAGCTCACTCGCTAGAGCGAGCAGTCAAATTCAATTGATGACAAATACAGAATTGACCTACTTTGCAGTGGCGCAAGAGACGTTGAAACGTTTGGGGCAGTTTACTCCGAAACAATCGCGGGCGATAGCGGCTGCAATTGAGATGGCGATTTCGTTGTGGGTGGAGCAGATGATGGAGCGCGAGGATTTGCTATCGCTGAATGTGACAGAATACGTTCAACGACATCTTGCAAAATTACCTCGCGAATGAGTTGGCGAATTCGTTCTTCTTGCGCCGGTGTGAAAACCGGCGGGGTATTTAGTTCATCCATCGGTTTGTCCTTTCTCTATAGATGATACAGGCAAACCGCGCGTTTTTCCTTCATCACGAAATTATCGCGTTCGTTTTGCGAACGCCATAATCAAACAATCCCTATTCGGTTTTTAATGTGCGGCGTGGCGTCGGACAGAGAAAACGAAACGGGGATAAAAAATGAAGTCGTCGGCATCTGAACCATGCTGGCGATTTCTTTTTTTATCCCCGAAGGATTTAACGCGCGTTAGGGATTTTGCGCCCTTGAACGGTCTTGATGAATTGCAAAACGGAATCTTTATAAATCCAAACACGCGCATTCCAAGCGTCGCTGGTGCGCCAACCTTTCAGTTTGCCTTCATTGAACCAACGATGCACTGTCGGTTTGCTGACACCAAGCATTTGCGCCGCTTCGTCTGGAGTTAATTCCGATTTCTTGTTCAACGCGTCCATAATCTCCTTCGAGGGTGGTGCTACTGCTTTGGTCATAGCATCACCCCCTTTGCAACAAGGATTATATCATTATAATTATTTGTGTCAATAGTATTGACAACACATTTTTCAAATGATATAATCGAGACACTTACAAATTAAATCGCGCGGCGCAAGTGCTACCAACACTCACACCGCGCTCACTCCGGTCTGTGAATGTCCGCAGACAAGAGCTAACGCGGATTATAGCATCAAACGTTATCCGCGTCGCGCCCAGCGCGTCGGGGTTTCGTCGGCATGACGAGCCACGCGAGAATTGCAGACGGGACGTTTGAATGGCTGCCTCCCCATTGAAACGAAGCCGCGACTCTCGCACCGATGCGCCGGTGAGCGCAAACCCGACGGGGTTTTGCTCTGTGTCGCACGTTCACACCCTCAGCGCTCGAATAACAAAAAGGGTGTGAACGTGCGAGTGGACATTCCCGGACCGAAAGGAAACCGTGAATGTCCACTCTTTCTTTCAGCCCAACCCCTGCCCCGCAAGCCCTCTCTCCCATTTCAGACCCCGCGCTCACCGCGCAAACGTTTGTCCGCAATCCCCGTCTCGCTGCCGCGCTCGCGCGCATCCAAGCACGCGCGGCGCAACGCCAGCAACCCTCCATTCCGCTCGCCGAAATTCCGGTTGGCGCATCGCCCGTAACCGTTCGTTGCCCGGTGTGCAACAAATGGGCGCGCCAAGACGGTTTGCGTTTTTTCCATCTCGAACTCAAAGACCTTGCCACCGGCATACGTGACGATGCGCGTTCGCTTTGGTGCGACGCGCGCGAACGCGGTCTTATCAACGGCGCCGAGGCGGACGGCAGCGACGCGTTGGACAACAACCCAAACCATCGCCCCACCGAAGACGAACTGAACGAACACTATTTGCTCGTCAACGGCTGGGAATCGCGCCGCGACAAATGGTATGACGCCGTGCTGGACCAAACCGTCCCGTTCGCGTATGCGCTCGGGATGCAAGCCGCGCGCGATTTCCGCGATGCCGTTGCCGAAAAGCGCGCACTCGAAAATTGATGCGCCCGTACGCGCGGCGCGTGCGACAATCCAAGAAATGTTAGAACGGAGAGAGAACCTATGCCATTCGTAAAAATGCAAAAACAAAAATACCCGATTCGGCTCTGGGGGTTGGTCGGGTATCCGGGCGCGGGCAAATCCACCTTTGCGACGCAGATGCAAAGCCCGCTCGTCGTCGTGGATGCCGACCAACGCTTTTCGGAAGTATTTCCCCTCGTCAACGGCGACGTGTATCGCGTGTCCGACATTGCCCACGAAAACACCGACCCTCACGCGATTTCCAAAAACCTCGACGCCAACATGCCGGGACTAAACGCGCAGGGAACCATTGTCATTGATTCGCTCACTGCGATTCTTGCGCCGCGCGTTGTGGCTGCCATCGTCGCCAAAGAGCGCGGCGAGGTGAAATCGCTCGGCGCGGCATTCAAGGAAAAAGCGATGGCAATGCGCGAACTTCAAGACGCGGTAACGAAATGGGGCTGTGCGGCGTTGTGGATTTTCCATTTGCACGACGCGCGCGACGACAAGGGCACCGCGCAGACCAAAGCGACGGTCAGCGCGCTCGAACTCGTGCGCTTGACGCGCAGTATCAATATGCAACTCCAAGTCGTGCAAGCCGATTCGTCTGACGCGTCGCGCGGCAAGCGTGGCATCAAAGTAACATGGTGTCGCAGCGGGCGCGACGGCATGACGTTGTGGGATGACTCGGGCAAATGGATTGGGATGCCCGAAAAAATTGAAGCGGCGTGTTACGACGGGTTGTCGCAAACCGAAATGGAACGCAAAGAGCTGTCCGCGCCCGAAACGTTCGCTTCGCCGGAAGTGGCGATGGCGTGGGGCGTCGAGATGGGCGCGTTCGAGAGCGAAACGCACGCGCGCAATGCGTATGAAAAAATCAAGCGCGAGCAGAATCCGCAAAACGCGCGGCACATGGCATCGCTCTGGAGCGCCGACGTGCAGCGGCGTCTCGGTGAAAAACAGAATGGCGGTGAAGCATGAACGCGCTAGTAACCCACGCGCCATCTGTCGAATCCTACGCGTTCGCGCTTGAATTTCGCAACGTGTTCGGCGTGAAACGCTTTGTTGTGCTTGCGCCCGACATTTGGCGCGCCATGTCGCACGCCGAAAAACTTCTCGCCGAAACGTCCACGAACGAATATCCGTACCGTCTCGTCAATGCCAAAGAAATTGACGGCGCGGTGCTGGACGCGGCGAACGTGAGAGCGAACGAATAAAAAACCAATGCGCTGCTACGCGCGGCGCATGATAGACTGAATTGAAATTTCAAGGAGAGAGAAGCATGAACGAAACCATGACTGCCCAAATTATTTTTAGCGAACAACGAACATTCCGGTCAACGGAATTCTCCGTGAATGCAACTTTTAACGCGGTGTTAGTCGGCGACTGTAAGCATGTTGGTTCGTATTTGATTTTCGACGAGTGCATTTCTGCGGATGATTGGGCGCAATTATACGTTGACCTGAGCGAACGTTTGGCTGTGCAATCTTCAAGCACAAACGAAGCCCAAAATCTTCGCATTGCCATTGCAGAAGCTGATGAATGGTTTGAAGTGTGTCGGCATCGCTTCCAGATCGCGCAACAAACGTATGCTGCCGAAAAGGACGCACAGGAAAAAGGAAAAAGAGAAATTGGAAGCGATTCAAGCGGAACACGAGCGCGCGTACAGTGAAGACGAACTCCCCTTTTAACTAGCCCCTTCTCTCTCCTCCACGTGGGCGCGTCGTGACGAGTCGCTCCGCCCGGCGCGCCCACGTCAACCGAAATTTAATTAACCCGAAAGGTGAATGGAAAATGGAAACAAGCGAAGCGAAACACACCGCAGGACCATGGCACACGCGCGAAAATTATGAGCAAAAGGGCGATGGGATTGTCGCAGGTATCTTTACGGCGGATGAATACATTGTGGCGGAAATTTGTGGAGGCGGCTCGCCGCTTGGTTTGGAGGGAGACCGCGCAAACGCAAATCTGATTGTTGTCGCGCCCGATTTGCTCGAAGCGTGCCAACTTGCGCGTGAGGCAATCATTTCGCTCATGGGTGAAATTACAAACCAACGCGCGACGAATTGGGGCATCGTGAATGATGCAATGGTCAAACTCGACAAAGTTGTGGTCAAAGTGCGTGGAAACACGAGCGAGGCGAACCATGCGTAGCGGCTTACTCTGGTATGACAAATCCAAACCGCTCGTCGAAACGATTCAGGATGCGACGAAACGGTATTGCGAAAAATACGGAGTGTCGCCGAATGTGTGCTACGTCCACCCTGCACAATTCGCCGCCGCGTTCAAGACCGAGACGGGATTTCGTGTGCCGCCCGAATTGAATCTGACGGTGCTGCCCAAGAAAACGATAGTCGAAAATTATGTTTGGCTTGGCGTCGCCGAGTCATTGCCCTATCAATATCCGGCAGACCCGTATCTGCCATAAACAAAAAAACGCGGCGACGAATTTCGTCACCGCGTTTTTTTGTTGCGCTTGCTTATTCCCGTTTCGCCTCCTTCATCTTTTTATTAAAGTGGCGTTCATTGAACGCACGTATCCACTCTCGTTCCTCCTCGTCGAGATAGCCCCATGCCCCGGAGCGGGTTGCCGAGACGCCGCCGTAGAGTTGATAGAACCGTTCCACATCGCCCAAGTGAATTACATCCTGATAACGCGGTAGCGCGTCAAAGAGTTTGCGAATCGTCGCTTCGTCCTCGACGTGCGCGAACGCGCGCAGATATTCGGCGGCGATTTCGTGGGTTGGCGGCACGACGCCGCTGATGACGGACAGCACGCCTGCCTTTTCGGGATTGGTGAGTGTGAGCGCGCACGAGCGAATTTCGTCGAGCGACGCGCGATTTGGGCGAACGACATAGCGCAAGAATCGTCGTGGCGAGAATCAATTTCGCCGAACCGTTGCCGTTGCGCGTCGAGCGCATTTCAAAATATGCGGCGCGCTGCTGCGGCACGAGCAAGAGCAGCGGCACATTCGCGATGCCGATGTCTTCATTGACAATCACGATGAGCCGCCGCCAGAGATACGCTTCGTACTGCGGTGCGAGTTCGAGCGCCCAATAGTAGGCGTCCTCCTCGTTGCCGCGTCGAATGTCCTTTTGGAGCGCGCTAATCGCCTCCATCAGGTTGTAGCCGTTTTGAGTTTTGGCTTGGTATTGCATCAGACCTCCTAGAATTTGGTGTCATCCGAGTTGGATGCGAACTATTTCTAGCAGGCGCAATCTCGGAACGTCAATGCAACAGATGTTCAGGGGAAAGGATTCACCCGAAGGGTGAAGGGGTGAAGGCGGAAGGATGAAAAATACAATTGAGAGGAGAGAAACGAAACGATGAATCAATTTCGTGATCGTATCCTTGAGGTCAAAAAGATAAAGTCAGCGGAATTGCTCGACAACGCGGGGAATTGGCGGGTGCATCCGAACGCGCAGCGTGAGACGATGACCGGCGTGTTGCGCGAAATCGGCAAAGCGGATGTGCTGCTGACGTACTATTCGCAGCGCGCGGGCGGAAAGTTAGTTTTGTTCGATGGGCATTTGCGCAAGGCGCTCGACCCGGACGAAGTGTGGACGGTTGCGATTACCGATTTGGACGATGCCGAAGCGGACAAAATGTTACTCGTGCTTGACCCGCTCGCCGCAATGGCAGAGATGAACGGCGCGCGGGTATTGGAATTGACGGACCGTGTGAATACGGACGATTTGATGGTGCGTGAGCTGCTACGCAAAATGGAGTTGGAAGCGCAGCGCGCCGGCGAAGAGGATGACGACGAGGAGAAAAGTAAAAAAGAAAAGACGGGTCCGGCGGCAATGGAGTTGATGCCGTTCGAACATTACGACTATGTGCTGCTCATATTCAAAAATGAATTGGACTGGCTTGCAGCGGTGGACACACTCGGACTCGAACGGCGCGCCGATTTACGCAAGACGAATAAAATCGGTTTGTGCCGCGTCGTGAGTGGTAAGCAAGTGATTGAACGCATTCAGCAATTGGAATTTCGTGTTGCGCAGAATGCGAACGGAAGCCCGATAGGGCAAGAGGTTGCAAATGAAAATCATAGTGCCGAGCCGCAAACGCGCGGACACGCTCACGAACCGAACGCTGAAACTGTTTCCGAGCGCCATCGTGACGGTGGACGAACGCGAAGTGGACGATTACTGGAATCGGCTTCGCTTCCTCGTCGCTCCCGAAAATCTCGTGCCGCATCCGCCGTTTGAATCGCTCGCGGAAATTTTGAATTGGATTGTGGACGCGTTCGATGATGAAACGCTCGTCGTCGCGGAGGATGATATTACGCGGTGCGTTTCCTTCATTGGCAACAATGTCCGGGTGTTTCGTGACCCGCGCGACGTGATGCAGATTGTCGAGAATTGCGCCGAAGCCGCGCGCGGTGTCGGCGCGCGGATGTTCGGATTTACTGATTCCGCGAACCCGAAACATTTCAAACCGCAAGACCCAATCTCATTTGTGGCGAATCTCTACACGATTTACGGGTACGTAGGCAAAGCGGTGCGGAGTGACCCCAAGCGTCGGTTGTTTCGCGACATGGACACGTCGCTCACCGAGTTAATGAACAATCGGATTGTGTACTGCGATACGCGCTTTCACTTTGAATCGGTTGCGCCGCTGCGACAGGGCGGCGGGAACGCGGTGAATCGCGCGCGTGAGGATTTGCACGGCGCGATGGAGTTCATGCAGCGCAAGTGGGGGCATTACGTCCGGGCAGGGAAAAGCGGTGACTTGGTGTTGAATGTGGGGGCGATTAAGCGGAGGCAGGCGAAGGTGTGATGAAGTGTGACGAGGTGTGATTAGCTCACATGAGCATCAAGATTGTTATTCCATCCAAAGGACGTTCTAAAACCATCACGCGGTACTCGCTCGCGTTGTTTCCCGATGCCATCGTGACCGTTGACGAGCGCGAGGTGGACGATTATGCGCCGGTGTGCAAAAACATTTTGCCGCATCCGCCACTGCGTTACCTGCCGCAAATTCGCAACTGGCTGCTCGACAACATTCCTGACGAATCATTTGTCATGGTGGACGACGACATTCGGCGCGTGTACAGCAAAGTGGGCAACGTCATCAAGCATTACCGCAAACCGAACGACGTGATGCAAATTATCGAGAACGCGCACGAATGCGCGCGGGGCATCGGCGCGAGGTTATTTGGATTCACGCAGGACGGCGGCGTGTTTGGATTCAAACCGACAGACCCGCTCAAGTTCAACGGTTGGGTAGGGACCGTGTTCGGCGTCATCGGGCGCGGGATTCGTTACGACGAGCGCATTACCATCGGCAGCGAAGATTTGGACTTGTCGTTACAGCATTTGCAGGAACATCGGATTATTTTCATTGACGAACGCTTTCACTTTGAATCGCCGAATCGTTTGCGCGCGCTCGGCGGGGTGTCGGTCAATCGTTCGCTCGAACGCGAAATGCAAGACAGTGATTTGCTGCAAGCGAAATGGGGCAAGTTTATTGACGTGTATTTCAAAGATTCAGGGATTCGGGTCAAGAGCGTCAGGGTTCCTCGTCGGCAAGCCAAAGTCAAATGAATGATTCGAAAGAATCGAAAGCGATTTTTCCGCTTTCGTGGGAACGACGCGAGGGTGAGCCGAACAAATGGTATGGCATTTATATACCTGACACATAGAGTTACTTTTTTCGTGGCTTGTGTTTTTTGCTCTTGCGTTTTTTCGATTCTGCTTTTTTAACTTTCGCAAGTGGCACAGAAAAAACGCGACGCGCGAGATTTTCAAACTTTTCAATCTCGCGCGGTTCACGTTTCGCGGTTGGTTCGTTTGGTTTTTGCATGGTCACATCGGCAAGTGCAATTGTTTGTAAATCGTTTGGCGCGTGAGTTTGCTGTACGTGATGTTCTTGTCAACGATGTTGGAAACAGCTTTCACAAAACGCGTCGCGTCGTTTTCTTTGCGATGGTCATAGCGAAAAGTCTGTTCGTCCAAGTATCGAAAAAGGTGTTCAACGTCAACATGAATATACGTTCCGCGCAAACCGCGCTTCAACAAACTCCAAAAATTTTCGATGCTGTTGGTGTGGATACGTCCATTCACGTATGCAACCGCGTGGTCAATGACTTCATGTACAAACGCGGGGTCAAGGTTTTCATAGCTGCGATGCGCGTCGGTGTAAATCGTTGCGCCCGCGCTGACGTTTTTGACAATCTCGCGCTGGAGTGTTTCGCTACTCGTGTCTTGAATCACTTTCGTTCGGAGTTTCCCTTTGCGTTCCAAGATTCCAAAAACGGCGGTCTTGCCCACCGCGCCGCGTCCGCGTATGACGCGCTCGCGTTTCGCTTTGTGCATGTTCTCTGCCTTGCCGCCGATGTACGTTTCGTCCGCTTCAACTTCGCCCGCGAGTTGTTCACTCGCTTCGATGTTCAGCGCAAGACGAATCCGATGCGCCATAAACCACGCGGTTTTCTGTGTTACACCAATCGCGCGCGCAATCTCGCACGAGCTGATACCGTTTTTCGCGTTCGCAATCAGCCACATCGCGCAAAGCCATTTGTCAAGCGCGATTGGCGAATCTTGAAAAATCGTTCCTGTCTTGATGGAAAATTGTTTTTTGCATTTCAAGCAATTCCAAATGCGCCGCGTTTTTACCAAACTCACAAATTCGGAATGACAGTGCGGACACGTTACCGCACCATCATTCCATCGCAGATTTACAACATACTCAAAACTCGCGTCGGGATTGCTGAAAAACTCAATCGCTTCTTTCAACGTCTGTGGCTGTTTCATTTTTCGGTTTCCTTGAACCCGCGCCGCGCGCGGGTGACAACTTAGATTTAACAGACGAATTCTGTTTTTTGGTTTTTGGTCTGCCGGGTTGCGGAGCATTTGCGAACCATGCCGCAACATCGTTTGGGTCAACAAGATATAAGCGTTCAGTTACTTTCCATGACGCGATGCGATTTTGCTGACACAAACGCCGAAGCCACACGGCGGAACAATTGAACCGTCGCGCGGCTTCGGAAATAGTGATGCGTTCAATGTCATTCATTTCAATCTAGTCCGAAAAGTTTCTGTAGGTCATGCCACTCAATCGCCGCACTGACAAGTTTCATTACTGAATTCGGGTCATTTGGCACATTTTCTAAATCGGACAGACGAATGACTGTTTCAACTGCTTTACCGTCGAAATTGTTTCCGCGAACGCGAGCGACAATTTCGCTTGGAGTAGGAGTTGCAAACTCGTGTGCATGTTGCGCTTGGTCAAAAATCTCAATAACCTCAACCTGTTGGCGTGGAAGTGAGAACTCGCGTGCATACTCTCTCAATTCTTTGGAAAATGTTTTTTCTTTCTCTGCGAAAATCTTGGCGGCAGATTTGCCTGCGGATGTTTGAGGATTGTATTTGTCCTGAATTTCAATGCCCGCACCCCAAACGATGATGTCGTTTTTCAAGTTTGCTTTCATTTTGTCTCCTTGCGCTCTATGCGCCGAATTAGTGTGATGATGATATTATAGCGACATAGATACAATTTGTCAAGTGTTTTGACCACGACTTTCGCAATCGCGCAAAAACTTTAAGGTTATAGCACAAGCGTTCTAATTATGTGTCAAGTATATAAATGCCAATGGTATGCGCGCTTTCAAATCTATCTGCTGCTCGGTTCGTCGCGGTCTCTGTACGCCGCGTATAGTGAATTTCGGAACAAGAGCCGCACAAATGGCGCGGAAAGCGCGCGAAAGCGCGCGGGAATTCCGCAATCGTGGCGCGCAGCATCGGAAAAATGGGAGTGGGCGAAACGCGCCGAAGCGTTCGACGAACATGAACGCGCCGAGCAATTGCAGCAATGGACGCAACGGCGGGACGAACTGCGCGAGCAGGAATGGAAGTACGCGCAGGATTTACTCGACAAGGCGCGGCAGATGTTGGTCTTTCCATTGGCGAAAACGGTTCGCAGTGAACAAGGCGACGGCAAAACGCTTACGGAGATTTATCCGACGCAGTGGAAAATCGCCGACGCCGCGCGCATGTTGGAAGCGGCGAGCAAACTCGGACGGCTTGCCGTCGGCGAAGAGACCGCGCGTGTGGGTGTGAACGCGCATCTCGATGTAACGGTTGACGATTTCGTGCAGGCGGCGCGTGCGGTCGGGGAATGGGAGCGCGCGACGTATGGGTTGTCCGCAGACACCGCCGATTTCTGATGCTTGACCGCGCGCGCGGCACAACGTATAATTGTAGGCGTGGAACAACAAGCGATAGCCA
>CALMZO010000341.1 GCA_937870825.1 uncultured Chloroflexota bacterium | reverse complement strand
TAGTATCAGCTGAACCGCTGACTTGTCCTTAAAATTGCATAAGACTTTTTCTATTCTCTTTGGCGCGCTATTTGAATGCCGAATGAGAATGATGTAGAATGCGCGGGCTTGCAAAAACAATACTGTGCTCAAGATTGCCGGATTTCCTTTAGTCCCTTCGGTCTCTGAAATTTTGGAACGCGGGGAACTAAGGGAAATCGTTTTTCTCTGCATGCCTACCGAGTACTTGAACTATATTGACGGCAAATGGGTGCCCGCCGCGAACGGCAAAACGTTCCAAAGTCTTAATCCCGCGACGGGCGAATTGATTGGCGTCGTCCCCGAATCGGACGCGCAAGATGTCGCGAACGCGGTGGATGCCGCCGCGCGCGCCTTTGAGAAATGGCGCAAGACACCCGCGCCGCGCCGTGCAGAAATTTTGCATAATGCCGCCGACTTGATTCGGGAACGCAAACAAAAGCTCGGCGAACTTTTGACGCGCGAAATGGGCAAAGTCTTACCCGAAGCGTTGGGCGATGTGCAAGAAGCGGTTGATATGGGCATGTACATGGCAGGCGAAGGACGCCGCTTGAACGGCTTGCTGGTCCCGTCAGAACTGCCCAACAAATGGGCGATGGCGGTGCGTGACCCGTTAGGGGTTGTCGGAATTATCACCCCGTGGAATTTTCCCATTGCGGTCCCTTCGTGGAAAATTTTTCCCGCGCTCGTATGTGGCAATACGCTTGTTTGGAAACCGGCAGAAGATACGCCGGTCCTCGCGATTGAGTTTGCGAAAATTTTGGAAGAGGCGGGACTGCCGCCCGGCGTTTTGAATGTGGTCACAGGTTATGGCGTTCCCGCAGGTGAAGCGCTGGTGCAAGACCCGCGCGTGAAATTGATTTCGTTCACAGGTTCGAATGAAATCGGCAAATTGATTGCGGTGCAATGTGCGCAACTCGGTAAACGCGTTTCGCTCGAACTTGGCGGCAAGAATGCGATTATTGTTCTCGACGACGCGGATGTTGACCTTGCCACCGATGGCATCATTTGGAGCGCGTTCGGGACCAGCGGGCAGCGTTGTACTGCCACCAGTCGCGTTATCGTCACGCCTGACATTCATACTACGATTGCCGAACGCATTGCGAATCGTACTGCGAAATTGCGTTTGGGAAATGGCCTGCTGCCGACGACGGATGTCGGTCCTTTGATAAACCGCGCGGCGGTGACCAAAGTGCACGAGTACAGCGAAATCGGGAAACGGGAAGGCGCGCAACTTCTCGTCGGCGGCGAGTACGCGACCGAAGGCGAACTCGCGCGCGGACATTTTTACAAGCCGACGGTGTTTGACCAGGTAACGCCGCAGATGCGTTTGGCGCAAGAAGAAATTTTCGGTCCGTCGCTTTCGATTATCCGCGCGAATTCGATTGACGACGCGATCCAAATCAACAACAGCGTCAATTTTGGTTTGAGCGCCTCGGTCTATACCTCGAACGTGAACAAAGCATTCGAAGCGATGCGTGATATTGCGACGGGCATTTTGTACATCAACGCGGGAACAATTGGCAGCGAAGTCCAGTTGCCGTTTGGCGGCACACGCGGCACGGGGAACGGACATCGCGAGGGCGGCGGTCCGCCCGTCTTGGAAGTGTTCACCGAGTGGAAATCCATTTACGTGGACTATTCGGGACGCTTGCAGCGCGCGCAGATTGATACGGACAAACTCGTTGAAAGTTAAAGGTTGAACGTTGAAGGAGGGGTTTTAACGTTCAACTTGCAACCTTCAACAATTCATGACAACTATCTATCATCTCTCCGACCTCCATTTCGGTCCAAAATTTAATTCGCATTTATCGGAATTGATTCTGCAAGACATTCGTGACGCGAAACCTGACCTGACGATTCTCTCCGGCGATTTTACGATGCGCGGACGCGTAAGCGAGTATCAGGAAGCGCGCGCATATATCCAGAAATTACCCAAGCCGATTTTTACGATTCCCGGAAATCATGACCAGCCACTGTACGCACGCGCAATTCCCGAACGATTGACGAATCCGTGGCGGCGGTATAAAGAATTTATTCATGAAACGGTGGATGCGAGTTTGCACCTCGCGGATATTTTCGTCGTCGGCGTCAACAGCAACAATCGAATTTTTCCGGGCGGCATTTGGAACTTGGCACAGCGCAAATTTATTGAACAAGAATTTTTACGCGCGCCAAAAAATGTTTGCAAAATTTTCGTGACGCATCATCACCTCGAATGGAATGGCAAGTACCGTCCGTTCGGCACGTGGTTTCCCACACAGCAGCTAAATTGGTTATCGCGACTCGGCGTCGAATTGATTCTGAACGGGCATACGCATGTTCCATTGACTTTGCAAACTCCCCACGGTATCGTCATTGCGCAGGCGGGAACCTCAATGTCCTCGCGCGTGCGTCACGGACATGGGAACGCATATAATCGTATCGTGATTGGTGCGGATTCTCTACTGGTACAGGTGATGGGATATGATGCAAGCGCGGACCGTTTTGTCCAACAAAGTGAAAAAGAATTTTCGCGACAACGCGCGGAGAAAATTGCATGAACATTGACAAGGTTGTACTCGTGTATCCCAAACGCGACGGCAAAATTTTGGGAAAAGCGCAAGGTTCGCCATATACGTTGATGCGATTGGCATCCCTTGTGCCGGACGAGTTGCCCGTCGAAATTTGGGACGAAGACCTTGCGCCCATTCCGTTTCAGCGCATCACGCCCAATACGTTGATGGGTATCACGAGCAAAACCCTTTCGATTGACCGCGCACGCGAAATTTCGGACGAGGCGCGCAAACGCGGCGCGACGGTGGCTGTGGGCGGCACGCACGCGACGCTTGCGCCGGAAGAGGTGAGTGCATGGGCACATATCACTGTCGTCGGCGAGGCATACTTTACGTGGCCCCAAATTATTCACGACGTTGCGAACGACCGCGCACGAGCAATGTACGTGGATGAATCTTGGGCGAATCTCGCGGGCGTCGCGCGTTTGACGGACCGTGTGCTCAAGATGGTGGATGAGAAACGGGACTATTGGACGCCGTACATGGAGATTACGCGCGGCTGTCCGCGCAATTGTTCGTTCTGCACGGCGATTCGCGTTTCGGGGCGCGTGATGCGCCATCGTCCGATTGATGAAGTGATCGAAGAAATCGAACGCCGCGACATCAAACGTTTTTTTCTTACCGACGATAATTTTGGTTTGAATTTCCGAACCGACCCGGAGTATATCGAACAAGTTTTTTATGCGCTGCGAAAGCTGCCGTTGAACGGTTGGACGAATCAAGCCGAGATGATGGTGGGTGACCACCCTGACCTCATCCAGTTGGGACGCGAAGCGCACATGGACAAATTTTTCATCGGTTTTGAATCTATCAACGCGGGGAATCGCCGCGACCTTGGGGGGAAATCAAAGGGCAACATTGAAGAATACAAACGCGTCATACGCACTGTGCAGAAATATGGCGTCGGCGTTGTCGGACTCTTTGTATTTGGTCTCGAAGCGGACACGCCCGATGTTTTTCAGAATACGTGGAACTTTGTGCGCGAGAGCGGGTTGGACAATGTAAGCTTTACGATTATGACGCCGTATCCCGGTACGCCTGCGCGCGAGCAGTACGCGCAAGAAGGTCGTTTGTACAAAAATATCCCGTGGTCAAAATACGACACGACGCATGTGACGTTTGAACCCAAGAACATGACCGCCGACCAATTGCGCGAAGGGTACGACTGGATTTGTCGCAAAGCGTATTCACTGCCCTCCATCGCCACGCGCGGTGTTCGCACACTGCGTCGTCATCCGTTAAAGGTGGCGCGCAAAAAACTATTCTCATCCTTTAGCACCGATTTTGGCTATCGGCGAACGTATTCGTATCGCTCTGCCTAGGGCGACGAAGGGCGAAGGACCAAAGACGAAAGGAAACATGATTCGTCATTCGTCATTCGTCATTCGTCATTCGTCCATTGTCTCCAAAACTCTCCGTCCTTTTACCCATCTTTAACGAAGAACGCGAACTCGAACATTGTTTGCACATGGTACTGGCTTCGCGGACGCCGTATGAAATCATTGCGGTGGATGATTGCTCGACGGACGCGACGCCGCAAATCCTTGCGCGGCAAGCAGACCCGCGTTTGCGCGTGATTCGTCACGAAAAAAATCGCGGCAAGGGGGGCGGAATTCAAACCGCGTTGGAACAGGCGCGCGGCGATGTGGTGATTATTCAAGACGCGGACACGGAATATGACCCGCGCGATTGGGACAAATTGTTGACGCTGTATCATGAAGAAGTGACGCGGAACCCGAACGCGCGGGTTGCTGTCTATGGGGTGCGGGATTTGTCATCGCAGCCGCTGCTTGGGCATTTGGGTAATGCAGGTCTCACTTTGGTCACAAACCTTTTGTGCGGCACGCAGCTGCGCGACATGGAAACATGTTACAAACTGGTGCCGACGCAACTGATGCGCGATTTGAAATTAAAGTCGCGCGGTTTTGAAATCGAACCCGAAATTACCGCGAAATTGGCAAAACGCGGCGTGAGATTTTTCCAAGTCCCCGTTTCGTATAAACCGCGTAAAGACAAAAAATTGCGCCGCATCCGCGACGGAACAAAATCGCTGCTGGCACTGTTCAAGTATCGCTTCGGCGAATAGTGTGACCTGCATCACAGCGCGAATTGGCAAAATGCCTCATACTCGTGTATGCTGGTTTATGAAAAATTTATTTGACCGTCCCCAAGCGCATCGCTATAATGATTTTTGGTCTTGCCCCGAAATTCCCTCAACGTCGAGCGGAAAAGCCAAGAGTACAGATTTGACGTTTGACGTTTCACGCATCCCGTTTCGTATGGAGGTCCGCCTTGCGCGTTTTACTCATCAACCCACGTTTTCAATTACCGATTGACACTCGCACCACCCCGCATCTCGGCATTGCGTATCTCGCCGCGTTCAGCGAAAATCGCGGCGACGAAGTGCGCGTCTTTGACCAGGACATTGAAGAGGTGCCGCTGCGCGATGTCGTGCGCGAATACCAACCCGACATCGTTGGCATCACCTCAAACACGCCGCAGGTGAAACAAGGCTGGCTCGCGGCGCGCGAAATCAAAACGGTGAAACCCGACACGTTCATTGTGCAAGGCGGTCCGCACGTTTCTGCGCTGCCGGAAGAAGCAGGAGCGCGTCCGGAAATTGATGTCGTGGCGCGCGGTGAAGGTGAAGAGACGTGGATTGATTTGTGCAATACGCTGGAACGTGTCAAAAGCGGCAACTCGAATTTCCAAATCCGCGAATTGCTCGACCCCAAAACAAAAATTTTGGACAAGGTCCTGGGCATTACGTACATGACGACGGAAGGCAAACTGCGTCATACGCACGAACGCCCTCCGATTAATGACCTCGACACACTGCCATTCCCTGCATACAAGTATTTCAAAATGGAACGGTACTCGTCACTGCAGCCCGCGATTGATGCTATCGAAAAAGGTAAATCGTTTTCGATGATGACCTCGCGCGGCTGTCCGTACCGCTGCACCTTTTGTTCGCAATCGGTGATGGCGGAAAAATGGCGCGCGCGTTCGCCCGAACATGTCGTCAAGGAATGGCATTATCTCGTTGAAAATTTCGGCGCGGAAGAAATCGGCATTCTCGACGACAGCGCGAACATTGACCGCAAGCGCTTGTATCGGCTGAGCGAACTTTTGATTCAAGAGAACCTGCACAAAAAAGCGCAGTGGGTGATGATTAACGGCATCCGCGCGAATCTTGCGGACACCGAACTCCTCGGCAAGATGCGCGAAGCGGGCTGCAAGCGCGTTGCCTTCGGCGTCGAAACGGGCGACGAAGATATTTTGGAATCCATTGACAAGCGTGTGACGCACGACCAAATTCGCACCGCGTTCAAGAATGCGCGCAAAGTAGGGCTCGAAACGGTTGGGTTCTTCATCATCGGTTTGCCCGGCGACACCGAAGAGACGATGGAAAAGACCATCAAATTTGCCTGCGAACTCGACCCGCTCGTCGCGAATTTTTCGATGATGACGCCGTATCCCGGTACCAAAGTATGGGAACAGGTGCATCGCAACGGCGGACGGATGCTGGTCAAAGATTGGCAGGATTACGTGTTCTTTGAAGGCAAGGCGCGGTACGAAATGGGACCGACGACGGCGGAGGCGCAAGAACGCAAATGGAAAGAAGCATATCGCCGCTTTTACTTGCGCCCGCATCGCATCGTGAACACACT
The DNA here is from genome assembly GCA_937870825.1 of uncultured Chloroflexota bacterium. Taxonomy (GTDB): domain Bacteria; phylum Chloroflexota; class Anaerolineae; order UBA4142; family SHND01; genus SHND01. The sequence continues at coordinate 884 of CALMZO010000341.1, read as the reverse complement.
CAAACGCGAATCCACGTGGAAAAATTTCCCGCGCACCTTGAGCATGGCGGCAAAAATTGTGCTGCCGAAAAAGACGAAAGACGAAAAGGTGAAAGCGATCATTGAGGAGACGCAGCAGGTGGCGTGTTAACGTATGCCGATAAACGTAACTCAAGCCGTCGGAGACGCGCTCCAAACGGCGCACAGTCTCGGAATTTTTCAAAAAGTTGTGAACTGGCGCATTGGTCCGCGCGTGCATAATGTGTTGACGTCGTTTCAGACGACGCAGCCAACGATTCCGATCGTCGAAGTTTTTCGCGATCAACAAGACCCGCCGGGACAACGCAAACTGGTGCTCGTCGACGTCCGCTTTCCGATCCTCGGCGAAAAGACGACAAGTCACAAACTATTCTTGGGTGAAGGCAGTAAGCGTTTGAACCAGGGACACGAGTACGTGATGACGGTCACCGCGCCCGCCACGCAATATCTTGAAGCCAATCCCAAGCTGTATCGAGTCTCGCGTAAATTTACGACGCTGCGCCGCCGCTGCAAAGTGACGCTCCATCGGATTCGCGTACGCGTTGACGGCGATCCGGGCGGCAGCGGTGAGATGGAGTGGTCGTTTGCCGTGTACGACGGCGAAACGGGCGAGCGCCTCGCAGATCCTGCGACATACAAAGATAATGATGCCGGTGACGGCAAGCACATTTTGATTAACATCGTCTTTAATATCGAGTACGCACCTGACACAATAAAATTGTTTGCCTACGGTATTGACCGCGATCGTTCCAGCATTCCTCTGCCCGGAACAGGGATTGAACTTTCCGGATTGCGCGCGCCGGAGTTTATTCCTTCGGAAGCACAGGTCGGGCAATCCTCTATCGGCGAATGGGCAGAGGGGATAA
>CALMZO010000340.1 GCA_937870825.1 uncultured Chloroflexota bacterium | reverse complement strand
GAGTTGATAAAGTTGTTGTTCGTTCATGTTTTCATCGGTTAGAAATTTTTTGGATGTAACCGATTTACGAGATGAGATGCGAAATGGTGCGTTAGAAAAAAATTAAATTTTTGGCTCGCGCGTATTCGCATATTTCAGCAAATCGAATTCGCCGGCTGACGAAACCTGATGATTGTCGCGCGGGTCAGCGAATCGAATTCGCCGCCTGAAAAAATAACAAATGCAAAGCATTCAAAAAGTGCCGAATCAAAAAATTTCGCTGTCAATCCAGCGTGTTCCATCCCAATCTTTGATGCTTGATGTATTCAAGCACGCGCTGTGCGTTTTCTTCCGAGACCGACAACACACCATATCCTTCTTGCCATTCAAACGCGCGTTTGAATTCCAACGAAATCCATCGCGAACTTGCGCCCTTTAATTGTTTTACAAAATCAGCAGGCGAAACGGCAGGACGCACGCTCGCCAACACATGAATATGTTCGGGCATTCCATTCACAAAACACAATGGCGCATGCAATTTGGTGTCCGCTTCATTCCGCAAAAAGCCATGCACGCGTAATTCAATGTCCGGCGTCAACAATGGCTCGCGGTTTTTCGTCGTCCAAACAAAATGATAAAACAAGCGCCAATAGGGCATAAAAGATACCTGATGGGAAAACGTGATTGAAAAACCTGATTGGAAATCATGCTCTCAAAAATGTTCAAATCGCAATACAATTACGCGCGTTTTTTAATCGCTGCGCGATTTTATCGTTTTTCAGACAGCGATTTCTAATCGCTGGAATGCGCGACAATCAAATACCCGATGTGATTGAAAAACCTGATTGGAAATTACGCTCTCAAAAATGTTCAAATCGCAATACGATTACGCGCGTTTTTTAATCGCCGCGCGATTTTATCTTTTTTCAGACAGCGATTTCTAATCGCTGGAACACTAATCGCTGGAACACGCGAGAATTACACACCCATCCGCCAATCACGACGCGCCCGCCGCGCCAATCTGCCGCGCCCCACGCACATTCCGGTTCAACATCGTCGCGATTGCCCACGCGAAATACCACGCGGTAAAAAACGCGATGGCGACGTACACGTTGAAACGCTCAATCAACACGCCCGCAATCGCCGCGCCCGCCGGTTGAAAACCGAACGCGAGCAGACGAAACACACTGTTCACGCGTCCTTGCAGCGCGTCGGGAATGAGCGAGACGCGATAACTGAATTGCACCACGTTGTACACCGGACCCGCGAGCCACGATAAACCCAGAATAATTCCGAGAACGTAAAAATGCGGCGCGATGGCGAGGAATGGAAACAGCAGCGCGGTAATCCAAACGGTTGTGATAATCACTTGCCCGAACCGAAATTTTTTCTGAATTTGTCCGCCGATAATCGAGCCGACAATCGCGCCCACCGCACTCACGGAAAAAATCAAACCAACTTCTGCATCGCTCGCGCCCAAATTTTTCGCGAGAACAATGATGATGAGCGTGACCGGCACATTCACAAAATTTAGCGCGCCCGTCAGCAGCGCCATGTAGCGAATCAAGTGCTGCTGCCACAGCCAACTCATGCCTTCACGAATTTCTTGAACGATATGGGTTTCGGTCTTTTTGCGTTCGGTCTGAAATTCTTGACGGATAAAGAACAGCGAGACCACAGAACCAAGATACGACACCGTATCAAACACAAACGGAATGCCGCGCCCGATTTGAAACAGCACCGTGCCAATCGAAGGCGCGACGATGTTGGCAATCGAAAACGCGACGTCGTTTTGCGCGACGGCTTGCGGCAGTTGTTGTTTTTCCACCACGCGCGACAGCGCGGCAACTTCGGCAATGTTAAAGAAAACGAACAGCGAACCTTCCAACAACGCGGCAACATAAATTTGCCAAATCGTCAGCGCGTTGAAATACAACGCGATGGGAATCGTCGCCAAGACCGCCGCGCGTCCAATGTCGCAATAAATCATCACGCGTTTGCGGTCCCATCTGTCCACCAACGCGCCCGCGGGCAAACTGAACAGAATGTACGGAATCGAACCGAGCGCGGCGGCGAACCCTGCGGCTTGCGGAGAATCGGTCAGCGCGAGAATCAAGAGCGGATAAACAATTTGCGTCGCGCCCGTGCCAATCACGGAAACGATTTGCCCACTCCACAACAGCATATAGTCGCGATTGCGCCAGAGTGGAGGTAAATTTTTTTGCGTCTCTTGCGGTGGACTCGGAGGTTCCGCTGCGCGCACCAAATCAAATTCGCCGAGGACGGGGGTGGGTTCGAGTTCGCTGTTGGATTCCAATTGGTTTTACTCTGGTTTGATGCCTGCCCTACACTTGCACAGTTCGAATGGAATTGCTGACGTGGTTGGATGTTGATGCGCGCGTCGGTCATCGTTGCCGCATTCATCGTACGCGCCGTTGATGGGCGATCAAAGGTACGGCGGAGTGTTTGGTCATTGGCGGTAGACATCGGTGCTGAGATACCTCAAGCCCGAGTCCACCACAAGCGTGACCACGGTTGCGTCGCGCCCGAGACGTTCTGCCACGCGCAATGCGGCGACGACGTTCGCGCCGGACGATGTGCCCGCAAAGATGCCCTCTTCACGGGCGAGCCGCCGCGCCATCGCTTTGGCTTGCTCTGTCGAAACGGTGAGAATTTCGTTCACCATTTGCGGTTTCCACAACGGCGGAAGAAAGCCGATGCCGATGCCTTCGATTTTGTGTGAGCCGCTCGGCTGCCCCGAGAGGACCGCCGATTCCGCAGGTTCAACGGCAAAGACTTGAATATCCCGGCGGTGCTGCCACAAGGCGTGCGTGACGCCGTGAATCGAGTGCGCCGTCGCAACCGCCTGCACGAACGCGTCGAGCTGTCCACCAGTCTGCGTCCAGATTTCTTCGCCCAGTGAATAATAGCCGGTCTCGCCATCCGCATTGTTGAGCTGGTCAACCCACCAGTGCCCCGGCTCCGCACTGAGCGTGCGCGCGGTCTCGATCATTGCCTTGATTAATTTTTCATTGATCTGTTTGTTGTCACTCGCGACATCGGTGATGCGCGCGCCAAACGCTCTCATCGTGTAGCGTTTTTCGTCACTAAAGGCATCCGAAAAAACGGCGTGAAACGCATACCCGCGCGCGGCGCACGCGAGCGCGAGCGAAACGCCCGTCGTTCCCGCAGTGTACTCGACCACCGTCCCGCCCGGTGACAATCGTCCATCGCGCGCCGCGGCATCAATGATAGCTTTTGCCATGCGGTCTTTCATGCTTCCGGTCGGGTTCGCCCACTCGAGCTTGGCGAGAACGCGCGCGCAATTGGGCGGGACAACCTTGGTCAGTTGAACGATGGGGGTATTGCCAATCGCGTCGAGAATGTTTGTAGCCGGTTGCATCATTTTTTCATTACGCAAGCGCAAGCTGACAGCGGACTGTGCCCGCGCGCTCATGCCTTGCAACAATTTTCAGCGTCGCGCCTTTTGGCGCGCGAATCGTCCATTCGCATTTCGCGCGGTCATTCGTCGGGTCTTCGTCCCATACGCTCACCGCAGGACCTTTGTACGCGCGTCCTTCAAGTTGTCCAATATCCTCGCGCATTTTTCCCGTTTCGAGCGTCGCGCCTTCGGGCAATTCCAATTCCACAATCACGCCGCGCACGGCTTTGCGCTCCAGCGCTTTTTTCGTGATGTACGTCGGCAGCCAGCCCGCGTTTTGCGCGACAACGCGCACGCGATAATTTCCTTCTCCTAAATTTTTCACGCTTGCGTCGTGCAGTTCCAATTTTGGCGAAATGAGTGATTGCCACAGCAGCCATTTTGGAAACAGCGCGAGTTCGCTTTCCAATTGTTCGGGCGGCGGATTGCGCCAGCAGTACGCTACATCCCAGCCGCCGAGTTCCACCTCACCCAACTGCGGATGCTGGAACTTGTACCAATTCACGTACCCCTTGCCGCCGAGTTTTTCATCGTTCCATTTCAATAATTTCAAATCGTCCTCGACGGGATGCTCGCGGTACCATTCAATGTATTTGTATTTCTCGATGCCCGCGCGCATTTGGGGACTCCAAATCTCCACCGTCCACGCAAAGACGCCGATGTGTTCGTACATCCATTCGTCGAACGAACCCGTGATGGATGTTTTCGGGTGATATTTAAATTCGTGAAAAACGGAAATGTTGGGATAGCCCGAAATCTGCGTTCCCTTTTCGCCGATTTTTTTGTACGTCCACAAATCTTCGGCAGGAAACTCATCATCACTCTTGCCATCATACGGACGCAACAGCACACCACTGAATGTATGAAACGCGACACCGCCTGTGATATTCGGATGCGCGGAAATGAACGCGACGAGATTTCTCACTTCGGGTTCGCTCGCCGGATACGGACCCGCGCCGGGTTGTTCTGCTTCATGTTTCCAGCCGTGCGGAAAATTGCGATTGAGGTCAAGCCCTTCCTTGTCGCGCGCCACAGTGATGAGCGCGCCGTCATAATTTTTAATCGGACCTTCGGGCAGCACGCGATAGTACGTTCCGCCCGTTTCCGTCGGCTCGCGTTGAATCAACAAGCGCGGTTCTTCGGGATGCGCTTTCCACGTCCCATGCGGGTCAACGATTCGCATCGAAAGCGCGCGTCCGTCGCCGTCAATGTCTTGGTAGGTCAAACCTTCGAGCGGCTCTTCATCATACGGATACGGACGCGTTGACGAGCGAATAATTTTAGGATTGTCCGCGAGCGCGAGTTCCGCGCCGTCGGGATTCACGCGCGGGCAAATGTAAAACGCGCGCGTGTCCAGCGCGCGCGTCACGTCCGCGTCACTGCCATAGCGCGTCAACAAATAGTTGATGAAATACATGCACGCCGACGCGGGCGACACTTCGGACGCGTGAATGTTGCCGTCAATCCAAAACGCGGGCTTTTCTTTGTCCGAACCTGTCGCGGAATTGGTGAGCGTCGCAACCCACACGTCGCGTCCTTCGTGACTCTTGCCAATGCTTTGCACGCGCGCGAGATTCGGAAATTCCGTCGCGCATTCATTGAGAATGCGCGTCAGTTCGTCGTACCGATAATAGTGGTCAAAAGTGACGTTGGGCATGAGAAGAGTGAAACGCTCCAAGCCAAAAATCAACAGCGCGTTCGGCGCACTGCTTTTCGCTGGGAGCGTTTAGTTTGAAATTTTTGCTGCGTGTTCAAAAAACCGCGCATAACCTTCAATCCCGCGATAAAAATTCGGCAAATAGAAATGTTCGTTCGGTCCGTGCGTGCCGTCGTCGGCGAGACCGAAACCCATCACGACAACATCCACGCCCAATTCATCATTCAGCGAATTCGTAACGGGAACGCTCCAGCCCAAGAGTTGAAACACGGGCGCGACGCCGAATGTTTCTTGCAATGCGTCTTTTGCCGCGCGCACAAAACGCGATTCGCGATTGAGCAGCACAGGTTCTCCCGACGCGAGCAGTTCTACACTCCAGCGCACGGTATTCGGCGCGTGCATGCGCATATAATTTTCAAATTGCTGTTTGATTTTTTCGGGACGTTGATTCGGCACGAGGCGCGTGGAAATTTTTGCCATCGCTTTTGCGGGCAGCACCGTTTTGGAACCTTCGCCGATAAAACCCGCGTACAAGCCGTTCACTTCCAACGTCGGACGCGCGCCCGTGCGTTCCACCACCGAAAAATTTTTCTCGCCCCACAATTCACTCACGCCCGCCGCGTTCGCCCACGACTCATTCGTGACGGGCAAGCGCGCGAGTTCGGCGCGCTCATCATCGGACAATACGCGCACGTCATCGTAAAAATGCGGCAGCGTCACGCGTCCGTGCGCGTCGTGCATTCCCGAAATCAAATCGCACAACACTTGGGCGGGATTGTGAATCGAGCCGCCGAACAAGCCCGAATGCAAATCTTGCGCGGGACCTTGCACCCAAATTTCAAAATAGCACAAGCCGCGCAAGCCATACACGATGCTCGGCAAATCTTTGGACGCCATTTGCGAATCGCAATTCAGCGCGACATCGCATTCCAATTTTCGCTTGTGTGCGCGCAAAAACGACGCCAGGTTTGGCGAACCGACTTCTTCTTCGCCTTCGATGATTACTTTGATATTCACACGCAGCGAATCGGTTTTCAGCAGCGCTTCCAACGCTTTCATTACCGCGAGCGTCTGCGCTTTCATGTCCGACGCGCCGCGCGCATAAATCGTATCGTCAACAATCGTCGGCTCGAACGGCGGCGTGCGCCATTCGTTCAACGGGTCAACGGGCTGCACGTCGAAATGTCCGTACACTAAAATTGTGGGAGCATCGTCCGCGTGCAACCAATCGGCATACACGAGCGGCTGCCCTTTGCCCTTACCCGTTGGCATGATTTCCACATGCTCCATTCCCATCGCGCGCAAATTTTCCGCCACCCATTCCGCGCCGCGCTGTACGTCCGCGCGATGTGCAGAGAGCGTGGAAATCGTGGGGAGCGAAAGGAATTCTTTTAACTCGTCGAGATTTTTTTCGCGTGCGATTTGTGTGTACTCGAATGCGCTCATTTCAGAACCTCAACTCCATCGGCTCGATTCCATTTTCGCGGCAGTACGTGTAATACCGTTCCATCTTGGAAAAAATATCGTCCTGATAATTTATCGTATCGTCGTCGTTCAAATACTGCACGACACCTTCCAACACAAACAGCGTCGTCATGCCTTCCGGGTCATCCACGACGAGCGTGTGAATATCGCCGGGCGGTTCATAAATCAATGTGCCGGGACGCGCCACCCATTCGCGTTCCGCGTAATGCCAACTGCCTTGCAGACAAAATCCCAATACCTGTCCGCCGCTGTGACGATGCCGACTCACCACACCGCCGCCCGAAACTTTTAGCAAATTTATCCAACGCCCACTTGATAAATCAAAACGCAGCGGCTTGAACCATACGCGTTCCGCTTGCGGAATCCAGGGAATTTTTTCCGAATCAATCGCGTGGTCAGCCACGCCGAATTCGGCAACGATGTCGTTGACTTGTACGTTGAACTTCATGCTTGAACTCCTGCGCGTGCCGCTTTGGCTTGCGCGACAATTTTTTCAATTTGCTCCAAATGCGAATCATCGTGAACCAGTCCCGCGACGAAACGCGAGATGCAATTGTGCGTCAAGCCCGCGCGCGGCTCGTATGTATTTTCCACATGCGGCGGTTGGGGCCACATGCCGAGCGATGCCAAACGCATTCGCCGCGATTCTTGCAACCGTGCGCGGCATTGCTCAATTGTAAGCACAGTTTGCCAAGGGATTTCGTACCGCGCGCGGCCGCCGCGCCATTGCACACCGCGCGCAAGTTCCGCCGCAAGAAACGCGTATTCTTCCGCCGATGCCGTTGTATGCACAATGACATGTGCGAGTGTCCACGCCATATCTACCTCGTCGGCATCGCTCGCGTACGAATCATTCGCTTCGGGGTCGCTCGGCACGAACGTCACATCCGCGTCCTCGCAATCGACAATCAACGCGAGCATCGCGTCCATCATCTCGTTCGTCAGTTTTTGTAAATCGTCCGGCAAAACATGTTCACGTTCCACCAACTGCTTGGTTGTGAGTTGTCCGTTGTGGATGGGGGAAAAGTCAAGCATGTGTTTTTACATTGTCACCTTTTTCAAGAGTTCGTTTGCCCATGCCGCGTCTGTTTCGTTTAGAGGCGGTACAGGCGGCGCATCATAATTGAGGATTAAATCATAGCCCGCACGCTCATACACACCTGCGAGCAACTCGTTTAAATTCACAAGCGGTTCTTGGTCGTCAGGGAGCAAGGGCAATGGAAAAATGGGCATTGATTGTGGTACATTGAAGGGATACAGTTTGAGACGCCATCGGTGTGCGCGTTGGCGAACAAGAATACGATAATCGGCATCGTCTGCGGCTTCTGTATAGGGCATCGGCTCTCCCGCGCGCAACAAATCGATTTCGACAAAACTTATTGCAGCATCAAAAAATTCCTCGCGCTTGGCAACATATTTTTCACGATCGCGATTGCGTTGCTTGTTAGAGTGCGAAAGCACCTCGAGTACTGTTACGATTTCTCCGGATGGTACCAAGCGGACGACGAGATAACTTTCTTCCAAAGGGTCGTCCCGAATTTGAACTTCTAGATGCGGCGACTCGGTGAGCATGGTTGTTCCGCCGAGTGCAGGTGCGCCGCCGCGTTCGATGACCATCAAATCGGGATAACGCGTCCCGCGCGGTGCGTCGGGAATGGTTATGTAGGTATGCGTTTCAGTGCCTATAAAGTATCGTGGGCGCAGGCGCGGCGCCAAGTCCTCCTGTAATGCAATGACAAGATGCTGATGAACATCATGCCACAGCAACGGATTTTCCAACCACGGATTCATTCCCGGAAATGGATATTTCATGACGTCCTTGCCTTTCTTTCACACAACACCCAATCTCGACTCGCGCACAACGCGCTATGCTACAACATCTTTGCCATTCCGCATCGCCAACAATAGCGCGTCCTGGTCAACCGGCAAACGTTTCACACGCACACCGCACGCATTGTAAATGGCATTCGTAATCGCGGGCGTGGTGGGAATCGAAGAAATTTCGCCCACCCCTTTCGCGCCGTACGGTCCCGAAGAAATTTCATCCTCGACCAGAAACGAAACAATTTCGGGTGTGTGCGTGATGCTTGGCATTTTATATTTCGCCAGCAAATCTGTCCACACCTTGCCGTGTTCGACAATGTATTCTTCCGTGAGCGCGTTGCCGAGACACATCACAATTCCGCCTTCCACTTGGCCTTGCAGCGCGAGCGGATTCAATGCGCGTCCAATGTCCGTCGCCGTCACAATTTTCAACACATGCACCTCGCCCGTGTTGGTGTCCAGTTCAATCAATGCCGCTTGCGCCGCGTACGAAAAACCAAAGTGCATATCGCCTCCGACGCCGAGCGGTTTTGTCGCCGGCGCGAGATATTCATGCAAATAACGCGTCGGACGATGTTCCGCGCGCGCGCGTTTCACCAGTTCCGCAAATTCCATCTTGCGTCCATTTTGGCTTATGTAACCATCTTGGAAGGTCAATTGTTCCGGCGCGACGTCGAGCTCTTCACTCGCAGTCTCGGCAAGAATTTCGCGCATCCCTTTTGCGGCATAGCGCGCGGCGTTCCCTGTCACAAACGTTTGACGCGACGCAGTGGTCGGTCCGCCATCCGGCGTCAAATCAGTATCACTCAACAGCACACGCACGCGTTCGTACGGCAAACCCAATTCTTCCGCCGTAATCATCGCCAGAATCGTCGGCAGCCCCTGCCCAATTTCCGCCGCGCTCGTTCGTACTTCTGCCGTGCCATCTTCAAACACTTCAACTTCTGCCGCGCTTTTGTCGGGCGCGCCGCCGCCAAGTCCGGTGTTTTTGTACGCGCAGGCGAAACCCCAAGAGTGGATTTTCGATTTTTGATTTTCGATTTTCGATTTGTCTAGTTTCACCGCTTGTTCAACGAGCCGAATACATTCCAACAACCCCGCGCTCTCTTTCACCACTTGGCCCGTGCTCGTCGTGCTGCCAGTCGTCAACGCATTTCTTCTTCGCAGCTCGAACGGGTCAAGGTTCAATTTGTGCGCGAGCTCGTCCATATTCGATTCGACGGCGAACGCGGATTGGGTGACGCCAAAGCCGCGAAATGCGCCCGCGGGCGGATTGTTGGTGTACATCGCGTAACAATCAATTTTTACATTCGCCACATCGTACGGACCTGCGGCGTGTGTTGCCGCGCGCGTCATTACTTTGTCGCCCAGTGAGGCGTACGCGCCGCTGTCGCCGTAAATCGTCGCGTGCGAAGCGATGATTGTTCCATCGTTGCGCGCGCCCGTTTTTAATTTGATGATGGTCGCGTGACGCTTCGGATGAAACACCAAACTCTCGTGCCGCGAGTACAACATTTTCACGGGACGCCCCGTTGCTTTTGCCAACAGCGCGACATGAATTTGCGCGGCGATGTCTTCTTTGCCGCCAAAGCCGCCGCCGATGAGCGCGCCGCGCACGCGCACTTGCGATTCGGGAATATCCAACGCCGCCGCGATTTGGCGACGGTCCTCGTACGGAATCTGTGAGCCGACAATCACCTCAATGCGATTATCGTCAGTCACGCGCGCAATCGCGCATTCCGGTTCGAGAAACGCCTGTTCGTAAAACGGCGAATGATATTCGTTTTCGACAATCACGTCCGCGTCGGCGAATCCCTTTTCAATGTCGCCTTTTTCGACGTGAATGTGTTTCAACAAATTGCCGTGCCCCGTTCCATCATTCACAATAATCGTTTCGGGTTTCAACGCGTCAATCGGATTGTCCACAATCGACAATTCCGCGTACTCGACCTCAATCAAATCCAACGCGCGCTGTGCCAGTTCGCGCGTGTCCGCTGCGACGATTGCGACGGCATCGCCCTGATAGCGCACCTTGTCGTAACACAACACGGGCCAATCGTTGTAAATCAAACCGTGATGTTTGGAACCCGGCACATCCGCGTGCGTCAACACCGCGCGTACACCCCGCAACGTTTTCGCTTTTGACGTATCCATGTTCAAAATGTTCGCGTGCGGAAATTTCGCGCGCAGCGTCGCGCCGTGCAGCATGTTTGGAAAATTATAATCATCTGTATATTTCGCCGCGCCTGTCACTTTGGCAATTGCATCAGGACGCGGCAGCGGTTTGCCAATCACATTCAACGGCGATTTTGATTGAGGAAGATTGGGGATTGAAAACTCTTTTGTCGTTCGTCGCTCGTCGTTCATCATCTCTTGCGCTGCAAATTGAATCGCGTTCATAATCGAAACATAACAGCCGCAGCGACAAAACGTATCTTTCAGCGCAACCTTGATGTCGTCGTCGGTTGGATTCGGGTTTTCGTCCAACAACGCTTTCGCCTGCATCAAAATTCCCGGCGTACAAAAACCGCACTGCGTCGCGCCTTGATGAATAAATTGTTCTTGCAAAGGATGCAATTCGTCTGCGTTCTGTCGTCTGTGGTCTGTGTTCTGCTTCCACGTTCCCGCCAACCCTTCAATCGTCAGCACCTCCGCGCCTTGCGCTTTCAGCGCGGGATAAATGCACGAATCGACCGATGTGCCATTCACAATTACCGTACACGCGCCGCACTCGGCTTCGTCACAGCCGATTTTCGTACCCGTCAATCCAAGCTTGTAACGCAAAACATACGCGAGATATTCGTTCGCTCCAATTTCGACGGAAACGGATTTGCCGTTGACGGAAAAATTTAAGGTTGGCATTGTCGTACCTCCGTAGGGGCGCATCTTTGTGTTCGCCCTATCGGACAGACACGTAGGTCTGTCCCTACAAATCCAATTCCATTCGCACCGGCAGATGGTCCGAGGCGCGCTGAACGCCTGAAGGCGTTACGACTACCTCGCACGCGCGCAAATTATGACGCAGCGCGTCATTGACGAAAAAATAATCGAGCCGCGTGTTGGGTTGCGACGCGGGCAATGTATAACCGCCTTCGTTCGGATTCATCGTCCGAAAAACATCAATAAATCCCCCCGCGCGAATCCGCGCAATCGCTTGACGCGCAATGTAGCCACCGCGCAAAAAAACTGAGAGCCGCAACGACAGGGGCAAATAACTGAAATCGGTTTTATCGCCCGGCGCAATCGAATTGAAATCGCCCGCGAGAATAATTTTACCTCCACGCGCTTGTTCCATCTGTTTCAAAATCAAATTCAATTCACGCAAGCGATACAGCTCGACGAGGAACGTGTACGCGGGCGCGGCGAGATGAACTCCAAAAATGGAAAATGTTTTTTGCGGCGCGTATTCGAGTGTCGCCTGCAAACACGTGTGACGCAAAATACGCGGATGAAAACTCGACGCGTCACGAATCGGCAAACGCGACAACACCGCAATGGTGCGCCAACTGTTGCTCTCGGCGATAAAGTAATTGGCGTTCAAGCACGCGGCAAGTTCGACGACAAATTTTTTTTCAGCAACTTCTTGTAACAAAATCACATCCGCATTTTGCGCCGTGATGATTTCAAACAATTCCTTTTCGCGCCCCCGTCCACCGTCCAGAATGTTGTAGGTGAGAAAGACGGCGGAGGACGAACGACGGAGGACGAACGTCTGTGTTTCATCATTGGTCATTTGTGATTTGCGCGCGTTCGATGGCGATTCCCAGCGTTTGCTCCAGCAGCATCGGCAGCAATGCCACGCGATACTCTTTTGTCGCGCGATGCGCGGACGTGCGCGGCGACGCCTCTTGTAACAAAATTTGCGCGGCTTGTTTCAAAACATCCGCGTCAAAAATTTTCCCGCGCAAAAATTCTTCCGTCTGCTTTGCGCGAAACGGAATCGGCGCGACGGGTCCCGCGCTGATTGCGATTTCCCGAATTTCGAATTTTGATTTTCGATTTTCGATTTTCACTCGCGGTGCCATGCCGAGAATTGGTAACGCCACTCCTTGCGGACGCATCACACGCGCAAACGCGCTCGCCTCGAATTCACCGCACGGACGGAAACGAATCGCGCGAATCATTTCGCGCGTCGAATCCACGGCACTCTTGCCGGGTCCATTAAAGATTTCCGCAAGCGGCAGCCACTGTTCACTGACCACTGATAACTGATAACTGCTTACACGCACTTGCGCGTCCAACGCCATCAACGCCACTGTTCCATCCGCCGCAGGCAGCGCGTGCGCGACGTTGCCGCACAACGTTGCTACGTTCCGCACTTGCGGTCCGCCGACGACGAACGATGCTTCGGCGAGCGCGGTCGCCCGTTCTTGAATCAATGGCGAATTCACGATTTGCGTGTGCGTGACGCCGCAGCCGATTTCGATAAACCCGTCGCGTTCACGGATTTCGTTCGCGCCTTCAATTTTCGTCACATCAATCAGCGCATCGAAATGAGGACGCTGCCCGTGGTGATATTCCGCTTGCGTGTCCACCAACAAATCGGTGCCGCCCGCGACAATGCGCGCGCGTCCTTTGTACTGCGCCAACAACGCGAGCGCTTCATTCACCGTCGTCGGCAAATGATACTTGTCAAAAACGTTCATGGTAGAAAAATTGTTGTGCGCAACATTTTGCCGACAACAAATCGTGGAAAACACGTCAATGGCACTTTACGAGTGGGGATGCTGCGATGCGGGGATGCATCGCCAAACGCCGCAGAGCGTTTTTGCTCAAGCGACCATTGACCGAAGTGAAATTATTGTAGCATAATTTTCGATTTTCGATTTTCGATTGGCGAATTTCGGTTGCCCTGTTTTATCAAAGTAAATCGAAAATCAAAAATTCTTTTTCGCTCCCGCCATCATCAAACCCAATTCCTCAACCGATGTATCCGGCGGAACAATGCCGACGCTTTCGCCTTCGTACATGACGGCGATGCGGTCCGACAACGCGCGCACTTCTTCCAAATCTTCGCTGATTAAAAGAATCGCGGTGCCGTTCGCGCGCTGCTCGAGCAATTTTTTGTGAATGTATTCTGTCGCGCCAATGTCCACCCCGCGCGTCGGCTGCGCGGCGAGGAGCAAACGCGGCGCGCGGTCCAATTCGCGCGCGAGAATCAATTTTTGAATGTTGCCGCCCGACAAACTTTTTACGGGCGTGTCGAGCGAAGGCGTTCTGACATCATACTCGCGCACAAGTTTCGCGCAGTGGGCATTCACTTGCGCGAAATTGAAAACGCCGCGCTCCGCGAACGGCGGCTGCGCGTGGGTTTCGAGAATCGCGTTTTCGGCAACCGAAAATTCACGCACGACACCCATCGCCATCCGTTCTTCGGGAATGAACGCGACGCCCGCTGCGATAATTTGCGCGGGCGGTTGATTCGTCACATTTTTTTCGCCGACGCGAATCGCGCCGGAAGCAACGCGCCGCATCCCCGCGATCGCTTCCGCGAGATCGCGCTGTCCGTTGCCCGAAACGCCCGCGATGCCGAGAATTTCACCCGCGCGCACTTGCAGCGAAAAATTTTTTACCGCCTTTAATCCTTTGTCATTCGCGATGTCGAGATTTTGAATGTCCAACACAACATCGCCTTGCGCGTGCGCGGGTTTGTCCCAATGCGTAATCACTTCGCGCCCAACCATCATGCGCGCCAGTTCGTTTTGATTCGTCTCGCGCGTGTTCACGCGCCCGACGACGCGCCCATC
The DNA here is from genome assembly GCA_937870825.1 of uncultured Chloroflexota bacterium. Classification (GTDB taxonomy): domain Bacteria; phylum Chloroflexota; class Anaerolineae; order UBA4142; family SHND01; genus SHND01. The sequence continues at coordinate 20,040 of CALMZO010000340.1, read as the reverse complement.
GCGCAGCACCGTCACGCGGTCACTGATTGCCATGACTTCGTACAATTTGTGACTGATGAAAATGAGCGCGTTGCCCGCGTCGCGCAGACGCCGCAAGATGTCGAAAAATTCTGTCACCTCTTGCGGTGTCAGCACTGCCGTCGGCTCGTCGAGAATCAACAGCGACGCGTCACGATACAACGCTTTGATAATTTCGACGCGCTGCTGCTGCCCCACCGCGAGCTGCCACACGAGCGCGTTGGGTTCCACTTGCAAGCCGTACTGCGCCGCGAGTTCGCTCATGCGTTTGCTTACCACGTCGAGGTCGGTCAGTGGACCGCGCGAGGATTTCAAACCGAGCGCGACATTTTCGGCGACGGTGAATCCCGGCACGAGTTGAAAGTGTTGATGAATCATGCCGATGCCGTGCGCGAGCGCGTCGGCAGGCGAACGCAAATCCGCGCGTTCGCCGTTGATGAAAATTTCGCCCTCGGTGGCGCGATACATCCCGTACAAAATTTTCATCAACGTCGTTTTGCCCGCGCCGTTTTCGCCGAGCAGCGCGTGAATTTCGCCCGCGCGCACGTCGAGATTCACGCGGTCATTCGCCAACACGCCGGGAAAGCGTTTGGTGACATTTTTCAACTCGACGATTTTAATCGCCATTGCGGTCAGTTGGTCGGTTCGTCGGATAGTCGGTTCGTCTTGGCTTGACCATCCGACTATCCGACTATCCGACTATTTGACTCCGGTCTTGATACTTTCGTCTTTCAAACCCGCGATGGTTTTTTCCGCGAGCGCTTTGACCTCTGCATTCAGACTGTACGCGGAATTGTATTGCATTACGAGTCCGCCATTTTGAAATGTCATCGTGTACACTTCGCCGCCGCGCGTGCCTGCGCTGATTTTGTCCATCATGCCTTTCAACGCGACAGTCCAATCATAGACCTGGCTTGCGACGACAATGTTTGGCGCGAGCGATGCCTGGTCGGACTGATTGCCGAACCACAACACATTTTTGTCTTTTGCCACGCTCACCGCGCCGACAACACTTTGCGACGTTCCCGTCAACGCATCCGCGCCCGAAGCGATTTGCGTTTGCGCGGCTTGCGACATCAAAGCGACATCGCTGAACGAATTGGTGAATGTCGTCTGCACTTTGATATTCGGGTCGGTGGCTTTCGCGCCTGCTTCAAACCCTTTGATGGTCAATTGCCCATCGCCTGCGGGAATCGGACCGAGCGCGCCGATAATTTTGTTCTTGGACAATTTCGCCGCCATCACGCCTTCGACGTAACCGCCCTGGTCGGACGCGACGGTGTACGCAAAGACGTTTTTGATGCCTTTGTCTTTGAACGTGTCAACGGCAGTGCCCCACGCGAACGCGGTATTTTGAAAATCGGGCGCGATGTCTTGCAGCGGCGCGCCGTATTGCGAACCATGCGCGATGACGAGGTCATATCCTTTGGTCGCGTAATCGCGAATGGCTGCCGCCGCATCGCCGACGACAAACATATTTTCGGAATAGACAAAATCAAATTTGTCTTTGCCGAGCGTCGTCTGCATTTTTTTCAACGCGTCCACCATGCTTTGACTGAACGCGAGGTCATTCGCCGAACTGGGCATCACCACCGCGACGCGAAATTGTTTTGCTTGCGCGGCGGGTTGTGGTGCGGGCGGCTGCGCGCACGCGACGAGCGCGAGAATCGCGACGAGCGCGAGCGCGAAAATAAAATAACGAGTCTTCATTTTTTTCTCCTCTTTGAGAAAGGGAGCAGGTAGCAAGTAGTGGGTAGTAAGGAAACCTGATACGTGCTACCTGCTACTTGCTATTCTCCTCTTTCAAACGGTTTCGTCAGCGCGGTCGGTTGAGTCACAATTTGCCGCGCCGCGAAAATCAATGCGATGATGGTTAAGAGATAGGGCAACATTCCAGCAATGTCCGACGGCAGCGCGATGCCGAGCGTTTGAATCCACAACTGTAACGCGTTCACCATGCTGAATAGTAACGCGCCGAGCATCACGCGCAAGGGACGCCATCCCCCAAAGTAAACCAACGCCACCGCGATAAAGCCAAGCCCGCTCGTCAAATTTTGTTGAAAGATGTTGAGCAGCGCGATGGACAGCGACGCGCCCGCGATGCCTGCGAGCATTCCCGCAATCGTGACCGTGATGTAGCGCACGCGCGCGACGCTGATGCCGAGCGAGTCCGCCGCTTCGGGCGTTTGCCCCACTGCGCGAATTTTCAAGCCGAGCGTTGTTTTGTTGAGAAGGAACCACGCGAGCGGCACACACGCGAACGCGCCATACACCAAAAAATTTTGACTGAACAAAATTTGTCCGACCACGGGCAAATTGCTCAACGCGGGAACGTCCAAACGCGGCACGCCATTAATCGCTTTTGGCGTTCCGACAAAAACCAAAAATAACAAATCGCTCAACCCCAATCCAAATAAATAAATGCCGATGCCGCTGATGCCCTGTTCCGCTTTCAATGTCACACTAATCACCGCCGTAATGACACCCATCCCCGCGCCGACCAACGCGGCAACAAACAGCGCGAGCGCAAAATTGTTTGTCGTGAGCGCGACATAGTACGCGGCGAACGCCGCAATGAGCATCACACCTTCGACGCCGAGATTCAACACGCCGCTCACTTGACTGAACATTTCGCCGATGGACGCGTAAAGGTACGGCGTCGCGAGTTGAATGCCCGACGCGAGAATGCCGATGATGACGGCGGGAGCGAGGAGTTGTTCGAGCATGGTCAGGAATCAGTTTTCAGTAAGCAGCATTTGATGAATCGCAATTGACGTTTCACGTTTCCATCTTCGGCGTTGGCTCAAGTAACACGCGCTGCGTCGCGCGCCGCCGCGCCCAAATTTGCGAAGCGACGACAAAGATGACAACCAAACCATCGAGCGTCGTCACGAACGCGCCCGGCACTTGGACTGTTCGCTGCAAACTATTCGCGCCCGTGAGCAGCGCGCCAAATAAAAATGAGGCGGGAATCACGCCGAGCGGATGCAGTCCGCCAAAGAGCGCGGCAACAATTCCGTTAAAGCCCGCGCTGCCCGTAAAACCTGTTGCGGAACCGTCGGTGAACAAACGATGATTCACGCCCAACACTTCGACCGCGCCGCCCAAGCCCGCGAGCGCGCCGCTCAACGTAATCGCGAGAATTTGATAACGATTCACCGCGATGCCCGCGTATTTCGACGCGACGACATTGAATCCCACCGCGCGAATCCGATAACCGATTGTCGTACGCCACAGCAAAAAATACACCAACACCGCGACAAAAACGCCAAGCAAAATTCCCAAATGCAAACGCGTCGGCACGAGGCGCGGCAAGTCCGCCCACAGCGGAAAACGCTGCGTTTGCGGAATGCGAATCGCGTTGTCGAGCGTTGTCGGGTCCATTAACACGCCGTTCAAGAGGAACGTCATAATTTGCACCGCAATCGCATTCAACATCACCGTACTCAACACTTCGTTCACTTGAAAACGCGCTTTGAGAAATCCAGCTATCCCGCCCCAAAATCCGCCGCCGATACATCCCGCAAGCAGCGCGAGGGGAATCAAAACAAACGCGGGGAGAAACGAAAGTGGAAGAACGACGAGCGTGGTCGTGAGCGCGCCGATGACGATTTGTCCTTCGCCGCCGATATTGATGACGCCGCCGCGATACGCGATGCAAATGCCGACGCCGACAAACAAAAGAGGACCCGCTTTGACAAGTGAATCCGCCAGCGCGTTCGGACTGCCGAACGCGCCCTGCATCATGCCGACGTACGCTTCGAGGGGATTCGCGCCGAGCGCGAAAATAATCAACGCGCCGACAAACAACGCCGCCGCGCCCGCGCCGAGAGGCACGAGGATGAAATTGAACCGTCCAAAATCAAAACGTCGCAGAAACGCATCGAGAGGTGTATTTTTCACCACAGTACACTTACACCAGAACCCGCGCGATTGTCAATGACATTTGTCCCGTTCCGTGTGAGACGAATCGGGAAACAAAAACCGACAGGTGGAAATTCACCTGTCGGTTGCATTATGAACTTTACTCTACAACAAGCCGCGTTCACCTCTGACGTACGGAATACCTAGCGCGGCAGGCGCGCCCAAACGTTTGCGAATCGCCGCCCGCGAACCCAAGACCAACACGACGACGGTCAACGCATACGGCAGCATTTCCAAAAAGAATTGCAGATTGCGGTCAAAGAAAAATGGATTGGCAATGCCGAATACATCCTGGACACCTTGCACATCGAGCGTGAAGCGTCGCAGTGAACCAAACAAGTACGAACCAATCGCCGCGCGCACCGGGTCCCACTGCGCGAAAATCACGAGCGCAATCGCAATCCAACCAAAGCCCGATGTCGTAAATTCGCTGAACCAACCGGGCGTAATCGAAAGTGTAATCGCGCCGCCCGCGAGTCCTGCCATAATTCCGCCAATCAACACGTAAAAATATCGCCACGCGTACACATCAATGCCCAACGAATCGGCGGCGGCAGGATATTCGCCAATCGCGCGCAGATGCAAACCCGCGCGCGTGCGATACACATAAAACCACATCGCGGGAATCAACACATAACCGACGTACACCAGCACACTTTTGTTGTTGAAAAAAATATCGCCCAGAAACGGAATTTGCGCGAGGAGTGGAATCGAAAACGCGGGCAGCGTCGGGACGCCGCGCGCGCTGGCAAGTCCTTCGCCAAACACGAGCGACAAACCAATTCCCAAAAATGTGAGAGACAAACCACTCACGACTTGGTCGGCGCGCAACGTGATGACGACGAACGCGTGAAGCAAACTTAACAACGCCCCCGCAATCATTCCCGCGAGCAATCCAATCCACGGGTCACCGGTCGCAAACGCAGTACTGTACGCAGTGACCGCGCCAATGAGCATCATCCCTTCGACGCCCAAATTCAAAACGCCCGCGCGTTCCGCGAGCAATTCGCCCATCGTCGCGAACAAGAGCGCAGTGCCATTGGAGACTCCGGCGGAGAGTACGTTGGTCCAGAAATTCATGGTTGAGGTATCAGGTAGCGGGTAGCAGGTCAAATTGTTCCTTGCTACCTTCTACTTGCTACATTTTCACGCGTTCTATTTTCACGCGATACCGATTCAACACTTCGCTGCTAATCAATGTGAACAACAAAATGCCTTGCAGCAAACGCGCGAGCCCGCTCGGTTGAATTTCGCGACTCCCAATCAAGAGTCCGCCAAACAGAATCGCGACGGGAACGATTGCCCACGGATTTAATTTGGCAAGCCACGCGATAATAATCGCGGTGAAACCGTACCCCGGCGAAATGCGGTCTTGCAAACGATGCACCACGCCCGTGACCTCCGACATGCCCGCGATGCCTGCAAGTCCGCCCGAAAACATGAATACAAAAATCGTCATCGCCGCGATATTCACGCCCGCGTATTTTGCCGCGTTCGGATTGTCGCCAATCAAACGAATCTCGTAGCCGAATCGCGTGCGCGTCAACACGTACCACACCGCGACAACCGCAAGAATCGCAAACACAAAACCGAGATGCAAAGTCAGTCCCGAAAAAATTTTGAATGACGCCGCGTAATCGGTGAGACGCGGGAGCCACGACTGGCGCGGAAACATCGGCGTCATTTGAAAACCGCGTTCGCTCCACGAACCAAACACCCAATACGCCACCCAATACAACGAAATGTAATTGAGCATCAGCGTTGTGATAATTTCATTGACGTTGAAACGCGCTTTTAAAATTCCCGGGATAAATCCCCACACCGCGCCGAACGCGAAACCCGACACAAGCATCAAGGGAATAAAAACCCAACCCGGCGCGTCCGCGCCCAACACCGCTTCGACAATCAACGTCGCACCCCACGCGCCCAAATAAAATTGTCCCTCCGCGCCGATATTCCACAAGCGCATCCGAAACGCGAGCAAACATGCGAGCCCGGTGAGAATGAGCGGCGTCGCTTTGACGAGCGTATCCGAAAAAACGCCGACGTTCCCGAACGCGGCGAGATAAATTGCGCGGAAGGAACGAACGGGGTCCGCGCCCACCGCCAACAAAACAATCGCGGTAATGAGCAGCGCGAGCGCGACCGAACCCAGCGTCGTCGCCCACGGCAGCCAGCGCGGCGTTTCGAGACGCGGTTCGAGTTTGATGGAAATGGGAAAGCGAAAACTGCGTGGTTTGGGTGTGATGGTTTGAACTGCCATGCGATTTCTTTCGTGGCGGGAGTATCCCTACGCCGTCACTTTTTCTGCCATGGGAACCGTTTCACCAATCTCGTTCAAAAACTCGGGCGCAAAATCAGCGCCATTGGGCCATTCAATCGTTTGTGTATCAGGATTCACCAAGACGCGTTGAAAGTATGTCAAATCTTGAAGTGGTTCAAAGATTTGCCCATACAATTCATTTTTCAAATCAACGTCTTTAATGCTTCCATCATTAAAGGCGAGGCGTAACCTGTACTCACCGAGATACTTGACAGCATTCACATGTAAAAACATAAACTATCTCAAGTTCGCCAAATTCTGATACAACTTGATGCCCAGGCGCGGGTGCATTTCACACATTTTGTCGAGTTCGGCTTTGCTCAAGGCAAACACGCGCGAATTTTCTTGGGCAATTGCGTCCGTGTCGGAGGTTTCGCCGAACGCGATGCCCGCGCCAAACACCCCCCCCCGCCCGATGACGCGTTCACCTTGTTTGAACGCGCCGTTGACGACGAGATAGATGTTGTTCGGTTCGAGCGTTGCGCCGTGTGCGACATCGAACGCGTGACCTGCGCGATTGACCAAGTACGCATCGAGCGGTGTGAAATTTTTCAATGCGGGAGAATTGAGCGCGCGCAAACGGTTCTCGTGTTCTTGCGCGGCTTGAATAAACGGCGGCGCAACGAGGTCAAAATATGCTTGCGACGACTCGGTGAGTTCAAACGGACCGAGTTCCCACGGCGTATTCAGTTTCGCAAATTTCACCACGTCATAACGCGCGGTCTGATGAAACACCATGCCCGGCACATAACTCGTCGGCAAAAAACCCATGCTGTACAACGTCTGCTGCATTCGCGGCGAATACGCGCTCGCGTCCACTTCAATCACTTGCGCCGCGTATTCATCTTGCGCGTGGTCAATTGCCCAACGCAGTAACGAACCCTTCACCGCGCTGTCTTGCGCGATGAGTTCGATGATGCGAATGCTGTCGTGGCGCGGATGGTGAATAAAGCCGAGCGCGCCGAGCGTGCGCTCGCCTTCGGACGCGACGACATATTTTGCTTTGCGCGCTTGCAGTTGCGTCAACCCTTCATCAATGCTGCCGCCGCCAAAAATTTCGGGTTCGGTCAGGCGTCCCTGTTCAATTTTCAAAACGCGAATGAGCGACGACGCGGTGAGCGGATGAATATCAATTTGTTGGTCAACCGGATACGGATGCAAACCATCGCGTACGTGAACGGCTTCGCCGAGTTCCAAATTTTTCAGCGAAAGTTTTGCGAGCGGTTCCAGCGCGGGAATCACTTCGGCTTGCCCGATGCGACGCAGCGCGCGTCCATTTCCAAAAAGTTGTCCGCTAAACACCAGACTTTCGCGCCACGCCATCATGTAATGCAGCGGCAAAAATCCGAGCGGCACGAGTCCGATGCGGTCATTGATTTTTTGCGTTTTCGGATGCACCGTGCGCGCTTCGGCAAACACAAATTCCGCGTGTTCATCGGACGCGTCCACCAACGCTTCCAACATCGCGCGCCCCAGTCCTTTACCCGCGACGTCGGGGTCAACGACGAGCCGCCCGATTTCGCCGATTTGGTCATTGTAATCGCCAAAGTTCAAAATGATGGCGCCCGATGCGACAATCTTGCCCTCATCTTCGAGTACTAACCAAACGATATTGTCGGAATACACGCCGCGCTTGACCCACTGCGGGTCATAAAATTCGGGCATGGCATAATCATCACCATAGTTTTTGCGAAACAAGCCGATGACGGTCTCGATGTCAGATTCTTGAATGGGACGGACGTTCATGGCACCTCAGTGAATTGGAAATTGCGAATTGGGAATTGCGAATTGCGATTTTCAAATTTCCATTTCGCAATTCGCAATCTGTCTCATTTTGGCATTGATAAATTATTTTGGCAAGCGGCGAACGAGCGATTGGAAATCGCGGCAACTAAAACACAAAACGTCCCTGCGGACGTTCAAACTGGGGGTTGTAGTTGTGGTAAATTTTCTGTCGCGTTCAACAGCGCGCGCAAATTTTCGGCGGGCGTTTGCAAATACAAGTCGCAGCCGGGCATGATGGCGTCCACGAACGGCGCGCAGTGTTCCACCGCCGCGCGAATTTTTTCCGCGTCGCCGTTGGCAATGTCGCGCACGGGGTCGAGATTGCCAAAGAGCAAAACATCGCGTCCGAGAATTTCGCGCGATTTTTTCAAGTCGTTCGTGTGTTCCACATGAATGGCATTTGCGCCGGATTGCGCGAGCAAGTGCATCGCCCTGTTCGTGTTGCCGCACACGCTCAAAATGGTTGGCACCGAAATCGTAGAAATTATTTTTTGCAAACGCGGCAGAATCAATTCGCCGAACGCGCGCGGTCCCAAGACACCGGGCGAGCCGCCCATTTCGTGAATGGTGATGAAATCCGCGCCCACGTCCACATACGCGTTCGCGGTGGCAATCAACGCGTCGGCAAAAATGTCGAGCGCGCGCGCGACATCTTGCGGCGCGCGTTTTACGTCGAGCAGCAGCGTATTCAAATCAATCGCGTACGAACCGAGCGTGAACGGTCCGGCAATCCACGCGCCGACGACGATTTTTTCTCCGACGCGATGTTTCAATTGACGCAGTGCGTCACAAACGAGGGGAATGCTGCCGCGCCGCGCAAAATCGCCGCGCGGTACGCGTACGTCCTGTGGCGCATCGAACGGGGCGTGCGGCACGAGGGGCCACATCGCTTCGGGCATGTCGTCGCGATAGTCCACAACTGCGCCGAACGCTTCGGCTTCGACAATCAAACTTGTGGGGAGAGTTGCCGAATGCCAGCCGTACAATTCGTGCGCGGACGCGGCAGCCGTGACCATTTTTTCCACGTCGCGATGGATTTCGTGAAATGGTAACGCGCGCGTTTCGAGCGCGGGTTCGATGATGGTCGAGAGCGCGCCAAAGCAAGGGATGGTATCGCCGCGCTGTCCGCGCAAGAGGTTGAGGATTGCGGCGCGCGGCAAATCAGGGGACATTGCCAAGAATTTTGTAAATCTCGATTCGTTTGCTCAGCTGCAGCGATGTGCGTTCGCCGCAGCTGCCGCTTGCGGGAGTTGCGCCTTGCGCGCACGGTTGAATCGTGTGCAATCCGCCGGGTCCATTCAATTCGATAAAATCGCGCGCGTTCACCGTTTTCGCAAAAATTCCGTCCATGAAAATATCTTGCGGCGTTGACGATTGATTGATGACAATGAGTTTGAGCGTGCTTTGCGGCGGAATGGAGCTATTGGTCTCGAACATTTCCCAATAATCTACCGCGTCATTGAGGATTGTGGATTTGGCGAAACAATTGTTGGGATTCGCAGTATCACTCCCATGCACGCATTGTTTGAATTCGTGTCTGCCGCGTTCCACCGGCACAACTTGGTACGCGCCGCTGTCAATGGACGAGACGGAAACGCCGTCCACAAAAAATTCCATTGCCTGCGGCAGATTGTTCACGAGAACGAGTGTGACGATATTGTCTGGCGTTGGCGATGACGGAACGGGCGTGGCGCTTGCCGCGCGCAATTCTACCGTTGCGGTTGGAGCAGTGGTTGATGGTGCAGTTGTCGCGCCGGGTGACATATTCGTTGCTTGCGTGACATGTGTCGGCGGAGGTGTCGCGGTGATGACGATGGGAGTTGGCGTCACTTCAGGACGATTCATCAAGTTGGGCAGCTGCGTAATCAATGCCGCAAGCACCGTTGCTGTCGCACCGACAATCGCAATATAAACCGGAGTACGGTCTCGCGGTTCTGATTTTTTTTCACTCATCGGATATTCAATCGCCGCGCAGCAACCGCGCCACATCTTGCGCGTGCGGCAGTGCGGGAATCACACCCAATTTTGTGCAAGCGAGCGCGCCTGCCGCCGCCGCATGACGGACAGCAGGTTCGAGCGGCATTCCGCTGGCGAGATACGTCGCGAGAGTGCCGTTGAACGCGTCGCCCGCGCCGGTGGTATCCACAACATCCACTGGAAACGCGGGAATGTTGAGATAACCCTCACGCGTGACAATCATTGCGCCGCGCGCGCCGCGCGTGAGGATGATGCGCTGCACGCCCATCTGCAAAAGTTCGTCGCACAAATCAATCGCGTTCACTTTGGCATCGGGCGCGCGTCCGAGCAAAATTCGCAGTTCCGTTTCGTTCGGCGTCACAATGTCCGCGTTTTTCAAAATGTCGGGTGCGACGCGGCGCGCGGGCGCGGGATTCAAAATGCTGATGACGTTCGCTTCGCGCGCGAGTTTCAACGCATAGCCCGCTGTTTCGACGGGAATTTCCAACTGCGTGATGAGGACTTGACTCGATTGAATGCGCTTGCGCGCGCGTTCCACATCGTCAGGCGAAAACAACGCGTTTGCGCCGGGGTCGAGAACAATAAAATTGTCGCCGCGCGCGTCGAGGACGATGAACCCGACGCCTGTGTTGCGTCCATCCGATTCCACCAAAAATGTCGCGCCAACGTTTTCCTCTGCGTACAATTTTTTTCCAATCGCGCCAAAATTGTCATTGCCCAAGCGCGCGACAAATTCCACATCCGCGCCGAGCCGCGCGGCTTGCACCGCTTGATTGCTGCCCTTGCCGCCCGGTCCCATATCGAAATCGCGTCCGAGCAGTGTTTCGCCTTTGACAGGAAAACGGTCTGCGCGCAGTGTGAGACCGACGGCGAAGCTGCCGACGACGGTGACAACGGATTTTTGATTGTGAATTTCGGATTGCGAATTTTCAATCATTCGACATTCGTTCAATTATTCTGGCGGCGCGTTTGTAGGTAAAACATCCAGCGGAATTTGTGTGGGAATCGTTTCGCCGTCCACTTCGATGACAAATTCGTAATTGCCAAAATGCGGGAACGTGACATTTTGCAAAACTAAAATTTGATTCACGACGACAGGGTCGGGCGTGTTTGGTTTTGGAATAGTGAGGTTGCCTTGCATTGCCAACAATTCGTTCCCGTCCTCATCTTGCAACACAATGCGAATCGTTTTATCGCCCGTCTCGATTGGCTCAAACGCGAATTGCACGACGAACTGCATTTGCGGATGTACGGCAGGCACATTCGCCGCGTGAATCTGCGAAAAAATTCCGAGAATGTTCAGTTTGCCGTTATCGGTGATGTTGGTGTAATCGGCAAGCGCGGCGATGCGGAGTTGCATAATTCGTGATTGTCATTTCGAGCGATTTGCTGATTACAGCAAGCGAGAAATCTCGCATTGTGCAAAAGAGATTTCTCGCTTTTGCTCGAAATGACACAACAAGCGTGTTGCTCACACTTTCCACTTGCGAAGCGATTCAAGAACGTACGCGTAAAATTTATTCAAATCTACTGTCTCCAGCGCGCGAATTTTTCTGCCGCCGGGTTTGACCAACGTGCGTCCTTGACTCTTACCCGTCGTAATAATTTCCGTTTCGTATTCTTTCAATGTGAAAAATTCGGGATGTCCGATATACGCCGTCGTGAGAACGTCCCAGAAAAAATAATCTTGATGCACGACGAGCGCGTAACATTGTCCGGCAAAATCCGAGAGCGGATATTTGTACTGTTTCCCCAACTGCTTTAAAAACGCGGACGTAACGGGAACATGATTCGTCAAATCGAGCGGACAAATGATGATGGGAATTTTTGTCGCCCACACGCGCGCGGCGGCAGGCGGGTCCCAATACACATTCCATTCCGCCGTGCGGTCCTGTCCGCCCTCCATGATGGGGTCAACGTTGCCCATCACATTCAGCGCGCCGCCCATCCACACGATTTCTTTGATTTTCGATTCAATCTCGGGGGCAATATCCAGCGCGGCAGCCACTGTCGTCAGCGGACCCGTTTCCAAAATCGTCACGGGCTCTTTTTGCGCGCGCAAAATTTTGACAATAAAGTCCGGCGCGTTTTCCGGCGCGAGCGGCGTACGAATTTCATCCTTTTGGTTCAAAATCGGCAAATGGTCAATCGTGAACGAATCGCGGCGAAAGATGCGCGGGAACGGATTCACGCCGCGCACATTGCTCTGCGCGACGCTCACGCCTTTGACATCCATCAAGTCCAAAATTTTGCGCGTCGCGCTCACTGCCGGTTCGATGTAACAGTCGGCGGGCGTGACCGCGATGCCCAACACGTTCACATGCGCCATCGTAAACAAAAGGACGGTGGACAAATAATCGTCCACACCGCCGTCATGCACAAACACCACAGGTTGTTTCGCCATTGGGGAAAAATGTCTCCGCAGAGGTTTTCGACGCGCTGTCCTACTTTCAAAAGTATAACATAATTCTTTCCGACTCGAAGGGTTTTTGTGATGCTATGCTATAATCCTTTGCGAGTCGCTGCACAACTTTTTTGTCTGGAGATTCCCCACATGGCTACGCTCCTCGTTCAGCACGCGCTCGTCCTCGCTACATTTGATTCGCAGCGCCGCGAAATTTCCGACGGCGGATTGTTTGTGCGCGACAATGTGATTGAACAAATCGGCGCAACCCACGAACTTGCTCAAACCGCCGACAAGATTATCAACGCGCGCGACATGGTGATTTTGCCCGGACTCGTCAACACGCATCACCATTTGTATCAAACGCTCACGCGCGCCGTGCCAAAGGCGCAAAACGCGGTCTTGTTCGATTGGCTCAAAACGTTGTATCCGATTTGGGCGAACCTCACACCGGACGCGGTGTACACCAGCGCGCTCGTCGGTCTGGCAGAATTGCTCCTTTCGGGATGCACGACAGCGGCAGACCATTTGTACCTCGTCCCGAATGGTTCATCGCACGACGATGAAATACGCGCGGCGGCAGAACTCGGCATTCGTTTTCACCCGACGCGCGGTTCGATGAGTTTGGGCGAATCGCAAGGCGGCTTGCCGCCTGACCGCGTTGTCCAAGACCACGAAACGATTTTGCGCGATTCGCGCCGCGTCATCGAAACCTTTCACGACGCGAAACCGTACTCGATGTGCCGCGTGGGACTCGCGCCCTGTTCGCCGTTTTCGGTGACGCCCGAATTGATGCTCGAATCCGCGCGGCTCGCGCGTGCGTACAACGTGCGTTTGCACACGCATCTCGCAGAGACAATGGACGAAGAAGATTTTTGCATCGCGCGTTTCGGCAAACGTCCCGTCGAGTATGCGGAGAGTTTGGAATGGCTCGGCGATGATGTGTGGTTCGCGCACAGCGTTTGGGTGAATGATTCTGAAATCGCGCGGTACGCGCAGACCGGCACAGGCGTCGCGCATTGTCCCTCTTCGAACATGCTGCTCGCATCGGGCATTGCGCCCATTCGCAAAATGATGAACGCGGGCGTTAAAGTTGGGTTGGGTGTGGACGGCAGCGCGAGCAATGACGCGTCACACATGCTTCACGAACCAAGACAAGCGATGTTGCTTGCGCGCGTCGGCGGCGATGTAGAAGCGATGAGCGCGCGCGACGCGTTGGAACTGGCAACAGTGGGCGGCGCAAAAGTGTTGGGACGTGACGATATCGGTTCGCTTGAAATTGGCAAAGCGGCGGATTTCATCGGCATCAATCTGAATCGTTTGAATTACGCGGGCAGCCATGACCCACTCGCCGCGATTTTATTTTGCGAAACACCGCGCGTAGATATTTCTGTCATCAATGGACGCGTTGTGGTGCAAGATGGAAATTTATTGAAGCTCGATTTGCCGCCGGTGGTGGAACGACACAACAAAATCGCGCGGGAGATGGTGGGGTGACGGATGACGAACGACGAAGGACGAATGAAAAACCGAGCTCTTGAAACCGCGAGATTATTATTGCGTCCGTTTGAACCAACTGACCTCGACGCCTACACCGCGCGCATTTTCGGCGACGCGGAGGTGCTGCGTTATTTGCCGAAACGCGACACACCTGCGCGGGAACGCGCACAGCGCACAATGGATTTTTTCAACGACCACTGGAATCAATTTCCCTACGCGCCGTGGGCTATTGTCGAAAAAGCAAGCGGCGAATTGATGGGACACTGTGGGTTACGATTCATCACCGAAATTCGAGAGACAGAAGTGTTGTATGCGCTCGCAAAAGATTTTTGGGGCAAAGGGTACGCGACAGAAGCCGCGCGCGCGAGCGTCGAGTTTGGATTTGCCAAAGTCGGACTCGAACGCATCATCGCGCTCGCCGTTCCCGAAAACATCGCGTCGCGCAGGGTGATGGAACACTGCGGACTCGTGTACGAAAAAGATGTGCAGTTGTTTGGACTCGATTGCGTATATTATGCTCTGAATCGGAAAACCTAAAAAGGAGTCAACGATTGAAAACAAAGAATGAATCGAGCGTCACTGAACGAACGATTCGTTCATTCGTTTATTCGTTGAAGATTCGTTGATGATACTCGGAATTGACCACATTCTCATTGCGGTTAAAGACCTCGAACTCGCCACCGAAGTGTACGAACAACTCGGTTTCCACGTACTGCAAGGCGGCGAGCATCCCAAAATGGGTACGCACAACGCGCTTGTGCCGCTCGCGGATGGCACGTATCTCGAACTCATTGGCGTTTGGGATGAAGCGCTCGCGCAACAATTTTCGCATCCCGTTCTCGACGCATTGAAAAGCGAAAATCGTCTCGCCGCGTTCGCGCTCGCGTCCGATGACCTTGACGCGGATGTTGCCGCAATTCGCGCGCGCGGTTTTGAAATCGGCGACCCGCGCGAAGGCGAACGACAGCGCCCCGATGGCGCGCGCGTCGCGTGGCGCAGCGCGCATCCCGCCGATTCGCGTTTTCCATTTGTTCTCCAAGATGTCACGCCGCGCGAGACTCGCATCCCCGCGCCGACAGAGGGCATCGGACAAACGCTCCGTTTCGGAGATGTCAATGTCGGTGTCACCGATTTGGCGAGCGCGCAAGACGCGTACGAAAAGCTGTTGGGCGTCGCGGGCGAAGACGGCTGGTTTGAACTGGCGCGCGGCGCAATCATTCTCAAAGACGTGGACACCGAACGCGTTTTGCAACTCGTTCTCGAAGCGGACAATCCACTCGAGATCGTCCAAACATGGCAGGAGGAAAATGTCCCGTTCGAGCAAGAAATTATCGGCGGGATGGGAATTACGTTAGAACCCGTGAATACGTTAGGCGTGCCGATGCAGGTAACGGGGCGCGTAAGTTGAAAGGGGGCAAGTATGATTGCGACAATGGTCAAAGTCAAAGCGGATGAAAACGGGAACGTCGAAATTCCAACATCGTTCTGGCGGGAACTCGGCATCGAACCAAATCAAGAAGTCGAAGTCATGGTGACACCGCTCAAGGTGAACAAACCTGTGACACCGGTCAAACTCACAGACGAAGACCGTGCGCGCCTCAAGCGAATTGGAGAGTTAATCAAAGAGACTTTTGCCGGAATGGATTGGGAATATGTTCTAGAGGGGAGACGTGACCGATGATAATTGGAGCAGACACCGGATTTTTCATCGAGTTTAGCGAGGATGCTCCGCGCACTGTGGAAATCTGGAACAATGTCCTTAATGGCTATGACTCTCTTGTGATTTCTGTACTTACCATTGCCGAGTTTTACGCGCATCAAATTCAACGCGCCAAGCTCGCGGCTGCAGAAGAGTTGGTCTCGCAAATGCAACTCGTTCCCAATATCTCAATTTTTCCTGTCTCACTGGAAATTGCCGCTGCCTCCGCGCGATATCGGCGCGGCATGAATTTGCCGACGGTGGACGCAATTATTTTCGCAACTTTTCTCTCAACCGACTGCGAGCTGTTGTTGACAAAAGATTCGGTCTTTAATCAAGACTCTGTTCGTAATCTCATTCCCGTCGAACTGCTTTCGTGATATGGAACTCTCCACTCTTATCCAATCTGCGCGCGGCAATCTGCCCGCCGACTTGTTGTTGAAAAATGGGCGCGTCGTGAATGTGTTCACCGGCGAAATTGAAGAAACGTCTGTAGCGATTTCGGATTCGCGCATCGTCGGTCTCGGCGAGTACGACGCGAAAAAAGTGACGGATGTCGAAGGCGCGTACATTTGTCCGGGCTTTATTGACGCGCATGTGCATATCGAAAGCGCGCTCGTGCCGCCGTACGAATTTGCGCGCGCGGTTGTCCCGCACGGCGTAACGACAGTGGTGATTGACCCGCATGAAATCGCGAACGTCTTGGGCAATGAAGGCATTCAATACATGCTCGACGCGTCCAAGTACACACCGTTCAGCGTATTCGTGATGGCGTCGTCTTGCGTACCGGCAACGCATTTGGAAACGAGCGGCGCGAAATTGCGCTGGAGTGATTTAACGGAATTCAAAAAAGACCCGTGGGTGTTGGGACTCGCCGAAGTGATGAATTATCCCGGCGTCATCAACGGCGATGAACAAGTGTTGGACAAACTGCGCGCGTTTTCCGACAAGCGCATGGACGGACACGCGCCCGGACTCGCGGGACGCGATTTGGAAGCATACGTCGCCTCGGGCATTGCGAGCGACCACGAATGTACAACCGTCGAAGAGGCGAATGAAAAATTGCGGCGCGGAATGTACGTGATGATTCGCGAAGCGTCGAACGCGCACAATCTATTGACGCTGCTTCCCATTATCAACGCGCGCACGTCGCGCCGCGTTTTGTTTTGCACCGATGACCGCTTGCCCGATGATTTGATTGACAAGGGCAGCATTGATTACATCGTACGCACGGCGATTCAGCACGGACTCGACCCGCTAACCGCAATCACGATTGCGACGTTGAACGCGGCAGAATACTTTGGACTCACAGACCGCGGCGCGCTCGCGCCGGGCAAACGCGCGGACATTGTGGTATTCAACAATTTCGACGAAATGAAAATCGAGCGCGTGTATTACGGCGGCAAGCGCGTCGTGTATCGCGGCAAACTGGAACCCGACGACCACGAACGTTCGCGCCCACCGATTCGCAATACGATGAACGTGGACTGGTCCAAAGTGGACTTGCGCGTGCGCGCCGAACCGAACGCGAATACATTGCGCATCATCGGCTTGATTCCCGGGCAACTTACGACGCGCGAAGAATTCGACCGCGCGCTGATTCAAAACGAACAAGTTGTCGCTGACCCATCGCGCGATATTTTGAAAATGGTGGTGATTGAACGCCATCACGCGACGGGGAACGTCGGCTTGGGATTCGTACGCGGGTTCAAATTAAAAAGCGGCGCGATTGGTTCTTCCGTCGGACACGATTCGCACAACATCCTCGTCGTCGGCACGAACGATGATGATATGTTAAGCGCAGCGCGCGCGATTGCTTCGATGCAAGGCGGGTTCGTCGCGGTGGACAAGGGCCAAGTGCTGGGGCGCGTGCCATTGCCCATCGGCGGCTTGATGAGTGAACAGCCCATTGAACGCGTGCGCGCAGAATTAGACCACTTGAACGCGGCGACTCGCAAACTCGGCTGCGATTTGGAGACGCCATTTATGGCGTTATCTTTTCTCGCGCTCCCCGTAATTCCTGACCTAAAATTGACCGATAAAGGACTGGTTGATGTACGAAAATTTGATTTTGTAGACGTGCTTGCGGATTAAGCAAAGTCGCTTGCCCAGAGCTGTGACGCCACAAGATTGTGCAATCGCGCAATTGTGTGATAGTGCGTTAGTGACGCGACTGCCAAGACACTATCACACTAACTCACGATCGCACGAACGCACTAACGAAGGAGGTGGTGGACAAACTCGAACCGGTAATGCAATCTCACAGCGACAAGGTTTCACAATCAATAGGAGGAGAAGAAGGTATGTTTCGCAACAAGATTTTCATCATCACGACGCTCGCGCTCGCCGCGTTGTTGATGCTCGCCGCGTGCGCGACGCCCGCACAACCGACTGCCGCGCCCCCGACAGCCGCGCCCGCGCAACCCACCGCGATGCCGCCCGCGCCCACACAAGCTCCCGCCGACAGCGGCAGCAAATTCCAAATTCCCGAAATTGAAGCGGGCAAGTACAACGTCGCGTTCGTGTACATTGGTCCGCATGATGACGGCGGCTGGACGCAAGCGCACGACATCGGACGTCAATATGTTGAAAAACAAATGCCCGATGTCCACACCGCGTATGTGGAACTCGTTCCCGAAGGCGCAGAGGCAGAGCAAGTCATCCGCTCGCTCGCCCGCAAAGGATTTAACGCGATTATCGCGACCTCGTTCGGTTACATGGACCCGATGCTCGCGGTTGCCGAAGAATTTCCGGACATTAAATTTTTGCACGTCTCGGGTTACAAATCGAACGGCAAAAATTTTGGCAACATGTTCGGCGCAATGGAAACGATTAAATATATCGCGGGCATGATTGCCGGGGCGCGCGCCAAAGCCGACAACAAG
The DNA here is from genome assembly GCA_937870825.1 of uncultured Chloroflexota bacterium. Lineage (GTDB taxonomy): Bacteria > Chloroflexota > Anaerolineae > UBA4142 > SHND01 > SHND01. The sequence goes on along the minus strand of CALMZO010000340.1, from coordinate 1,525 downwards.
CCTCAGGTCGGTTACATCGCCACGTTCCCGATTCCCGAAGAATTTCGTTTGGGCAACGCATTCGCGTTGGGCGTACAAAAAACGTGTCCGGAATGCAAAATGGACGTGCGCTGGATTAACACCTGGCACGACCCCGTCAAAGAAAAAGATGCTGCCGCGTCCCTGTTCGACGGCGGCGCGCAGGTGGTGATGACGGGCGCGGACACGCCTGCCAACGCCGAAGCTGCCAAAGAACGCGGCAAGTGGGCAATCACCTACGATTACGAAGGCAACTGCAAACTCGATTCGTGTTTGACCACGATGTATTGGAACTGGGGTCCGATTTATGCCAACGACATCAAACAGATGAAAGAAGGCACATGGAAAGCCGGTTCCGAATACTTTGACGCGGATTCGGGCGGTCTCGGGCTGTACGGTTTCATGGAAGGACAAAAGCCGCAGCCGGGCGTTCCCGCCGATGTGATTCCGCTCGTGCAGCAAACGCTCAAGGACGCGCTCGCGGGCAAAGTAAATCGCTTTACCATTTTCACCGGTCCCATCAAGGACAACAAGGGGAATGAAGTGATTCCTGCCGGAGTTTCCATCACGCAAGCCGATGTGGACCAATTCAAACCCGGCGCGCCGGGCTTTGAAGCCAAGTACGGTATGTATTGGTGGAACGAAAACGTCATCGCCGAACTGCCGAAACTTTCACAATAACGCCTCACCCCTGACCCCTCTTCTGAACAAATAGCGTTCAGGAGAGGGGAATGATTTCCACTTTACCTTCTCCCCGCTCCTAAAAATGGAGAACGATTTTTAGGAGCGGGGCAGGGGGTGAGGTTTTTATGACCGCACCTATCAACGTCGTCGAGATGAAACAAATCGTCAAACGCTTTCCCGGCGTGTTGGCGAATGACCATGTGGATTTTGATTTGCGGCAGGGTGAGATTCACGCGCTGTTGGGTGAAAATGGCGCGGGCAAATCGACCTTGACCAACATCCTCGCCGGTCTGTATCGCGCCGACGCGGGCGAAATTTTAATTCACGGGCAGCGCGTTGACATAGGCTCGCCGCGCGACGCGATTGCAAATGGCATCGGCATGATTTATCAACATTTCATGCTCGTACCATCGCAAACGGTAACGGAAAATATCATTCTGGGCTTGCGCGAACCGCGCTTTTTTTTGAATTTGCCGCAAGCGGAAAAACGCGTTCAAGAATTATCCAAACAATTTGGTTTAAAGGTGGACCCGCGCGCCCACATTTGGCAATTGTCTGTCGGCGAGCAGCAGCGCGTCGAAATTTTGAAAATGTTGTATCGCGGCGCGAACGTTTTGATACTCGACGAGCCCACCGCCGTACTCACGCCGCAAGAGGCGCACGAACTTTTTCAAACGCTACGCAGCATGACCGCGCAAGGACGTTCGGTCATTTTCATCAGCCATCATCTCGACGAAATTTTAGAAATCGCCGACCGCGTGACTGTCATGCAAAAGGGACGCGTCACCGCCGCGGGCGTTTCGCCCCAAGGCATGACGAAAAA
>CALMZO010000339.1 GCA_937870825.1 uncultured Chloroflexota bacterium | reverse complement strand
ACATCACACTTCCGATTCCCGAACTCGCGGAAAAATTGACGTTCGCGGGATTAGAAGTCGAAGACATCGAATATATCGGACTCCCCTCTCCTGTGAAAAAAGGGGGGGGGGAGGTTCTCGCCTGGGACCGCGACAAAATTTTCGTCGCGCAGCTCGTCGAAACCTTGCCGCATCCCAACGCGGACAAATTGACGATTGTGCGCGTGGATTACGGACGCGGCGAACCCGTGCAAATGGTGACGGGCGCGCCCAATATCAACATCGGCGATGCGGGACAAAAAGTGGTACTCGCGCTCGAAGGTTCGCGTCTGTATGACGGACATCAAGAGGGACGCAAACTCACCACGCTCAAAAAATCAAAAATTCGCGGCGTCGAATCGTCCTCGATGGTCTGTTCCGAAAAAGAACTCGGCATTTCCGAAGAACACGAAGGCATCATCATTCTCCCCGACGATGCGCCCGTCGGCACACCGCTCGCCGATTACATGGGCGATGTCATTTTCAACATCAAAATCAATCCGAACTTTGCGTGGGCGCAGTCCGTACTCGGCGTCGCGCGCGAAATTGCCGCGCTGACGAATCAACAAGTGCGTTTGCCGGGCGACTGGCATACGAGCGAAATCGGAATACCGGAAACGGATTTCGTCCGTATCGAAATCGCCGACGCGAAATTGTGTCCGCGTTTTTCCGCGCTGCTCCTCCGCAACGTCGAAATCAAACCGTCCCCGTACTGGATGCAGCAGCGTCTCTTGCGCGCAGGAATGCGTCCCATCAACAACATCGTTGACATTTCCAATTACGTCATGCTCGGGTACGGCAAACCAACGCACGCGTTTGATTACGACACGCTCGTGGCGCGCGCAAAAGGTGAGAAACCATGTATTGTTGTGCGCGCCGCGCGTGACAGTGAAACGATGCAAACGCTGGACGGACAAATGCGAACGTTTTCGTCCGATGATATTTTGGTGACGGACGCGCAAGGACCCATCGGCATCGCCGGCATCATGGGCGGAAGCGAAACCGAAGTGTCTAACAGCACAAAGACCGTACTGTTGGAATCGGCGATTTTTGATTTCATTTCCATTCGTCGCACCACACAGCAGCATGCTTTGCCAAGCGAAGCCGCTACGCGTTTTGGGCGCGGCATTCCCGCTTCGCAAAACGTCGCGCCCGCGCGCGTCGCCGCGCAGTTGATGCGCGAACTCGCGGGCGGAACGATTGACGCCGCGCTCGCGGACAATTATCCCGCGCCGCAAATCGTTCCGACGCTCGACGTCACCACGCGCGATGTGAAACGCATTCTCGGCATCGAACTGAACACGAATGAAATTGCGGACATTCTCGGGCGACTCGATTTTCAAATTACACAAAACGGCGCGCGCGCGTTGCGCGTCACGCCGCCCGATTGGCGCACGGATGTGGACGGCACGGATGATGTGTTGGAAGAAATTATTTCCATTCACGGTTACGAAAACATTCCCAGCACACTTATTGCCGACGCGCTGCCGCCGCTTGAAGGCAATCAAGCGCTCGAACAAGAAGAAACTGCGCGCGATATTTTGGTGGACAGCGGCTTGCAAGAAATTGTCACGTACTCGTTCACGAATCCCGAACACGAAGCACGCCTCACCCCTATTCCCGCTCTCTTGAAAATTTCAGAGAAAATTTCAGGAACGGCGGAGCAGGAAGGGATGAGAGAATACGTCACCATCGCGAATCCCATCAGCCCCGAACGCGCGGCGCTCCGCCAAACGTTGTTGCCCAACATGCTCGACATCGCCGCGTTGAATTTGCGGCACACCCATCGCATCGCGTTGTTTGAAATTGGCGCGGTGTTTTTGAAACGGCGCGCGGGCGAAACAGAAGGCGGCGATTTGCCCGAAGATGAAAATTTGCCGCTGCCGCTCGAACCGCGCCGGCTCGGTATCGTCTTGTCCGGATCGCGCGCGCAACAAACATGGCAGAGTGCAGATACCACGCCGCTCGATTTTTTTGATTTCAAAGGCATTGTGGAAGATTTGCTCGCGGGCTTGCATGTGCGCGATGAAAATTTTGCGCCGACGTCGAGTCCCATGCTGCATCCCGGACGCGCGGCGGATTTGAAAATTGGCGATGAAGCGGTCGGCGTGTTTGGCGAACTGCATCCCGTCGTGCGCGAGCGTTGGGAATTGCCCGCGCAAGCCGTCCTCGTCGGCGAATTCGATTTGGACAAAATTCTCGCGCACATGGACGCGCGTTTTATCGTGAAACCGATTTCGCGGTATCCGGTGATTGTGCAAGACATTGCCCTCATCGTGGACGAAAACGTCGCGGCAGCGCGTGTTGAAGCATTGATTCGGCAAACCGGCGGCGCGCTGTTGAATCAGGTGAAACTTTTTGACGTGTATCGCGGCGCGCCGCTGCCGGAAGGAAAAAAATCACTTGCGTACAATTTGACCTTTCAGGCGCTCGACCATGTATTGTCCGATAGTGATGCAGCCAAAGTACGCGAAAAAATTGTGCGCCGCCTCGAACGCGAAGTGGGCGCGCAATTGCGGAGCGGATGATTTGCAAAGGTGGCAGCAAGGCTGTCACCTTTTTTTATCCAACGCCTTTCCGGTTGGAAAGCCCGCGATGCCCCCCCAATTTTCCCCTTTCGCCGCGCGTTGCTCCGTGCTATACTCATCCATACACTTATGTCCGCATTCAATTGGATGGACTTGGTCCTCATTTTCATGCTGCTGCTCGGCATGGCGGTTGGGTACGCGCAGGGGTTGATGCGCCAGCTCATTGGTTTTTTGGCAGTCTATGTGGCGCTTGTGGTTGCGACCCAATTTTTTGTCCCCCTTACGCAACTTTTTGCCAAAGTCACACTTAACCCGCCCAATACGCTCAGCAACGCACTCTCGTTTTTTGCGATTCTGCTGATTGTGATGTTTGTGTTGAACGTGCTCGCTCAAGATGCGTATCGTCAATTAAAATTCCGAGTCTTTCCGTTGTTGGACCATCTTTTGGGAATGCTGCTTGGTGTTGCGAGCATGTGGGTGTTGTTGACGGTCATCGTCAATGTGTTAACGTTTGCCATCAATACCCAAGATTGGGGCAGCGCGGAAGCGTATCGTAACGTGTTGAATGACGGCATTACCAATTCGCGTATTGCGGAAATGACCGCCTCCACCCTGCCGATGATTGTCGCGACGATTCGCCCATGGCTGCCTGGCGGAATGCCCGCGTTGTTTGAATTGTAGAATCACAGCGGTAAAGTATTCGCGGCGAGACCCGTCCTTCGACACGCTCAGGACGGGTCTCTTTTTTTGTCCCACACGCGCTTTATGCTATTGTAAAAAAAAATGGAACGCGATTCTCTTCGCCCCTTGGAATTTGAACAGGTACGCGCGCAGCTCGCCGCGCATACGGCATTCAGCGCAAGTGAGGCGCTTGCGCGCGCGCTGACGCCCTCCGCCGACGCGGATATGGTTAAACGCTTGCAGCAAGAGACGACCGAAGCGCGCCGCTTGCTCGACCAACAGCCGCAGCTCGGTGTGGGCAGCGCGCGCGATGTACGCCCGCTGACACAAATCGCGCGCATCGGCGGCATGATTCCCGCGCACGAATTTTTGGAACTGCGCGGCACGCTTCTCTCTGCGCGCAATCTCAAAAAAAATATC
>CALMZO010000338.1 GCA_937870825.1 uncultured Chloroflexota bacterium | reverse complement strand
AAATTCCTGGCAGCAGCGCAAGCAAGATAATCACTCCAAGTTTAGTTCGGGAACGCTGTAGCATATTTGTTAGATTTTTGACCGCTTGAGTCTGGCAAGTCTTGCCACTTTCCAGCATAACGCTTTTGGCTGGCTCGCGACATCGCCAAATCGCGCGTTTCGCCCGCGCCGTTTGGCGGATAACTTGTAAATTCATAACGATAGGAGCATGCCAAATATTTGATGGGTCGCGGAGTTTTTTGGAAGTTGGCAGCAAAATTGTAATATGCTGACACTATGCCCAATCAAACTCCACTTCCTACTGTTCCAAAACTAAACCCGGAATGGGTCAAACAAGCCAAAGTCGAGTTCGATGAATTTTTACGCGAAACGAACTTTCCAGAACCCGTGCGCAATGGCGTGCGCGGCAGCATCTTTGAATATCCCGAATCCTTGATCCTGTTTATTGCGGTGTTCTCGGTGAAAGCCAAGGTCAAAAGTTATCAAGGCATTCATCGTCTGGTCGTACAATATTGGGATTATCTGACGCCCGATTCAAATTTGCCACCGATCTCCGAATCCCAACTGCGAGATCGCTTAAAAAAAATCAGGCACTCGCCTCGAAAACCTGCAGGATTCATTTCTCAAATCTTTCCTCCAGGCTACTTGGAATGAGGAGACCGTGCCGACGGTAGCAACCGTGAGTGCCGACAAGATGATGGTGAAGGCGCGCGGTCCGGTGTGGCATCAAAAACAGAAAAAACAAGGCGTCATTCCGAAAGGTTTGCATGGACTGGATCGCGAAGCAACTTGGGGTTATTCGCGTGCAGATGGCTGGGTCTACGGACATGGCACATTCTGTATTACGACACACGGCTCCCATCTGCTCGGCGCGTTCAAATGGATGCCCAATTCTGCGAATGAAGCCAAGCGCCTCGCAACGGAAATTGGAAAATATGAATGCTGGGTCAAAGTCTGTTGCATGGATAGCAAAGCCGATGACCAGGTGTTGTATCGCCATTTGAAAGACACGTATGACATTCAATTGCTCACGACGATGCGACGCAACAAAATCAAGTCGCCCGAACGTAAACAGATGTTTCGCGAATTACAAACCGAACGGCATCGGCGGTTGTATCGCGAACGGAGTCACACGGTGGAACCGATGCAAAGTCTGGGGAAAGACATTTTTGATTTGGAACGTGCGTGGATGCGCGGGAACGAAAATAATCGTTGGCTGATGGCCGCAATGGGTGTGGCACTGCAAGTGGCACAACGCATTGCCTATCGTCAAAATCAATCGACCTGGCGCATCAAAGACCTTGTTTTAGGCGTCTAAAACTCCGCGCCCCATCAAATATTTGAGATTGACTGGTCGCCGCGTTGTCTTGCCAAGAATATGACATTTTGCCCATGACTTAAGAAGGAAGAGCTGGATAATGAAATCTGAAATTCCGAATTCTCTTGCCTTTCAAGCACGCAGAATTGCGACCAAATTACGACCAATAAGTTAGTAAATTTTGACGCAAGCAAACCAATAGATATGAACCAGTTTTCTATGAAACGATTCTTTTCCTTCTTCCTGTTAGCCGGTCTCATGGCACCGCTGCTCATGTCAATTACCGCATGTTCCTCTAGCAGCTCATCAGCGGCGCAGAAATTGCATTTCGGGGCAGTATCCGACATATCGCCTAAAGTGCAGAGTACGCCACAAACGGGGAGCGACGTGTACCGCTTTGGTGGGGCGAATCCCGATGCGCTGAAAAATGCAAGGAAATTTGCCGCAGTGGAAAGCAGTGTAGTTCCACAAACTCTCGGCACATTGACTCTGGTGAGTTCTGTACAAGGACTGGACGCGCTGCGCGAGTTTTCCAGTTTGCATAACAAAGAATTTGCGTTGGTTGGCGGGTATCGCGCCGATTACGCGAGTGGTAAAGAGACTGCGACATTGTGGGTAGCAGAAGCGAACGATGACGCGTCTGCGCTCGCACTGACGCAAGACATGGCAAAGAAGATCGGCACGGGGAATGCGATGTTTCAAAATCTGCAAGAGCTGGTAATCAGTGGTCGCCAAATTTATGTTGTGGATGGAGGGGGACAGCAACATTATTTTTACGCGCATGGCAATGAGGTCGTGTGGTTAGCGACGGAACCGAGTTTGGCGGCTGCTGCGCTCCACACCTTGTGGAATGTCAAATAATACGTGAGAACCATATGGAAATTTCACAGTCGGTTCCGAAGAAAAATTCAAAGCGCAACCAGCTCTTGGTGATGGGTGGGGTTGCGCTTGTGGTTTTGGGCTTGCTTGGGATTCTCGCGCTCGCCGTTCGGCAGCGAAGCGCCGGTGCCCTTGCAGCGGGTGGGGCGCCAACCTTTGAGCTCAAGACATTTGAGGGGCAGACAATTCGTTTAGCGGAGCTGCGCGGCAGACCCGTCATTGTGAATTTTTGGGCATCGTGGTGTATCCCCTGCCGCGAGGAAGCGCCGCTTTTAGAATCTACCTGGCGCAAATATAAAGATCAAGGGTTGGTGTTGATTGGCGTGGATTATGTGGACACCGATAGTGAGGCGAAAAAGTTCATGCAAGAATTTGGCATCACCTATCCAAACGGACCGGATATTGGCACACGTATCTCGCAAGCGTATCGCATCACCGGGGTGCCGGAATCCTACTTTATCACCCCTGAGGGCAAATTGTTGGAAGGCACGGATGCAAACGGACGCGCCTACGGAAATTGGATCGGTCCCTTGACACCCGGTGCAATGGAAGAACGTGTACAAAAACTGTTTGGACGCTAATTCACGTCCTGCACAGAAATGAAACGAGAGGCAGACATGACACAAACAACCCTCAGCAAAGAAAAGCGCCGCCTGATCGCGCGCAAGCAAGCAGTGAAACGCATGGAACGGCAAGAGCGAATGCGCGGATTATTGCCCTTTGTCGCGGTTGGCGTGGTATTGGTTGTCGTGATCGCGGTGGTGATGTGGATACAGATTCGTCCGATGATTGTAGGCAACGCGCATATGGCTGTCCCGCAATCAAACATTGATTTGGGCGTTCAAAAATTTGGTGCGACGGTACGCGCTTCCTTTGAAATTCGCAACGACGGTGATGGCACACTCGATTTGACCGTACCGGAACGCCCAACTGTCGTGGAAGGATGCTGCCCTAACAAAATTGAAATCGCGCAAACGCGCTTGCAGCCGGGCGAATCCACCGAGCTCTACACTGATTTGATGATGCACGAAGGGATGGGCGGCAAGCACCTGTTTGAAATCATTCTGCAAACAAATGATAAATCCAACCCAACGCAAAAACTGACGATCAAATCGGATTGGGTTCCGTAACAAGAACCAAAGAATGTACTCATGAAGAAAACCTTTTCGCTTCTACTGCTAATCACTTTTGCGATCCCAATGCTCTTTGGCATCACAGGCTGCTCTTCTTCCAATGGCGCCTCGTCTGTGAGCGCGTTGCATTTTGCGACAATGTCCGATATGTCACAGAAAATTCAGAGCGCGCCGCAAACGGTAAGCGATGCCTATCGTTTTGCCGTTGCCAATCCCGAAGCCACCAAGAACGTACCGTGCTTTTGCGGCTGCGGCGCGATGGGACACACAAGTAACTATGATTGTTACGTGCAAGACGCACCGAACAACGGCAAAATTATTTTTGACGAACACGCACTCGGTTGCAGCATCTGCGTTGACATTACGCAAGATGTGATGCGCATGATGGGCGAAGGACGTGCGCCGCCGCAAATTCGTCAGACCATTTTGAATACATACAGTCAGTTTGGCCCGTCGAACCAACCATGAAAAATTTGATAACGTCGTACCGTCGTACCTATCGGTTCGGAATCGCCGCGAGCTCCGTGTTTGCAATGCTTGCGGCGATTCTATTGCCTCTTCCCGCACCTGTGCGTGCTGCACAATCGCACACCATTCGTATCAATGCACGCGCGTTTGCGTTCGAACCCGGTACGCTCGATGTACAGCGCGGGGACACGCTCACCATTCAACTCGAAGCGATGGATGCAGTGCATGGTTTGTACATTGACGGGTACGATGTGAACCTTATTGCCGAGCCGGGCAAGAGTGCAACCGCAACCTTTGTCGCGGAAAAAGATGGCAAATTCAAATTTCGTTGTGCGGTCGCGTGCGGCGCGCTGCATCCTTTCATGATTGGCGAATTGAATGTGACGCCGAATTTGCCGTTTGCACGCGCTCTGCTCATCACCCTTGTCGGTGTGATCGCAGCTGTCGCATTTTTTTGGAAATGACCGCCGCCCGTTTTGAACTCACCCGCATTCCGCTGGTCAAACGTGTTCTCAAAAGCCGCTGGTTTCAGTGGGCGCTGATGACATTGACCCTGCCAATTTTTTTGCTGGCGATTCTCGCGGGCTTTTTCGGCACTCCTGCCGGCAGTCGCAATTTTGGCATTATCTTTGTTTGGATTGTGTGGTGGGCGCTGGTCATTTTGATAATGGTTCCATTCGCGGGGCGCTTGTGGTGCGCGATCTGTCCAATTCCTGCGCCGGGCGAATGGTTGCAACGGCGCGCATTCATCACGCCGCGCGCGGGTGGAAAATTATTTACGCTCGGTTGGAGATGGCCAGCGCACTTGAAAAATATCTGGATTCAAAACTTTTCATTTCTCGCCGTTGCATTGTTCTCGGTCGTTATTTTGACGACGCCGTTTGCGAGTGCGTTGGTGCTCACCGCATTCGTCGCCATTGCCATTGGTACGAGTGTATTGTTTGAACGCCGCGTGTTCTGTCGTTACATTTGTCCCGTGGGCGGATTCATCGGCTTGTATTCGCAACTTGCCCCGGTTGAAGTGCGCGTCAAAGATGCCGCGTTGTGCGCGTCACATCATGACAAAACCTGTTATCGCGGCAGTGATGAGGGGTATGGCTGTCCGTGGCTCGTGTTCCCTGCCGCACTCGACAAAAACACGTACTGCGGCATGTGTACCGAATGTTTGAAAACGTGCCCGCTCGACAACATCGGCGTATTTGTGCGCGTGCCGGGCAAAGATTTAGCGACGACAAAAGCGCGACGACTCGACGAAGCGTACAAAGCCTTCATCATGCTCACCTGCGCGCTCGCGTATTCGATTGTGTTGATTGGTCCATGGTCGGTGTTGAAAGAAACCGCGTACGCGGTGGCAACCCCCGCATGGTTTTTGTACGCCTTTGTTTTTCTCGCGGCGAATTTGGCTGTAATGCCCGGTGTGTTTTTGTTGTGCGCGTGGATGGCGCGAAAAATTTCATTCAATAAATTTTCACTGCGCCGTACGTTTGTGGAATACGCGTATGTGCTTGTGCCGCTCGGGCTTGCGGCATGGGCAGTGTTTAGTCTGTCATTTGTGTTGATTAATTTTTCGTATGCGTGGCAAGTGTTGTCTGACCCATTTGGATGGGGTTGGGATTTATTTGGTACGGCGAACTGGACGTGGACGCCGTATCTCGCGGGGGTGCAATCGTTTTTGCAAATCCCGATTTTGATTACCGGTCTTGTAGCTGCTATCGGCATTGCGTTTCGCACCGCGCGGACGCAAGGCGTTCCACAGCGCGCGGCCTTACCGATTGTCGCATTTTGCACAGCGTTCACAACGCTGTTGCTGTGGTTATATGTGTGAGAGATGAAAAATGAAGCGTGAAATTTTTGCGCTCGGCATTATTGTTCTGGTGATCGTTGTGTTTCCTGCATCGCTGTTTGGCTATCAAGCGTGGCGCACCAAGACAAGCGATGTGCGCGTGATTGATGTGATTGCAAACGCGCCGAATAACGGCGGATGGCAGCCCGCGACGATTCGCGTGAACGTGGGCGAACGCGTGCGCTTGCGGATTTCATCGCCCGATGTGGTGCATGGTTTTGAAATTCCCGCATTGAATGTGCGCGTGGATGAGATTTTGCCCGGGCATGTTCAAGAAATCGAGTTCGTGGCATCGCGCGCGGGACGTTATCCGTTTGCCTGCACCCGTTGGTGCAGTGTGGACCATTGGCGCATGCGCGGCGTCGTTTTGGTCGCTGACACTGCGAATTCGGATTCACCGCCTCCCGCCTCTGCTCCGCCGTTGTATCAACAATTGAATATCAATTTGGATGAAATGCATCCCGCACAAAATGTTCCCGCGCAAAAACCATCCGCATTACGCGGCGCGCAATTGAATTTGCTCGTTGACGCGGATTTTCGTACGAATTCGCCAAGCGATGTATTTTCAAAATTGCGGGCGGATCCAAAATACAACGCGTACAGCGACGCGCAGTTGTGGGACGCCATCGCGTTCGCATATTTTCAAAACGCGGGCGATTTGAAAAACGGCGCGCGTTTGTTTGCGCGCGATTGCGCGGCATGTCATGGCGAACGCGGCGATGGTACGGGTCCTGCAGGGAAAGATTTGCCGGGACTGACATTCATGCATCCCGAAATGCCAAATGGTCCTGCCGATTTTACCAACGCGTCGGAGATGTTGGGCGCAAGCGACGCGTTGCTGCAAGGAAAAATTTTGCGCGGCGGGATGGGCACGGGGATGCCCGAATGGGGCTCGCTGTATTCGGCGCAAGACCTGTGGGATGTCGTCGCGTTTTTGCGGACGTTCACTTTTGAAGGCACAAATAAATCACCGTAAGGAGTAGTCATGTCCAAGAGATATAAAAGCAAGCCAGCCCCATCTCGCACAAGACAGCGCGGACTTGGGGCGACGACACTCCTCCTGCTCGGAGGTATTGTTCTCATTTCGGCTGCCATTGTGGGGTTTGTTTGGTTCGCACTGGCGCCAAATCGGAACGCGAACGGCACGCCCCAATTGCAAGTAAATACCGAGCGATTGGACTTGGGCAAGCAGATCTTTAACAAGACAGTGCGCGCGAGTTTTACCGTCAAGAATGTTGGCACAGGCACACTGACGCTCAATGTGCCGCGTTCCGTAACGTTGTTGGAGGGTTGCTGACCGCCCCCTGTTGTCGTCGGTCAGACGACTTTGGGTCCTGGCGAAAGCACAACGATTTCCACCGATTTCATGATGCACGAAGGAATGGGCGGCGCGCATTTGTTCGAGATTCCGGTCAACACCAACGACCCGACACAGCCGCTGAAAAAATTGTATGTCGCTTCGGATTGGCAGCCGGGCTAGAACGCAACAGCGAAACCTGTGGCGAATGGCGTATAAAGCTCCACCGGACTGACATGTAGATTTTCTTTGAGGGCTTGAGGACAACCAAAGTTAAAGCGGGAGATGTCATGCGGAGGGACGAAGTATCTTCCTTGCCACGTAGAGAATCGTCTCCCTTCAGCAAGAGATACTACAATGGTTATTGTCGGTTCACAACCAAACTATTGGCGCGCGAATCCGACGAGGATACGAACCAGCAAACCCGCAGTCAGTCACTTGAGTCTTGAACTCTTTTGCACGCCTCCTCCACCCATCGAGAAATTCCATTATGAATTACGGCTGCGGCGTAAAACCCTTCTGGGGATTTTCTTGCCGCGCTTGCTGCGCGAGCAAACGCACGTAGGCAACGACATCAATGATTTGATCTTGCGTCAGACGCGGACCGAACGACGGCATATAGCCGCGTCCGTTCAAGATGGTTTGAAAATGATATGCCTCGTCATGTTGGAAAAAATGGGTAGTGAGGTCAAACGGCTTGACGGGGAGTGATGCAGCGCCGGGTCCGTCGCCGCGCCCTTTCTCACCGTGACACGCTTGGCAGTTTTGTTGATAAATCAATTGCCCCGGCGTAGCGCGCGCGAGATTCGTCGGCGCGCTGGCGTTGGCATTGATTGTGCCGTTCACCGCGTCAACGAACAAGCCAACGCCAAGAATCACACACGCCGCGCCTACACCCAAAATCGTCAAGCGCGTGTTCCGCGCGCGTTGTCCTCCCCCGCCAAGCAGTAACAGTACGACTCCCGCAACAACAAGCACTAGCGCGCCATCGCCCTCCAAGTCACCCGTAATCAATCCACGCGGGCGCGGCGTTGCGACAACCATTTGCGTAATGGCGTCATTGCCCTGTGTGGGCGCGGCGGGTGCGCTCGTCGGCGCGGGCGCGACATTTGCAGGTGCAGCAATGGCAATGTCCGTGCCGTCGAAATCGCGATAGCGTTCGATCATGTAGTGTGTCGTTGCTGCCATTCCAAATTGCAGCACGCGCGCATCCTCTTTTGCAACCCAATAGGCGTACTGTACTTGTTCTTCACCGCTCGTTGTTGGAATTTCAAAGCGGATAATTTGCGCAGGAGTTCCATTCACCGTCTCTTCCCGCCCAAAACGAACATTCTGCGCCTGCCGCGCGAAATCAAATTTTGGAAAGACAAATGTATCAATGCGCGGGCGTTCCGTCCATTGCCCCTCTTTGGTTTGCAGATATTGGGTATTGCCAATGGCAATCGCTTCGCCCTGCCCCTGAATCACGAATCGCGTTTTGTCCGGCGCGCGATATTCGTATTCCGAAACAACGACCGCATTCGTTCCGTCATTCAACTCTTGGTGGGAACGCAACGACGCGAGATTGTTCATGCGCGTTTCTGCCTCTTGCAATTGCAGACGCGCCACGCCAACATCGTTGTACGCCGCATTTGGAGACGCGCGATAGTACGGAAATTCCGTGACTGCATCTTCCTTGCCCTGCCGCCGCACAGTGACGCGCACGCGCCACATGCCATCAAGCGGGAGATAATTCCCTTTGACCACATAGCTGCCGTCGCCGCTTGCTTCCGCATTCACATTCTGCAAGCCCTGGTCCTCATCCAAGTACATGAATTGCAAAATGACACGCTGAATGTCAGTCAGTGGATTGTTCTGTGCGTCAGTGGCACGAATTTCCAATTGCTCGGGTTGTTTCGCGGAGGGTCCAATTTGCAATTGGATGCGCGTATCGGGTGTCGGATTTCCAAACAACACGATGGGACGGTTTTGAATTTCCTCCACAATCGCAGGAGCAATCTCTGTCGGCGTTGAACGCGGCGGCGGGGTGAGGGTCAACAAACCCGCGAGAAAAATAATGGCAATGCCGAGCAGCGCTTCACTTGCAACCGTAAGTCGAAAGCGCGAAAACAATTTCGCGCTAGAGTCAGGCGTTATGATGTACGCGCGAAAACGCGGACTGATGAGCAAGAGATTCAACGCGCCGAACGAAATCATCACGAGAAACAACGCGACTTTGGCTGCGAGTGCAGCCGTGTACGGATTGGCGAAAACATTTTGAAACGCGCTGAAATCGCCCGTCACCACTTTATCGAGCGCAGGGATTTGCACACGTGAATTGTAAATGCCCGTGCCAGCGATGACGATGGTGGACGCAATCGCGATCGTCGAGAATTCGGGGACGAGCCACGCAATCCATTTGCTGCGTTTGATGGGGTCCATCGAATGCCAAATAAAAAGCATTACCCAAGCGAATACAAAAAGACCTCCAACCCAAATGGCGATGCCGAGCAGATGCAACCAATCGGCAATCACAGGCAGCCACCAATCCCCGATGCCGACGCTGTGTCCGAGCAGCGAGCGCGTGAACAACGCGACATTGCCCAACACAATCAACGCGGTCTCGCCCATCGGAATGTTGACGCGGCGATTCATTAGCAAAAGTATCACCAACGCCACAAGCATCAAAGCGATGCGAACGAACCATAACATACCAAAGCGCGTACCGGTGAGAACATTGACAAGCGCGGTGAATGAAATTTGTTCGGCAACGAGCTGCGCTTGCAATGCGAGTTCCGCAAAATTGCCAATGAAAAATAAAACGAACGCGACAGTGACGAGTTGAAGCCAACGCGTCTCTGCAATTCGGCATGTCGTGTTGGTCGCGTCGACCGCGTCGAGCGAACGATTCAACAAGAACGGGCGAAAGAAAAATGCGCCGACGAGCGCGAGCAGCGACAAGAGACTTAACCAACGCGCCGTCGCCGAAACGGGATTCGCTTCGTACGTCGCCGTTCCGCCCGAATCAATCGGCGCGGTAGCAGGTCCCGCAACATTGCCGACATTGAATGCAAATACACCACGCGTAATGTGTCCGTCCGCTTGCGATAAAATTTTCCAGACAACCGTGTATGTTCCATCCGTGACACCCTTCAACGGCATAATCAAGGAAAGGTTGTCATTCGGCGCAATCTGCAATGCTCCCGTATCCACGCGCTGCTTTTGCGCGTTCAAGACCTGTACTTCGCTAAAACTTAATTCGGGCGGTTCGTCAAACCACAACTGCACTTGCGACGGCGCCGAGCCAACGCTCGAACCGGGGGCAGGATTCGCTTTGACCAATTTCCCATGCGCGGATACAGAACTCACTACAAAAAGAGTGAGGAGCAGCGCGCAAATAATTCGTATTCCCACTTTCATTTCATTCACTCCCAATCTTGCGGAGCGGTTTCGGCTTCCGCTTTATCGTCCAGACTTGGCGCGCGTCGAACACGCCAAAAAAGAAATCCCATCACGCCCAACAGAATCACACCCACCGCAATCAAAAAGCGGCTAATGAATTCAGTCGGGGTGACACCAGTTGAAGTGGACGCGGTTTGAATTGGCTGTGGAGTCAGCACAAAGCCGGGCAGTTTGGGTGTCGGCGTTGGCGGCACGACCGTGTTAACACCAAATTCAAGCGTTCCATTCGTGGTAGAGTCATCCAGCGGGTCATTTGCCGTCCAACGGATCGTGTAAATCCCTGCGTTCATTTTCGCCGTATCGAGCGAAACGACCATGCTCACCACATCGCCTTGATACGTTTTTACATCGCCCTTGTCCACGCGCTTGCCTTGTGCGTCTACCACTTCCAGATTGCTTTTTTCAATCACCAACGGCGTTGAAAAAATACACAACACGGTTGGCGGCGGGGCGTCCAGAGTGATGCCTGCGCGCGGAACGCATCCGACTGGAATCGCGTGTGCGCTCACGACATTCACGAACGCGTGCTGTACCATGCCGAAGAACAGCAGGATGCCAAATGCTAGTGCGCAACGTTTCATGTCAGATCCATCTCTGTCTCAACACGTTTGCGCGCGCGCGAACGACGATTGAACCAAACACTTGCAACAATCAGCAGCGCCACAAGCGCCGTGAATACCGCGATAATCGGCGCCATCATTTCACGATTGAATACGGGCTTGCGCTCATCTACGGGAGCAGCCATCACGAGAACGACGTTAGAAACCGCGATCTGTTTGCCTGTTGTGTCAAACAGCACCGCTTTCAAACGATGGGGTCCTGTCGGTTTAAAGCGCGCGACGGTTGCGGTATTTGAACCATCGCGCACGCCGACAATGGGCTCTTCGTCCACCCACAATTCCCAGTAGTGTCCATCGTTCGCCGCAACGCCCGTGATTTCCACTGTCACTTGCGCGTT
>CALMZO010000337.1 GCA_937870825.1 uncultured Chloroflexota bacterium | reverse complement strand
TTCGGTTTGGCAAAAGAGCCAAACCGCGTCGAGCGAATGTGGACGTGGGTCAAATTTATCGCGGCGCAGTGGCCCCCGCGGCGCGTGTTCAAGTGGCTGCTGCTGCTCGGTTTTGTGTGGGCGGCTGTAACCTCTATCTTTGAAGTGACCGCGTTGTGGGCATTTTTCGCGGGCATGTTTCAAAATTCGGAACTCCCCGCGTTCGTGATTCAAAGCGGCAAAGAGCAATACGAATTGAATAACCCCACGTTGATTCTGATTCACATGGGAGCAATTTTAATCACGGGGACGATGTGTATGCTGGCGGCACTCTTTTTGCTAGCGCGCCGCGACCGTGTAGGGATACGCATCGGCTCGCTATCAATGGTTCTATCGCTCACGGTGGTAACTCTGCTCACATTTTATTTTTCGCAGTTGTACGCGATTGGCGACGCGTTATCGCAATTGGTGCTACTGTTGGGCGCGACGATTTATCGGTGGAGGTTCTTCCTAAATCAGTAAAAGGAAAAATACAATGGCAAATCCAGAACATCTTGAGATTATCAATCAAGGGGTGAAAGTTTGGAATGATTGGCGAATACAGCAACCTGAAATCGTTCCTGACCTGAGCTGTGAGATATTCTTTGAGCGCAATCTCAGTTGGATAGATCTATCAAATGCAAATCTTGTTGAAGCATCGTTTTGTTGGGCATACATGCGAAGAGCAAATCTAAGCAAGAGCAATCTGCGCCTCGCCGACTTTACGGGGGCGACGTTGATTGATGCAAACCTGAGTGGGGCTAATCTGTTAGCAACCGACCTAGAAAATGCGAATCTAGCAGGGGCAAATCTATCAGATGCTAAGATGTTGGCTTGTCGTGTGTACGGTGTTTCGGCTTGGAGTTTGAACCTAACTGGTACAAGCCAACAGAACCACATTATCACGCCCAATGGGGATTCTGCAATAACAGTTGACGACCTTGAATTTGCACAATTTGTACATTTGCTCCTCAGTAATGAAAAAATTCGCGGTTTCATTGACACTGCTACAAACAAAGTCGTCTTGATTCTTGGTCGGTTCACAGATGAACGCATGAAAATTCTCGAGGCAATTAAAGCAGCCCTGAGCCATAGAAATTATGTGCCGGTCATATTCAACTTTAGGTCGCCCTCCACACGATCGGTTGATGAAACAGTGACTATACTCGCGCGTATGGCGAGATTTGTCATTGCAGATCTTACCGACGCCAAGAGCGTCCTTCAAGAGATGCGGGCAATTGTCCCTGAACTACCATCAGTTCCTTTTCAGCCCATTATCCTGAGTTCGCAACATGAACATGGTATGTATGATTTTTATCGCGGATTCCGTCATGCGTTACCGATTTTTCACTACGCTGATTTAGACGAATTGCTTGCGGCACTTCCAGCTAAAGTTATCAATCCTGCGGAAGAAAAAGTCGCGGAAATGCAAAAGTTAATTCATACAAGTACCGAATCGTAACGGCTCATGCGCTCACACGCCCAAGCCGTCATCATCGGCGGCGGCATCACCGGTTGCAGTATCGCGTTTCATCTCGCTCGCATGGGATGGCGCGATATTGTGTTATTGGAAAAAGGTGAACTCACGAGCGGCACGACCTTTCACTCCGTCGGACTCGTGACGCAGTTTCGCACGTCGAACGCGTTGATGCGTTTGCAAAATTACAGCATCGCATTGTACGACGAATTGAAACAAGAAATCGGCGACGCGCTCGGTTGGTATCAAGTCGGTTCACTGCGTTTGGCATCAAGCGACGCGCAATATAAAAATTTGCAGCGCAACATCAGCCGCGCGAAAGGTTTGGGATTGAATGTGGAAATGATTTCGCCTGCCGAAGCGAAAAACATTTTCCCGCCGATGACAGAGAAAAATTTGTGCGGCGCGGTGTACATTCCCGACGATGGTTGGCTCGACCCGAACAGCATCACGCAAGAACTCGCGCGGCGCGCAAAACAATTCGACGCGGAAATTTGTACGGGCGTGCGCGTCACAGAAATCGAATTGGACCCTTCGACACGCGCAGGGAATCGCGTGCGCGCAGTGAACACAACGCATGGACGCATCGAAACAGAAATCGTCATCAACGCCGCAGGACAATGGGCGTCGCGCATTGCAGAGATGCTTGCCCTGAGCGGAGTCGAAGGGGTGAATTTGCCGATGACGCCGTTGATGCACCAATATCTTTTGACGAAAGCGATGCGCGGACACGAATTGCCAAAGCGAACGCCTGTAGTGCGAGACCCTGATAATTTGGTGTACTTGCGCGAAGAAGCGGGCGGCTTTTTGATTGGCGGTTTTGAATCGAACCCGAAAGCGTGGAGCATTGATGGCGTGGATTGGAATTTTTCGCAACAACTGCTTCCGCCCGAATGGGAATTGTTTGAGGAATTGTTGCGAGGCGCGATTCGCCGCGTGCCGCAGATTGAAAATGCAGAGATTGTGAAATTGATTAACGGTCCCGACGCGATGACGCCCGATGGACATTACGCGCTCGGTCCTGTGCCGCAAGTTCCGGGCATGTGGGTTGCGGCAGGTATGTCGTTGAACGGCATCGCGGGCGCGGGCGGTGTGGGGCGCGTCATGGCGGAATGGATTGTGAATGGCGCGCCGCCGTTCGACGTGAGCGAGATGAATGTGCGTCGCTTTGGCGCGCACATGCGCGATAAAAAATATGTCGCGGAGAAAGCGCGCGAAGCATATCGCTATTATTACTTGCTGCGTTATCCGAACGACGAAGACGAATGGGGACGCGGCAAACGCGTTTCGCCGTTATATGAGGTGTTGAAAGAAAATGGCGCGGTGTTTGGAGCGAAAAACGGTTGGGAACGCGTAAATTACTTTGAGACGAATGACGCAAGGCAAAGCACGAAAGAGCAAATTGATTCGTCCGTCGTTCGTCCCGTGTCGTTTGTCCGTTCTTGGGGACGCCCGCCCTATTTTGAAATCGTCGGCGCAGAACATCGCGCGGCGCGCGAACGCGTGGCATTGTTTGATATGACGTCGTTTGGAAAAATTGAGGTGCGCGGTCCTTCGACAAGCTCAGGAGA
Organism: uncultured Chloroflexota bacterium; assembly: GCA_937870825.1. Taxonomy (GTDB): domain Bacteria; phylum Chloroflexota; class Anaerolineae; order UBA4142; family SHND01; genus SHND01. Next base: position 9,836 of record CALMZO010000337.1, on the reverse strand, counting down.
CGCGAAAAATTTTTTACAAACGCTTGCCGACAACGACATTGATAAACCGGTTGGTTCACTGACATACACACAATTTTTGAATGAACGCGGCGGCATCGAAAGTGATGTGACGATTGCGCGGATGGACGCGGAACATTTTCGCGTGATAACGGGAACAAATTTTTTGGCGAGTGATTTGGGATGGATGGAGTTGCAGAAAACGAGAACCGAGAAACGAGAGGTTGAGATTAAAGATGTAACGGACAAGTACGCTTGTTTGGGATTGTGGGGACCAAACGCGCGTGATGTTTTGGAAAACGTGACGCGTCAAGATGTCTCGAATGAAACATTTCCGTACATGACCGCGCAGTGGATTGAAATAAAGAACGCGGGCATCTGGGCGCAGCGCGTCAGTTATGTCGGCGAGTTGGGTTGGGAATTGTATTGTGAAAATGCCGACGCGAAACATTTGTGGAACGTGTTGCTCGATGCGGGGAAAAATTTTGGAATTGCACCGGCGGGCTATAAAGCATTGGAAAGTTTGCGGCTCGAAAAATGTTATCGCTATTGGAGCGCGGATATTACGCCGAACGAAACGCCGTACGAAGCGGAGTTGGGATTTTGTGTGAAATTGGGAAAGGGAGAGTTTGTTGGGAGAGAGGCGTTGATGGCGAGAAACGAGAGCCGAGAGGCGAGAAAATTTGTGCCGTTGACGCTGACGGGTGATGTAGTGATTTACGGCGGCGAAGCGATTTGGTATGGGAATCAAGTCATCTCGCGCGTTCGCAGCGGCGGGTACGGTTATACCATTGGAAAAAACATCGCGTTGTGTTATGTACCTGTTGAATTGGCGCGCGTTGGAGAAATTTTGCATGTCGAGATTTTTGGCGAACGGATTCCCGCAATGGTTTCGCGTGAGCCATTGTATGACCCGAGAGGCGAAAAATTAAAGGGATGATGGATGAACGAACACGGCAAGGCGATTCTCTTTTGAAACTGGGTAGACAGGTTGGGCAGCGACGTCCGCCGTGACAATACGCGAATGGATAATTTTTCTTGTGCAAACGACAAACCGCTGTTCACACCCGGACCGCTCACTACGAGCCGCACGGTGAAACAAGCGATGCTGCGCGACTTGGGTTCGCGCGATGGGGAATTTTTACGCGTGGTGCGCGAAATTCGCGCGAAACTTTTGGACATTGCAAATTTACGCGATGAGTACGAATGTGTGTTGATGCAGGGCAGCGGGACATTCTGCATTGAGGCGACAATGGGAACGATGATGCCGCCGGATGGAAAAATTTTGATTTTGGCGAATGGTGCGTACGGGAAACGGATGGTGGGAATCGCGGACACATTGAAAATCCCTTTTTCCGTTTTCGAGTACCCCGAACATTGCAAAACGAACACGCGCGACGTAGAATTTGAATTGACGCGTGACGCATCGCTCACGCACATTGCGATGGTGCATTCCGAAACAACGTCGGGACTCGTGAATGAGATTGCAACCGTCGGCGCGCTGGCAAGACAATTCCACAAAAAATTTTTGGTGGACGCGATGAGTTCCTTCGGCGGCATCGAAACGGATTGGCGCGCAGTGAACGCGGACTATATTGTTTCGTCCGCGAACAAATGTATTGAAGGTGTGCCGGGCTTTGGTTTTGTTTTGGCAAAACGCGAATCATTGTTGCAAACAAAAGGATGGGCGCGCAGTCTCGCGTTGGATTTGTGCGCGCAGTGGAAAGGTTTAGAGAGCGACGGGCAATTTCGTTTTACGCCGCCGACGCACGCGCTGCTCGCGTTTCATCAGGCGTTGTTGGAATTGGAACAAGAGGGGGGAGTGAAGGCGCGCGCAGCGCGCTATCGCGCGAATTATGAAACGCTCATCGCCGGGACACGCGCGTTGGGACTGCGCGAATACCTGGAAGCGCGCGACCAAGGACACATCATTGTTTCGTTTTTGTATCCCGAACATCCGAATTTTGATTTCAAAAATTTTTATGCGCGTTTGAATGAAAAAGGTTTTGTCATTTATCCCGGCAAAGTCGGCAACGCGAATTGTTTTCGCATCGGCTGCATTGGACGATTGTTTCCGAGTGACATGCAAAATTTGTTGAACGCGATGCAAACCACATTGCAAGAGACACAAGTAACTCTGGCATAACTGTTTGGGGGTTTGCAAAGGAGCAAGTCATGTTCAAAAAAATCACGCCGTCTGCGGCAAATTCCGAGATGCGCGAAAAACACATCAAACTTCCCATGCCGGGATTAGGCAAGAAAAAAGCCGCGCACGCGCTGACCGATAAACCTCCTGCCGCTTCCGCGCCTGCGGCGGCAAAACCGGCTGCCGCTGCGTCTCCCGCAAAACCGAGCGCGCCTTCGAAAAAAGCCAAAGGCGGCGGCGGTCTGCTCGGCAAGCTGCTGCCGCTTGTTTTGCTCGTCGCGCTGGCAGGCGGCGCGTATTTTGCGTACACGCGATTTTTTGCGGGGAGGGGTGAAACGCCAGCCGCACCGGCGGCAGAAAACGCGGCAGCGATTCCCAATGAGCAGCCCGATTCCGCCAAATCCTTGCGCGTACAGCCCACTGCCAAGCCCGCCGCCGCGCGCCCGCCTGTAATGAATTGCGCGGGCGCACCAAAATTTCTCAACAAAGTGGGCCTGGCCGGGGACGTGACCTTTGCGACAAATGAAAACGGCATACGCGGCGTCATCCTGTTTGGCGCGCCGACGGGCAACAGCGATGCGGCGACGCGCTATCAACATCAATCGTGGAGCAGCGGCGGATTCCTCGATGCGTTTGTGTTGGACAAAAACGGCAACGCGTATTTTGCGCCCAGCCCGCGCACGGGACTTGGAATTGCCACGCCGAAAAATCAAGACCAAATTTACAAAATGAATACGCGCGACGGCGTGCTTGCGCCCTACGTGACCTTGCCTTCCGCCGCGCCCGCTTCTCCCGAAAACGTGTACGGCGTTTTGGGTTTGACGTTCGACTGTGAAAGCAATACGCTGTTCGCCGCGAGTGTCAACGGCTCGAATGCGACAACGCAGGCGGGACGCATTTATCAATTGGATTTGGGAACGGGGCAAATTATCGGACAGCGCGACAATCTCGATGCGTACGGCATGGCGATTCGCGCGACGGCGAATGGAAAACAATTGGTCTTTGGCTCGCCGCGCGATGGGCAAATTCGCGCGCTCGATTTGGACGCGGCCGGAATTTTTCAAGGCGACCCGCGCACGATTGCAACCCTAAACGACCCGCAGCGCGCGCGCAAAATTTCATTTGCAAATGAAAATGAAATGATTGTGTCGGGCGCGGAATTTGATTTTACAAAAGCGAGTGTGTCGCAAGAAACGCAGGTACGATTCACGTATGATGCGGCAAATAACGCGTGGAGTGTGGGGCAGTAATTTCAGAGACGAACGTGGGTGACTTGGCCTTTGGGGGCTGTGCCAATGCTTTCTAACAGAATCGGCACAAGAACCTGCAAATCGTCGAGACGATTTGAGGAAGCGTGCAAGAGGATAACCGCGATTTGAAATTTCGGAATGTTTTGTTGAAAAGCGAGATTGCGGTCAACGGTGATGAAAACGTCAAACTCGCGTTCGGCGCGATGTAACAGCTCGCCGTTCTTGATGCTTGCCCATCCCATTTGTGGAACGGTCGTAACAGCGTGACCCCGAATCTCGGGCGCGAGACGTTGGTCAACACATTCGTCAAGCAAAATTTTCATGCCACGTTTGCGACCATGAGCTCTTTGGCTTGTTCAAGAAATTGAATGAGTTGCTCGCGCTTGACGGTTGGAAATCCTGCGAGGAAATCATCAATCGTTTCACCCGCTTCCATGTAATCGAGAAACGTCTGAATGGGGACGCGCGTGCCTGCAAAGACAGGCGTTCCGCCCATCACTTCGGGTGAAACTGAAATAACTTGAGGTGAATTCTTTTCTTGCATACACGTATTATACAACAACGAAACAAGAGCGTGAGATGGATTTCTGTCTTTAACGTTCGTTTCGCGGTCCGCAAAAAGCGATATCTGTAGGGGCGCAGTATACTGCGCCCCTACGTTGTTTCTATGTCCTTATTCTCTCTCGCGCTCGTTTTCCTTTCGGCTTTAATGCACGCGGGCTGGAATTTGCTCGTGCGTGACCAGCGCGCCATCAATATGTTCGTGTGCATCACGATTGTGGCGAGTGTCGTACTCGCGCCACTCGTACTCCTCGCGGAAATGTTTGCGCCGCCAGTGTTGAGTGTCGTGCCGCTAAATCTCTTTTTCGGCGGCGCGCTGCTTGCGATTTATTATGTGGGGATGACGCAAAGTTATCGCGGCGGAGATTTCACCGTCGCGTATCCGCTCGCGCGCGCGTTGCCTGTGTTGATGGTCGCCTGCACCGAAGTTGTGTTGGGCGACGCGCCGACATTGTTGGGCTGGATTGGGATTGTGTTGATTGCCGCAGGTTCGATGCTCGTTCCCTTGCAGTCGTTACGCGAATTGAGTTTTGCGCGGTATTGGAATCGCACAACGCTTTGGATTCTTCTCGCGGCCACAGGAATTGCAGGGTATACGGTGATTGACCGGGCGGGGCTGCGCCAACTGCCGAATGGGTTGGCGTTTGCGATGCGCTATTCGATTTTAGAAGCAGTCATCGGGGGCGTCATGTATTTTTTGCTGTTGCGAATCGCGCGCGAAAGAATTGTCTTGCCGCAAAAACTCACCGATTGGAAACTGCCGTTCATCACTACGTTTTTTGTCTTTGGAAGTTATTCGCTAATTCTGTGGGCGTTTCAATCGGATGACCGCGCGAGTTATGTGATTGGTCTGCGGCAAATTTCAATCGTAATGGGGGTTGTCGCGGGCGCGTATCTTTTTCGGGAACGCGGCGCGCGTTTGCGGATTCCGGCCGCGCTGATCATTACGATGGGCGTAATTTTGTTGTCGTTCGCTTAGCGCTGTAACAAGCCAAACGCGCGCAGCAAACTTTCAACCGTCACTTCGGTACTGCTCACCAGAATACTCAGTACGAACGCGCTCGCGATGGAAATGACGAGAACAACGGCGGGTAATAAAAAGGTGCGCCAGCCCTTGAGTTTGTGTGCTTCGCTCGCGGCGAGCCAGGTTGCCAAAAAGGTGACGATGAACGCGGCGAAACGCGCAATCACGGCAAGCGGTTCGACGAGCGCGAACACTTCCAAAAAATATCCCGTCTGCGCGAAACCGACGGCGCGCAAGGTGGTGGTGTAATCGGCGGTGCCGCGCAAAATTCGCGCTGCTCCAAACACAAACAGCGTTCCCACGAACCACGATGCAAAACGCGTTCCCCATTCCACCAAAGAAAATTCTCCGCGCACAATCCACGAAATCATCGCCGTTGTCGTCAAAGCAATCACCAACGCGGGTGCGGTCATGTACGGATTGAACGCCGCGCGCCGGTACGCGGCGCGGTCGAGCAGCAGCGCACGCGCGGCGAGTGGAATCCACTGCTTGACCCGCGTCAAGCCGCGCCATAAAACGTCCGGCGCCCACGCGTCGCGGGCGCGCAGTACGGCTTCTTTAATTTGCGGAACGGGTTTCGGTGCCGGCAGTCCGCGCCGCGCATTCAAAATGTGAAACATGTCTGCCGAGTTCATCGTTTCGGGGATGGGGAACGACGGCGGATGAAAAATGAACGCGTCGGTCTGTTCGCCGCCCAGTCCGCCGTGATTGCCGACGAGTTCCTCCATCGCCGCGACGGTGCCGTCGGGATAAAATGTGCTGATGATGGTGAGGTCGCCGTTGTGTGGAAATGCCGCGAGTCGTTTCAATTGCGCGGCGCGTAAATTTGCGTCGCCGTACATTGTCAATGGGTCGTCGCCCGTGACTGCGTTTGTGTTGAGGTTGCGCGCGCCTTTTTTCCCAAAGACCAACGGCTCGCCGTTTTCACTGTACGCCATCACGATGCCAATGCCGTCATGCTTGACCAACGCGTCGAGCAGACGCGGATACGCGTCATTCAACTCGTTCAACGTCAAACGGCGCGCGGCCAAATCAAAGTAGACCTGCGCGAGATTGCCGCTGCCGCAGACCACCACTTGAGATTCTATCGGCGTGGGGGGCAAAGTCGGCGTGGCGCGTTCCTGTTCGCGCATTCCGCGATTCATCGCCCTTTGCGCGTTGCGAATCACCCCCTTGCCGATGCGCCCGCCCATGTTTTGCTGCTGCATGTTGTCGAGTTCCGACGCCATCGCGCGGACGGAAATCATCCCGTCGTCTCCACCTGCCGTTTGTGTCACGTTCGTTCCGTGCGGCAAATGTTGTTCGATAAATTCTTTGAGCGAATAGCCGTACCGCTGCTTGAACGTCCAGCCGTACGATTGTCCGTGGTCGGACAGGATGATAAGTTCGTACGGACGCGGCGCTTTGTGTTCAATCGCGTCGCGCACGCGGCGAATCACGTGGTCGTACTGCGTCAACGTGTGAAAAGCGTCGTGCGTCCACGGACCCGAATGATGTGCGACTTCATCATATCCGGGCCACGTCACATACAACGCGGGCGTGCCGCGCACCACATCCAAAATTGTGAGTGAGGCGGAGACATCGCGCATCAACACCGTCGTCGCCGCGCGGATGAACGGATAAAAATGCGCGAGCCGATTCAAGCGCGGTTTTTCGTGCTTGAGTTGTTGGCGAATGCCTTCGTACACTTCACGAATCACATCCCCGAAATACAACACGAGCGTTCGCAGCAAAAAGTACGGATTCAAAAAGAGCAAATAAAAATCTTGCGCGCGGCGGCGCTGCTGGTCGGGCGATGCTTGAAACAAGTCTGCGAGCGTCAACACGGAAACGCGCGCGTCGCCGTTCATCATGTTGTTCACCGAAGAACCGTCGCGCATCAAGCCCAATCCTTTGGCATAGCGCGCGTTGATGAGCGGCGCGTCATGTCCCGAAACAATCAGCCGCCCCAAATCTTTGTCGTACCAACGAAACGCGGGAATGTCGAAATTGTCGCCGAACATGATGCCCGCTTGACACGCCGACGTTTGCGAAGGCAGACCGCAATCAAAGCGCGACAACACATAGCCCTCCTCTTGCGTCATGCGTTTGAGCGTCGGCATCCAATCATTCGCAATTGCCTTTTTCATGTGATGGTACGATAACCCGTCAATTTCGAGCAGGATGATGCCCTGGGTTTCGCCGTCGTTCGGGAAAAAACTTTCGCGTTTCGCCAAACGTTCCGCGATGTGCTGATAAAACGAATCGTCGTCGTCCACCGCAATGACGCTCGTCAGCAGCGTGTTAAAGAGCGCCAGCACAATGCTCCCGAGGAACGCGTCAAACACACCTGCCACGCGAAAACCCGGCACGAGATTCGACGTAATGACCAAGCCGAGCGCGTTCAGAAAAAAGCCGATGATGAAAATGGCGATGAATCCGAACGGCAGCGCGAGCAAAAGAATCAACGGGCGAATGAGAAAATTAACAGTGCCGAGCAAAAACGCGGCGGACGCCGCCATGACCAACACATTCTGCGTTCCGTCAAATGAAATGCCCGGCACCAATACCGATGTGAGCAACAGCGAAATGCCGTCGAGAATCCAGACGACGACGAAACGAAACAGTTGACGGGCGAGCGCGCGGATGGAATTCATGTTAGAGATTGGATTGGGTCTTTTGATTGACGCTCTCGTTTCACAAAGCGCGATGCGCCATCTGCCATCGGCTATCTGCCATCTGCCAACGCGCGCTTTGCCGTTTCAAATACCGCGTCAAACATTTTCACTGTCAATTTTCCCGTGTTGGTATTTTGGCGGCTGGGATGGTACGTGCCGATGACGGAATACGTGTCAATGTGATACAACGCGTTGTGTCCGAATTTTGGAATGGGTTTTGGTAATGCAATGTTGTGCGATGCAAGTAATTTCAAAATCGCGTTGAATCCAATCGCGCCGAGTCCAAGCAACACGCGCGCATTTTTCAACAATTCAAATTCGCGCGCGAGGTACGGAAAACAATTTGCAAATTCTTGCGGTGTCGGTTTGTTGTCAGGCGGCGCGCAGCGTGCCGCCGCGCCGATGTAGACATCGCGCAACTTTAAGCCGTCGTCGCGCGAGACCGAAGTGGGTTGATTCGCAAACCCGGCGCGATACAACGCGCCAAACAAGAAATCCCCGCTGCTGTCACCCGTGAACACACGCCCCGTTCGATTTCCGCCGTGCGCGGCGGGCGCAAGTCCGACGATGTACAGACGCGCGTTCGCGTCGCCCCAACCCGGCACGGGTCTGCCCCAATAATCTTCGCCGCGATACATGCGTTTTTTCTCGCGCGCAATCTGTTCGCGGTACGCGACAAGACGCGGACAGCGGCGACAGGCGATAATTGTGTTGTTGAGCGTTTCGAGCGAATTCATTCACGCGATTCCCGGAATTGAAAATAGAGGTTTCAATTCCGGAAACATTCAGACTCTGACGTAATTCGCGTACGAAACTCCGCATCGCCTTGTATTCGTATCCTGTCGCGTTTCGCACGCAAGCATACATGATAGCATAATCCATCCGTTCGTTATCTCCATGTCGGTTTGAACTGCCCTCACCACGCCCGGACAACGCGCGTTATGGACATGTGCAAGAATCCGGCAAGCCAGACAGAAGTAGGCAAACCGGGTCCGTCCATCCGTTTGTTGGACCGGAATCCCCAGCAAGTCGGGACGCCAGTCCCATGACAACGGGACATCCGCGCCAGTAAAATTTCACAACTCACGCAAACAAACACATATGCGAGTCAGGAGGTAGTTATGCAAGTCTTATTGCCTCTTTTTCCCGTACGCCTCGTCAACACGTCTCGGCTCAGTGTCATAACACTTTTGCTTTTGCTCGCCGCGTTCTTTGCCGATATGCCTGCCCCGCGCGTTCATGCCGCGTCCAACCTCATCGCGCCTTCGCCCGCGCTCAAATGCAAAACGCACTTGACCGATGTCTGGCTGCCGAGCAAGCTCGAAACGTTCGCCGGACACACGAGCCGCAACAACGAAGGCGCAACGTTCATGTGTGAAATTCAAATCACGCCGACGAAATGGCCCTGAAGAGGCGGTTGTTCTGAAAGGCAATCGCATGGATACCACGCTCATTGCCGGACTGTTTTCTGGCATCGCGGGCTTGCTCGTCTTTTTGACGATTCATCATTTTTGGATTCGACCCATCTGGTTCATCCTGCCGCCGGGTTTGTTCATCGCCGCGCTTGGCGGACTCGCAGTGGGATGGGCGTACAGCGAAATCCAAACAGCATTGCCGCCGCGTCCGTGGACAACGTTCGCCGTTTCTGCAATCGTCGCGCTCACGTTGACGCCCGCGATTCTGCTCGCGCAACTGCGCCCGCCACCGCTCGACATCAGTACGGGCGCAATCATTGATGGCAGCAGCACGGGTGTTGTGATTGCGCGCGTCGTGATTGAATTGTTGCTTACCGCCACATTCGTCGGCGCGTTGATTGGATGGCTGCTCGCGCGTACGCCACAAGCCGCGTTCGCAATGGCGCTGGCGAGTCTCGTTTTTGCAATCGGTCCCGGACACAACATTCCGCTGCTGGGCAATACACCGGCGGTTGGCAAGGGCATTGTCTTGCTGACTGCCATCATCGCTACGTCGGCAATTGTTTTGGTGGAGGGCAATGTTTTACTGGCGCGTTTCGGTTTCAAGTGAAAGGAGTTCGCTATGATTTCCAGCATCGTCACAATTCTCATTCTCCTCGCGCTCGTCGTGTTGTTCGCGTGGCTTGTTACGCGCGCGCGGAAATCGAACCGCTGGTATCTTAAATTCCCTGGTGTCATCCTCGCGGGACTGTTCACACTTGTATTCGCGTTGCTCACATTCGTGAT
>CALMZO010000336.1 GCA_937870825.1 uncultured Chloroflexota bacterium | reverse complement strand
CGACCTCGCGCGGGACGTGCTTCTGGATGCGGATGTGGTTGGGCGCGTCGTCGCGCGTGGCGTTGCCGGTGATGAAGACCGACGACAGCTTGTCGAACGTGTACTTGCCGTCCGGCTTGGGGTACTTCTTCGCGGTCTTGCCGGCGAACATCGGCTGGTCGTCGTTGCGGTGCCACGCCAGGCGCCCCGGCGGGAGCTTGCCCTTGGTGATCTGGGCGAGGCCGGAGAGCGGGCCGCCGAGCAGCAGGCCCTTCTGCAGCGGCTGGCGCGCGTTGCGGACCTCGTAGAGCTCCTTGCCGATCGAGCTGTTCTCGACGGCGTCCTCGTAGCCCGACAGGTCGGTGCCGCCGGCCTTGAGCGTCCGGTAGATCTGCTCGCCGGCCAGGATGCCGGACTTGATGCAGTGGTGGACGCCCTTCAGCGCCACCGTGTCGACCATGCCCGCGGCGTCACCGACCAGCACGGCGCCCGGCATGGAGACCTTGGCCTCGCCCATGCGCGCGACGAGCGCCTCGATTCGCGTGGACATCAGTCGGCTCGACGAGGTGATGCGTCTCGTCGGCGAACTGGTAGTAAATCGCGCGCGTCTCAAAGAAACTTTACCGCGCCTCAAGGGCGCTCCTGCGCCGGCGCTCGAAGCCCTGACGGAAATCACCGGACAATTCGAGCGCCAATTGCGCGATTTGCGGGAAGCCGTCATGCGCGTCCGTCTCGTCCCCCTTGCCGAAGTGTTTGGGCGAATGCCGCTCGCGGTGCGCGATCTCGCGCGTCAATCCGGCAGAGAGGTCCGCCTGGTGATGGAGGGGCAGGAAACCGAGATTGACAAGAATCTCGGAGAGCGCATCTTTGACCCGTTGATGCACATGGTGCGCAATTCCATCACACACGGTTTTGAAACGCCGCAAGAGCGTGTGCGCAACGGCAAGCCGCGCGAAGGCACCCTCACCTTGGCAGGGCGTCCCGAAGGCGACCATATTGTAATCACCGTAGGGGACGACGGCGCGGGCGTCAATCTGGAGAAAATCGCGGCGCGAGCGCGGATGCTTGGTCTGCTCGGCGAGGATGAGACGCTCGAACCGGAGAGCGCTTTGGAAATTTTGTGCAAACCCGGCTTTACAACAGAAACCGACGTGAACACGGGGGCAGGGCGCGGTGTAGGAATGGACGTTGTGCAAAAAGCGGTGGACGCGGTGGGCGGCTCGCTCACAATGCACACTGTCCTCGGCAAGGGCACCACCTTTGCGTTGCGCCTGCCGCTCACCCTGGCGATTATTGACGCGTTCATTGTCGCCGCGGGCGATGAGCGCTATGCCGTACCGCAATCGGCGGTGAATGAGGCGATTGAAATTGACCCGGCGCGTCTCACGCGCACCCATCGCGGAGAGCTCTTTCCGTACCGCACCGGCAGTCTGCCCCTCGTACGCATCTCGAAACTATTTGGGCTCGAGCACGACGGCAGCAACACAGGCTACGGGCTGGTCGTCGGCGATGGCAATGGGCGCAGCGCCATTGTCGTGGACGAGTTGCTTGGCTTGCGTGAAGTGGTCGTGCATACGCTTTCCGACCCGCTCGTCACGCAGCCCGGCGTTGCGGGGGCGACGGAATTGGGCGATGGCACGTTGGCGCTCATTCTCGACGTGCCCGAGTTGCTGCGATTTTCAAAACAAAGGAATGGATAACACGTTGGTCGTTCCCAAAGGAAGCAAAACAGGGTCGCGTCATACCCCACCACGCCGTTAGAAGGAGGCACCATGTCGGAATCATTTATTCTTTTCCAGGTAGCAGAGACCAATTATGCCGTGCGCTCTACCCAGGTACAGCAAATGGAAATGATTGAAAATATCACGCGCGTGCCAAATGCGCCTTCGTTTGTCGAAGGTGTGGTGTTTTTACGCGGGCAGGTGGTGCCGGTCATCAATCTGCGCCGCCGCTTTGGCTTTGACAAGGCGCCGTATGATATCCGCTCGCGGCTCATCGTCACAAACATGAGTGGGCGCGTCGTCGGCTTGGCAGTGGACTCGGCACGCGAGTTTGTCGCCATTGACGCGGAGCAAATTCTGCCGCCGCCTGACCAGTTCATCGGAACGGACGGCGATTACCTGGAAGGCGTCGTCTCGCAAGCGGAACGTCTTGTACTGGTCCTCGACCTGCGCAAGGTCTTGAGCACAAGGGAAAAGGAGGTATTGGCGGCATGAGTTCCTTTTTCCATCACCGACCACCCATCACCCCCCCCTGACAATCGAAAGGAGCAGTATGGCTAACAAGAATCGCGGCAACGGAAACGGACAAAGCAACGGCGATATGAGTCAACTCGTGCGCGCGGTCGCCGCAAGCGTGGAAACGCAATTGAAATCATTGGATGAGGCATTCAACGCCACGAACGAAATGGCTGCGTCGCTCAAAGAGACGGCAGGACAAGCCGAATCGGTCGCAACCTCCACCGAAGAGATGAGTTCCAGCGTCAACGAGAGTGCCGCGTCCATCGAACAAGTGACCGGGTCGGCGGCAGGTCTCGCCTCTTCGATTACCGAAACTTCGGCGTCTATCGAAGAGATGGTCAAGTCCATCAAAAGCGTGAACGATTTGGCGAACGATGCCGCGACTTCGGGCACACAGACAACCGCCTCGATCACGCAAATCTCTACATCGCTCAAGCGCGTCAGCAGCGATACGGAAAATCTCGCTGCCTCGGTAAACGAGACCGCTTCGTCGGTTGAAGAACTCGCCAAGTCTGTCAAAGGTGTGGCGGGCAACTCGGAAGACCTCGCCGCGGCGGCGGAGCAAACCTCGTCCTCGATGAACCAGATGGCGTCGTCCATCGAACAAGTGCGCGCAACGGCAGAAAAAATGAGCGAGCAGGTGGAAGGCGTCTCGAGCTCGATTGAAGAGATGGCAAATTCGATAGAACAGGTCGCGGGGAACGCCCAGCACATCAGTGAAGCTTCCGCGCAAGCTGCCGCCGCCGGAATGCAGCTGGACAGGTCCATCAAGTCGGTGGCGAACATCGCCAAACAGACCGACGAAGTGGCGCGCCGCGTCGCGCGCGATTCCGAGCAAGGCGGCGCGACCGTGCAGAAATCCATCAACGGCTTGGTGCGGATTCAGGAGGCAATCACCGTCTCGGCAACGAACATCAAAGACTTGGGACGGCGCGCCGAAGAAATCAGCACCATCGTGGACACAATCAATCTGATCTCGGAGCGCACGAACCTGCTCTCGCTCAACGCGTCCATCGAAGCGGCGCGCGCGGGCGAAGCGGGACGCGGCTTTGCAGTGGTCGCCGAGGAAATCCGCAATCTGGCAGACCGCGCCGCCAAAGCGACGGCGGAAATTTCCGGCATCGTGCGCGGCTTGCAGAGCGCAACTCAGGAAGCAGTCGGCGCGGTGAACGAGAATTTGCGCGTCGCCGAAGAGGGCTCGCGCCTCGCCGACGAAGCCGGAGAGGGGCTGAAAAAGATTTTGACGGGCGTGAACGAAACCGTCGCCTTTGCCGCCCAAATCTCGCGCGCGACCGAAGAACAACTGGGCGCAAGCACAAACACATTGAATGCTGTGCAAACTGTTGTTACCCAGTCCAAGCAAATCTCGACTGCCACTGCGGAACAAGCCAAAGGCGGACAAACCATCGTGCAGGCGGCGGGCGCGCTGCGCAAAGCTGCCGTGCAGGTGACGCAGGCGATGACCGAGCAAGCCAAGGGCTCGCGCGATGTGGTCAAGGCAACCGACAATGTGACCAAACTCGCCGCAGAAGTGACCAAGGCGACAGCCGAGCAGAGCAAAGGCGCGGACCAAATCGTTCAAGCAGTCGAGTCCATGCGGCGCGGCGCGATTTCGACCACGCGCGCAGTGAATGAAATGGCAACGGGTTCCGACCAGGTGACCAAAGAAGCCGAGCGAATGACCAAGCTCATCAACCAACTCACCAAGTCCATGAACGAGCAGGCGACCGGCGCAGACCAAATCGTCAAGGCGGCTGAATCAATGCGCCGCCAGGGCGAGCAGGTGAGCAAGGCACTTGTCGAGCAAGCGCGCGCCACCCGGGACATCACCTCAGCGAACAGCAACGTTGTCAAACAAATCGCCCTCATCACCCGCGCCAACAGAGAACACGCTTCCGGCGCGTCCATGCTGCTCACTACGCTCGGGGATATTCGCAAGCTCACCGAACGCAATGCCGCCGATGCCAAGCAGATGGTGAACGTGGTGGGGAACGGAAAATAACCGATTTCGCATGTCCACGATATTAAAAGACCTCTCTTCTTCCGATTGGCGAATTCGCAAGAACGCAATCGAGCACATTGTCACGAGCGCGGATGCGGGCGCGATTGCCGAGCTCGTGCGCGCACTGCGCGAAGAGCATGAAGATATCGGGGTCATCAATTCCGCGCTCCAGGTGTTGATGATGATGGGCGTGGATGTGGTCGCCAGTCTGGTGACCCTGCTTGAGGACTCCGATCCGATGACGCGCGTCTATGCCGCGCAGGCGCTCGGCGAAAGCCGCAATATGGACGCTGTCTTGCCGCTCATCGCCGCGCTCGACAACTCTGATTCCAACGTCCGCTATCACGCCATCGAAGCGCTCGGCAAACTGCGGGACACGGGCGCAGTCGCGCCACTGCTCGCAGTGGTCGAGCAAGGTGACCCCACGCTGGCGTTTCCCGCCATCGAAGCACTGGCGGCGATTGGGGATCCCGCGGCGGTCCCCGCACTCCTCCCGTACCTGCCTGACGAATTCCTCGGCGTTGCGGTGATTGAAGCCCTCGGCGCGCTGGGCGATAGCTCCTGCGCACGCCTCATCGGCGATTGGCTGGAAACGCCGACGGGCGATGCCGTGACCGGTGTTGCGGCGCTGATTCAACTCGAGACGCGCTATGAAAAAGAGATGGCGCAGGGAGACAAGATTCGAAAACTCACGGCGCGAGTGCTGGGTCCGCAGGCGCGCGCGAAACTGCTGGCAGCCGTGCCGACAGGCAGCGACGCGCGGCTCAAGCAAAGTGCCACGGTGCTGGGCTGGCTGGTACGCGCCGAGGAGGTGGGCACGCAGAGTCAACAAATCAAGAATGCGTTGTTGGGCTTGATGAAAAAAGATGAAACACGTTCCATCGCCATTGCCGCGCTGACCGCGCTCGGGCGCGCGGCGGTGCCGGGGTTTGTACAGCAGCTCAGCGCGCCGGACCCGGAGACCCGGCGCGAAGCGGCGGCTGCGCTCGGCTCAATTGGCGATGCCAGCGCCGTGCCCGCGCTGACAGAGGTCCTCGAGACCTCCGACGATTCGGAACTCTTGCGCGTTGCCGCGACTGCGCTCGGCAGAATCGGCAATGTCGCCGCGTTCGACGGACTCGTCACACTCTTTGGGCATCCTTCGCCGTACGTGCGCCAAGCCGCAATCGCGGCGGTAAATTCGCTTGGTCATCCAGAGACCAGCGCATCCCTTGTCATATTGCTGCGGGATTCCAGTCCGCTTGTGCGCGAATCGGCGATTCGTTCGCTCGGCTATTTTGGCTCGCCAGAAACGGCGGGTGCGATTCTGACCGCGCTGGACGACAAATCCGAGATGGTTCGGCTCGCAGTGATTGAGACGCTCCCTTTTCTCGATGTCCCGCAGGCGCTGCCCGCTTTGACCAATGCGGTTACGAACGGGACTCTGTCCATGCGCG
>CALMZO010000335.1 GCA_937870825.1 uncultured Chloroflexota bacterium | reverse complement strand
GCTCTGTGCTATGGGTGGCTCAAGCCGCGCGTGTTGGTGACGACAGGGTTGACGGAAGCCATGGACGAGCAAGAATTGTCAAGCGTCCTCGCGCATGAAAAATATCATCTGACGCAAAATGATCCCTTCAAAATTCTTATCGTCCGCACACTGCGCGATGCAGTTATCTTTTTTCCTGTCTTGCACGATTTAGTTGAAAACTATCTGCTCCTTCAGGAAATCGCCGCAGACCACCATGCGCTTGCGCACGGCGCCACGCGCGAGACACTGGCAAGCGCGCTATTAAAGGTGTTTCGTTCGCCCACGTGGGATGCACTCGGCGTTGGCGCATATTCTTCGTTCGGCGAACGTGTGCAGCACTTGGCACAGCCGCAGCGGAAATTCAACTGGCGCATCTCTTGGTTACGCGCGCTCATTAGCGTTGTAGCAGTGATTTTGCTCGTGCTTGCGGTTCTGCATCCCATGGCGCCCATGGCGCTTGGCGAAGCATTACACGCGGATTGTCATCATATTGCACTACTCAATATTAACGCTAGCTCCTTCACCCATGCCTGATTTTTTTTATTTTTAACTCTTATTGAATGTAAGAGGTCGCGTATTGAATGGAGGTATCCTATGCACGCGATAACTGTAAGTGAAAGTCAAATATTGAATGCGCCGGTGACGCGCCGCGAGTTTTTGAATTACGCGTTTCTTGCATCCTTGGGCATATTTTTCGTGACGCTGGGCGGCGCGACCTTTCTGTTCGCGCTGCCACGTTTTGGCGCGGGTGAATTTGGCAGTGTATTCAATCTCGGCGTTGCGGGCGACGTCATTCCGCCGCTTACCGCAGCCCCTAGCCCCAATACGCCCGCCCGCAGTTGGGTCATGCAGACCGAGCAAGGCGTGCTCGCGCTCTACAACGTATGTCCGCATCTCGGCTGTCTGTACGGCTGGCAAGAGGTCACAAATCGTTTCGAGTGTCCCTGTCACGGTTCGAAATATCAAAAAGATGGAACCTATATTTCGGGCCCCGCGCCGCGCAGTTTGGATCGTTTTGTCATTCGCTTTACGGATGTCGATGGAAACGATCTCGCCGAAACAAATGCAAAGGGCGAACCATTGCCAATTCCAAGTCCCGATGCTGTAATGGCCGTGGATACAGCGAAAATTATTTTGGGCAAGCAACATGGATAAAAAAATTTTTCACACCCGCCTGAAACGCGCCGCCATCAATCTTGCCCCAAGTGTGGTCATTTTTGGCGTTATCGCTTTGGGCGCGGGGCTGCATGTGTCGTGGTTCGAATTGTCGTGGAGTAACGATGTGCTATTTGTTCTCCTTGCATTTGCCGCGCTCTTGCCACTGACCAAACTCCCGCTGATGTTTCTCACGGTCGAAGACCCGCCATTCTGGCAGTTCGGTACATGGGCAGGTGAAAGCGCGCAGGATCGTGCTGTCCAAATCGAACTGCTTGAACAACGCTTGAGGGATTCATCCCTAGCAGTCAGAGACTCACGATGAAACCGATGACACGCAACAAAAAACGCGTGCGCCTGCCGTCCGAGTCGAATCGAAATCTTTGGATTGTCATTGCGCTCGCATTACTTGGCGCAATTGCGGCATTGGCGTGGTGGTTTAGCTCCAATGCGCCCGCAACAAATTCTGCCGCTCTTGCCACATTGAACACGCGCGATTTTCACGCGTTGGCATTTCATCCACAGAATCCCGATATGCTTTTCTTTGGGCATCACGGCGGCATGATGCAGAGCAGCAACGGCGGCAAGAGTTGGAGTCCGCTGGCTTCGCTTCAGCAAGACGCCATGTCCATCGCCATTCCGCGCAGTGACGCGAATCTTGTCACTATCGCGGGACACAATGTCTTGAGTCAAAGCAGCGACGGCGGAAAAACGTGGCGCGCACTCACCACGAATTTGCCCGGTACAGACATTCACGCCTTTGCGCTGAACCCAACAAATGCACGCGAATTCTACGCGTACGCCGCGGGCTTTGGTTTGTTCAAAAGTGCAGACGGCGGAGCAACTTGGACAAGCTTGAATAGCACCGTGCCACCTAACACATCGAGCATCGCTCTCGGTAGCCACATGCCGCAGAGCATGTTCTTGGGCAGTGGACAGGGTTTGTTCAAGAGCAGTGATGGCGGCGTAACGTGGATGCGCGTTTCAACGCCCTCTTTTCAAGCGGCAATTGCGCTGGCGCTAAATGACCAGAATGAATTATTCGCGGCAACTGAACAAGGTGTGTTCAAGAGCAGCGACGATGGCGCGACATGGACGCGTTTGAATGTCGAATCAGGTGTGACCCTCGCGCTCGCCATTAGTCCTTCGAATGCCCGACGTATTGCGGTAGTGAATGAAAAAGGCCAAGTCTTTCGCAGTGATGACGGGGGTGTCACATGGGGGAAATAAGTGACGCGCTCTTGTTAGGAGAGAAAAAACCGCGCCGTGCGCCAATCTGGATCTTTGGCGGAATGTTTATGGCAGTCGCGATTGTCCTTGCGTTGCTCGCTTGGGCAGTGCGAACGAAAAGCGCGCCCCCACTTGCGTCAGGCGTCGCGCCCGATTTCACGCTCCAGACGTTTGATGGACAAAGCATTACCTTGTCCGAACTGCGCGGCAAACCCGTCGTTATCAACTTTTGGGCTTCTTGGTGTATTCCGTGTCGCACCGAAGCCCCAATCCTCGAACGCGCGTGGAAGGATTACCGCGAACACGGGGTCGTGATTCTTGGAGTGGACTATGTGGATACGGACGCCGACGCGAAAAAATTTATTCAAGAGTACGGCATGACGTATCCGAACGGTCCCGACCTCGGCACGCGCATTTCGCAAACGTATCGCATCACGGGCGTGCCTGAAACATATTTCATCACGCGCGACGGAAA
>CALMZO010000334.1 GCA_937870825.1 uncultured Chloroflexota bacterium | reverse complement strand
CGCAAGTCCAGCGCGCGCGACCATCCTTCAATCGTCGTATCATACGCAAGCCGCAGTTCCATATTGGAACGCTGCAAGTTTTCAAACAGCTCGGCGTTGTCCATCGCAATCGCCGCTTGACCTGTAATGGTCTCGAAAAAATCGAGCCACTCTGGACTTGCCTCCAGCGGCGCACGATGCAAGACTTGAAGGACGCCTTTCACCTGTCCCTTGACAATCAGGGGCGCGCCGCAATAGCCCACAAAGTTTTCCGCCGCGCCCCATGCCTCTGCTTCAAAATTTTCGATGGACGCAAGATTCTGGACATGAAGCGTTTTTCGTTCCCAAGCCACGCGTCCTGCCAGCCCTTCGCGAACGTGCAGCCGCGCTCGTTCGATATGGTTGGTCTTGAATCCTTTGCCGCTGGCAAACTCTAACGTTTGCAGGTACGGATTGAATTTAAAGATGGCAACGGCATCCACACGCAGTTGATTCAGGACCTGCTCGACGATAATATCCAACATCACGCGCAAATCGTGTGAACCGCTGATGGCGGAATCTACCGCCCGCAACGCGGCGAACCGTTCCAGTTGTTGGCGTGTCTGTTCAAAGAGCCGCGCGTTTTCGAGCGCGACGGCGGCTTGATTCGCAAACAACGCGAGCATCCGTTCCTCCATGAGTGAAAACGCGTCCGGAATTTCACTCAAGACGCCCAATACGCCGAGCAGAGCGCCTTTGTGTTCCACGGCGACCCAAAGCCCTGACTGCACGCCGTCGGCCGATTCTTTGTGCCAGCGTGGTTCCCGGTCAAGTTCGGGCACGTAAAGCGGCAATCGCGTTTTGCTCACGTATCCCGCAATTTCGTTTTCATCATGCGCTTGCACAACGTAGCGATTCAACCAGGCGAGCTTTTGTGCCGACTGTCCCAGACCGAGTTCAAAGCGCAATTCATTACGCGACGGGTTGTAGCGGAAAAATTCCGCGCGGTGTCCGCGCAAGCCGCGCAGGGCAATTTGGAAAAGAAATTCGAGCTGCTTGCGCGGCTCCAGCACGCTGTTGAGCGCGAGTCCCGCGTCATACACCGCCGTCAATTGATTCAACTGCACGCGCGTTTCCTCCAGCAGGCCCGCGTTGTGAATCGCGCTCGCGGCGTACGAAGCAAAGAGCGAAAGCAGTGAGACGTCTGCCTCCAAAAATTTGCGTTCCCCGTTCACATGATTTACCGCAAGTGCCCCGACAAAGTTTCCTCGATAAAGCATGGGCACAACCACGCTCGCAGAGAGTCCGAAATCAGGCAAATCAAGGAGGCGATGTTCCCACGCGGGATAATCATTGACCACCACCGCTTGGTGTGACTCTGCCACGCGTCCCGCCAGTCCTTTGCCCAACGGAATCCGTGTTCCCACAGGCAGGGCTGCTTGTGTCTGCACCACAACTTGCATTTCCTTGGTGGCATTCTCGTAAAGATACAGCCCGCCGCCCGATGCGTTGAGTAGGCGCGTCGCTCGCTCGACCGCAGTCTGCAGCACTGCCTTGAGTTCGGTTTGTTGGGCTATATTGTTTGCCGTCTCGTACAGGGCAGCAAATTCCTCCGCGCGGCGTTTTGTATTTTCTTCGCTGCGTTTCCGCTCCGTGACATCGCGGTCAATTCCCAGCAGCAACTCGCGTCCGCCTACAGTGATTAACGTGGTCGAAACTTCGATGGGAAAGAGATGCCCGTCCTTGTGCCTGTGCACGGCTTCAACATGAACAATCCCGTTCTGGCGGACGTACTCTAAATAGTCATCATGTTCTCCGTCGATGGGCGAGTTCACATTCAGCAAATCAACGGACTGCCCGATGAGCTCTTCCCGGGTGTAACCGTTCATTTGGCACGCTGCCTGATTGCAATCTACAATTGACCATGAACTATGCGGGTCAACGAGCAGGATCGCGTCAGGAGAAGCGGCAAAGAACAAACGAAAGCGCTGTTCGCTCTCTTGCAGCGCCTGTTCGGCGCGTTTGCGTTCCGTGATGTCGCGGTAATTGTTGACGATGGCTTGTACGCTCGGCTCGTGGAGCAAGTTGGTAAAAATTCCTTCCATCCAGCGCCACGCGCCGTTTTTGTCAAGGATGCGCCCCGAAACATGAACGCTCGCGCCTGCTTGCGCCAGACATTCTGCCATTTGAAGACCTACAGAATTCCTGTCGTCGGGATGAATAAATTCGCTCATATTGCGCCCGATAACTTCGGTGAGAGAATACCCCGCCAACTGGGTCGTCGAAGGAATTCCTGCCAAGACCGTGCCATCCGCGCCAAACAAAACAATCGCGTCGAAACTATTTTCTATCAGCGCGCGGAAGCGGTTTTCGCTGTGAACGAGCTTTTCTTGGCTCGTCTTGCGCGCGGTAATGTCGCGCACATTGCCGACGATGGCTTGAACGCTCGGCTCGTGGAGCAAGTTCGTTCCCGTCACTTCGAGCCAGAGCCAGGACCCGTCACTGTGCTGATAATGAAACTCGGCAGTCTTGCTCGTGCCCGGCGCGTTCAGCAATTCCGTAAAAAGGTTACTGACGAGGTTCAAGTCGTCGGGATGGACGCGGTTTAGCCAATTGCCGCCGAGCCACGCGTCCGCGTCGCCGCCGAGAATGCGCGTAACGGATGGACTGACATACGCGACGATACCCTGTGCGTCCAGCAAAACAATCGCTTCCGCGCTGTGTTCAATGAGCGCGCGAAAACGCGCGTCGTTGGCGCGAATTTGCGCTTGGGCTTTTTGGCGTTCGCGCTGTTCTGCCACCTCGCGCAACGCGCGCAACGTAACCGGCGCCAGACGCGCAAGGCGCGACTTGACCACGTAATCCGTTGCCCCGTTTTTCAAGCTCTCGATGGCGACTTCTTCGCCAAGCGTCCCAGAGACAAAAATAAAGGGCGCTTCGGGACGCAACTGGCGCGCGAATTCCAGCGCGCGGAATCCATCAAACGCGGGGAGCGTTTTGTCCGCGAAAATGACGTCAATCTCGCGCTGCTCGAGCGCAGCCACAAAATCGTCACGCGTTTCGACGCGCAGAATTTCAATCGCGAGTCCCGCGCTCTCGAGCGTCGCTTGGACGAGCGCTGTATCTTTCGGGTTATCTTCCAGATGCAAAATTTTGACCAGGGTATTCATTTCTAAAATGTTCCATGAGGGCTTGCGCCAATCGCTCTACGGAGCGCTCGGCGGAGCTTGGTTAATGAGGATCCAAAACATTCCCAGCTCTTTGACCGCGCGCAGAAATTCCTCAAAGTGGACGGGCTTGACGACATACGCGTTCGCGCCAAGCTTGTAGCTTTCAACGAGATCTTTTTCTTCGCGCGAGGAGGTGAGAATGACGACGGGAATCAAACGCAAATGTTCGTCGGCGCGAATGGCGCGCAGCGCTTGAAGCCCGTCCACTTTGGGCATTTTGAGGTCGAGCAGCACAAGGGCGGGGTTGCCGCCGGGACGATTGGAAAATTTTCCCCGCCTCAATAAATAGTCCAACGCTTCCGCGCCGTCCTGAACATGAATGAGTTGATTGCCCATACCGCTCGGGCGCAATGCCGTAATTGTGAGTTCTGCATCTCGCGCGTCGTCCTCAGCAAGCAAGACGCGCTTTATTTCTGTCGTCATACCGACTCTCCTTTTTTCGGATGTGAAAAATAAAATGTCGCGCCTTCCTCTACCACACCAATACCCCACGTTCTGCCGCCGTGTCGGTGAACAATGCGGCGCACATTGGCAAGCCCGATGCCGGTGCCTTCAAATTGCGACGCGCTGTGCAGACGTTGAAAGACGCCAAAGAGTTTGTCCGCGTACAGCATGTCAAAGCCAACCCCATTGTCCCGCACAGAAAAAATAAATTCATCCCCGTTCTCTGAACAACTGATTTCGATTTCCGTCACGGCGCGCGGGCGTGTGTACTTGAGCGCGTTGCTCAAGAGATTGGTCCATACCAGAGCCATCATGGCGCGGTCGGCAAAGACGCGCGGGAGCGGCTGAATTTGCCACTGGATGTCTCGCCCGCGTTGTTCGGGCTCCAGGGTGGGAATTACTTCCTGCACGAGCGCTTCCATTTCGAACGCGTCTTGGCGCAAGGCAGAACGTCCAACGCGTGAAAACGCCAACAGGTCGTCAATCAAATTTCCCATCTGCGTCGCGGCTTCGGAAACGATATGCAGATAGCGCGCATTTTTCTCGTCGAGCGTGGGCCCAAGACTTTTTTGGAGCAATTCCATAAAGCCCATGACGTGCCGCAGCGGCGCGCGCAAATCATGCGAAACAGAATACGAGAATGCCTCGAGCTCTTGGTTGGACGCTTCGAGCTCTGCCGTGCGTTCGACGACACGCTGTTCCAGCGCTTGATTCAAATTCTGAATTTCGTCTTGGGCGCGTTTGCGTTCGGTGATGTCGCGCAGAATCACCGTGTAGAGTTTT
>CALMZO010000333.1 GCA_937870825.1 uncultured Chloroflexota bacterium | reverse complement strand
GCTCCAAGACCGACCAAACGCGCGAGGGCTTTGAATTGAATGTGCCGCGCATTCGCGAGGACGTGGACATTTGTCCGGTTCACTCGCTCTCGACGTGGCTCACCATCGCGAAAATAAAAAGCGGTCCCCTCTTTCGCAAGATAGACCGCTGGGAACACATCGCCGGCAGTGCCCTGACAGACCAGGTTGTTGCCGACATTATCAAAGACGCGGCAGCGGCAGCCGGTTACGACCCGAAGGAATTTAGCGGGCACTCCCTGCGGCGCGGGCTTATTACGCAAGCCGCGCGCAATCGAGAACAAACGGGTGACATTCGCAAAGTGTCGCGGCACAAGACCGAAGTGATGGTAGACGCCTATCGCGCCGATGCTGAGGAAACGCAAATGCGTGTGATTGGGAATGCGCTGCGAAGGTGAACCTCGCACACAGTATCGCCGTCTTAATGGATTCGAGTTACGCGCGTGATGGAGCGATCCGCTTCGGGCTGTTGTGTGGCTAGTATGGACCAAGGAATCTCTCTCCGTTGAAATGAATCAAGTGAGAGGGTGAGTCTGCAATCCAGACTTCGGTTTCCCACGCAATGTCGCGCAGAAAACGAACCATTGCGCTGCGCGTTTCAAACGCAGTAACAAAAACGAGCCCCGCTGTACTTTCACCGAACAGCTCTTTCAATTCATTATGCCTCTTGACATCAACAGGACCATGACTAGTTACTGCCTCAATCAATACTAACCAATTCTTGTCGGTCAGGTGCACAATCAAGTCAGGCATCTTGCCATGTTTATCGAGGCGAACACCCAACTCGGCAAGATACTCCAACTCCTGCCCCCGCATTTTGTCTCCGGCATCCCCATAGTAAACAATTGTGCCGCCAGGGGTAAAGCGCGGGCAGAATTCTTCGATAATGTTTTTGAGCAGCCGATTTTGCCCCCCAAGGCTGAGTTCTATCACCTCACCATTTGGCAAACGCACAGGCAGAGTTTTCATCTCACGTTCCCTACCGCGCAGACGTTGAACTCTAGTCTCGCTTGCTAGATATTCGCGTAATAGGTCTGTCCAATCCGATTGACCATAGTGTTTTATTAACTCTAAAACCTTCAGGTCGATTTGGTAACGAGTCTTCGGACTGTTGATTGCTCTTTCGGGGTCGTCCAGATTCGCGTGAGCGAGACCAGCTTGCATAAACTGATGTACTGTTTGCCTTCGCACTGTTTCACGTGTGTTTGGTGCATAACGCACGCCAAACCGTGATGCGAATATCTCCATCATTTCTGAAATGCCTAGACTCGGAGCAGTCGCTGATTGCCAAGAAGATGTCGCATCAAGCCCAAGTAAGGACAGAAGTGTCAACGCGGAGCGTTCATTTTGCTGTGCGCGTGGCAAGCCCAACGTTTTCAAAATCTCAATTGCTTCTCGGACACGCTGTTTTGTTGCTATGGGGTCTAAGGTAGAGCTCAATTCATCGGACATTAGTCCAAGTTCCTCCCTAATCAGATCGTCAAGTAATTGTTGCTCGGGAAATGATTCGCCAATGCGTTTTCCTAATGAAACCAACTGCTGCTGTGTGGGGTACTTTAACTTGCGGAGGTCAGTTGCATTCACCTGCGTATGTCCACTAAATTGACGAAAATATTCGTCGAGGGCTGTCGAGTTCAGGAATGCTGTAAGCCCTTTTGCTAGATTGAGCGGCAATCCTTTTCCTGCTTGGTGAAAATAATTTAGATGATTTTCAAAACCGACAGCATCTCCAGCCACGCGATTGGAATCGTATATGGCAGCAACAACGCGACGCTTCTCCTCTTTTGCAGTGAACCGTTTAACGAGCACATAGACCCCGCGCGGTACAAGCAGGTCGCGTGCTTTACGCAAGATTGCATGTGGTTTTTTTCCGTTCGCTCGCATCCAATCAACGTATCCATCAGCAAGGTCGGATGGATAAATCAATGGAACAGTCTGCGCGTTTGGTCTCATACGGAGATGATGCTGATTGCGAAAATCTACCACGCGCCCAGTAGACACATTGATACCCAAATCTGTGAGGGATGTGTGCAACTTTGCAAGCTCTTCACGAATTGACTCACCTATTTCATCATTTACCAAATGAATGAATCCATCTTTGTCAGATGGTTCGACAACTTTGGCAAAAGATACATTGCGCCATTTGATTGCATCCGAGGCATCCGTACTTGACGAGATCGCAACTGCAGCAATCTGAGGTTTCCCTTTCACCGCGTAAAAAATTACATTTTCCTGAAGTACTTTATCTTCAGCAAAAGGGCGTGTGCGTGAATCAAAAACATGGATTCGTTCTAGGGAAACGGATCTCAAGAACTCCAAACGAAACAGACGAAAGTAAGGTCCATTGAAGAAGCTTCGAGGAGTAAGCGCGACAAGTTGACCATTCGGTGCGAGTAGGCGAAGCGTCAACCAGAGGAACGCTGAATATAAATTAGTACTTTCGATGCCGACTTTTTGAAGGTCTCTACGGACTGTAGAGGAGGACCTTATTTTCAAGTACGGTGGATTTAATATCGCGTGAGTAAATGTTGGGAGTTTTGTATTAAAGATGTCCCATTCAGCCGAAAGATGACGGACACCTAAGCCGATGAAATCATCGGAAAGCACTTGTGCGTCAAAGACTATTCCTTTGGACGCACAAGCTGAGTGGCACACAGAGAGTGTCTTGCGCAACGCGGGAACAAATTTTCAATCAATTTCAATCGCTGTAACGTGGATTACTCGCGGTCTCGAACGGGATTTCAATACCCTGTCTACGAACGCTGCCGTGAGCAAACCAATACCGGCACCCGGATCAAGAAGATAAACCGTGTCGCTGCCTTCCGTGAACATCGAAGCCATTAGCTCTGCTGTAGGCAGTGATGTAAAAAATTGTCCCAGTGCCGCGCGTGCTTCATCTGGGAGTAAGTGTGTTGATTCATATCGAATTGATTCGATCTCGTCTAGCCACTCTTTACTCTCATTAGTATGCAAGCGCACCGTATTCCCTCACCATAAAATCATCCCGCGCCAGCAAGTTGACCGACGCGAGATGATAGAGTACAACGTCATCGCACGAGGCGGTCTCACGCCTTGCGCCATTCCTCGGACTCGGCGAAAGTCGCGGG
>CALMZO010000332.1 GCA_937870825.1 uncultured Chloroflexota bacterium | reverse complement strand
ATTTTCCAAAATGTTGCTATTGGAAATGTTCAGCATGCCGTCGTTGGAAATCCCACCACCAGATCCCGGTAGATGATTTTGCGTGCCGTCGACGCCGCGTCCCCCGCGTATCGTGACTGCCGAAATGTTAAGGATGCTGCCTTGCGCGATTTGCAGAATGCGAAACTGCGGCGCGCTCGCATCGCGTCGAATCGTCGCGCCGTTGCCGACAATGGTGAGATTGACGTTGTTCGCAATGACGGGCAGCCCGTTCGCATCGCGCGAACCTGCGCCATTGTTCACCACCGTCAATGTGTACGTGCAGTTCCCCGCAAGCGAAAGGGATTGTGTGCCGCCCGCGTTCACCGCGTTTTGAATCGCGTTGACGAGCGCGGTGGTGTCGCACGCCACATCGGACATGGCTTGGGCGCGTGCAAACGGAATCGCAATCGCCGCGAGAACGATGAGCGAGAGCAAGACAAAGAAACGAACATGTTTGAGTGTGCGCATGAGAATCTCCTTTTGTGAATCAACCCTTAGCCATTTTGCGAACGCGCATATTCCGCGCGCGCTTTCGCTTCAAGGGCTTGAATTTTTTCCAACCAAGCGCGGTCCGAATCTTCGGCGCATTGGTAAATACAATCGCGCAGCTCCGCCGAACAATTCGAACCGTCCGGGTGCGCCAGACAATCGTTGTATGCGCGGCGACATTCTTGGACACAAATCGGATAATCGGGTCCGCGATGCGCTTCAAAAAGTGCGTCGAGTTCGTTGCCATACCGTTGTTGATAAAATTCCGCAAAGTTCATTGGACTCCTCCTGGTTCGAATTTCATTGTTATTTGTCCGCGCCCCAATTCATTGTGATGGTGAGGTGCGCGGCGGCTTTGCCATTCACGAGAAATGCTGTGAGCAGACCCGAACCTCCCTCCAGCGCAAGCCCAAACTCGATGCTGGCCCTATTGGGTTGAACGCTTGCCCAAGCATCTTTCAACGGCTTGCCAACTTTGGTGATGAGTGCCGCGATATTTTCCATGTCTTGCTCAGACAGTTCAATGTCGCTGCCGCGAGTATTGGTGAGGCGTACATCGGCGGGTTGAATATAGAGTTTAAGGTCTGACGGCTTGGGGTAAAGCTTGGTCTGTGTCCTAGTGCGTTTTTGTGGCATAATTTTCTCCCGATTGAATTTCCTAACGTTCGATTGGTTCAGGTCTTGAAATTTGCGTTGCACCTCCTTGCGCGCGCGTCTCGACGCGTTTCAGCGTCAACTCAATTTCCATTGCCCCCGGCGCAGCAGAAATGCGTCGTACCAGCTGCTGCAACAATTCATTCACATCGGCAAAACTCGCGCGCCATTCGTCAGTCGCGGATGGTTCACTGATTTGTCCATGCAAACGCGATGTATAATCCTGGTCGAGCAAAATTTTGAGAACAAAAGTGTGAGTGTGACGCACGATTGAATAAATGTTCCTTTCGTTTATAATCTACCAAACCGCCGTAAAAATTTTGTGAAAATTGGGAGCGTACGATGACACGCGAACTCAAGCTCGCCACGTTCGGACACGCTTCGGTCACGCTCGACGGTGAAAACGTCGGCGGCAAAATTCCTGCCAAAGCGCTCGCGCTGCTCATCTACCTCGCCGTCACCGCGCGCCCGCATTCGCGCGAACATCTCGCCAATCTCCTCTGGGGCGAAGAAAACGAAACCAAAGCCCAAGCATCCCTCCGCCAAGCCCTCTCGAATCTCAAACCGATTGCCGACGGATTCTTGATTTTAGAAAAAGCCACCGTCGCGTTTGACCGCGCGAAAATGTATTGGCTCGACACAGAGAGCTTGGAGCTTGGAGATTGGAGACCGGAGATTGGCGGCTCTGGTCTCCCATCTCTGGTCTCTCTCTATTCCGGCGATTTCCTCCAAACCCTCCTCATCAAAAATGCGCCCGAATTTGAAGTGTGGGTTCTGGAGCAGCGCGAAAAATATCGCGCGCGTGCGGCGAAAATGTTTCACCGTGTCGCACACGAAAACATCAGCGCGGGGAATGAAGGCGACGCATTGGGCGCATTGAATCAGCTGATTGCGCTCGACGCGTGGAATGAAACCGCGCAGCAACAAAAAATGCGCTCCCTCGCGCATTTGGGCAGACGCAAGGACGCGCTCGCGCAATATCAACACTTGAAAAAAGTTTTGCGCGATGATTTGGACATCGAGCCATCGCCCGAAACAACCGCACTCTTTGAAAAAATCCGCGACGCGCGTCCCCTCGCTTCACCTCCCCCCGCGCCGCCTACTCC
This sequence comes from uncultured Chloroflexota bacterium, assembly GCA_937870825.1. Lineage (GTDB taxonomy): Bacteria > Chloroflexota > Anaerolineae > UBA4142 > SHND01 > SHND01. The sequence continues at coordinate 2,371 of CALMZO010000332.1, read as the reverse complement.
TTTTGTCGGACGAGCAAAAGAACGCGCGGAACTCGCCCAATGGCTCGCGCAACCGGCAACGCGTTTGATTACACTGTTCGGTCCCGGCGGCAGTGGCAAAACGCGTCTCGCCCTCGCCGTTGCGGAACAACAGCGTGAACGTTTCTTGCACGGCAGCGCGTACATTTCGCTCGAAGCCCTTGACGCCGCGTCGAATGTGATTCCCACCACATGTGCGGCATTACATTTTTCATTCAACCGCGCAACGGACGCGGTGACACAACTCGGAAATTTTTTGCAAGAGAAAGAATTACTCCTCGTACTGGATAACTTGGAGCACGTCATCGACGCGGCGAATGATTTGGCGCGGCTCTTGCAGCTCGCGCCCAATGTGAAACTTCTCGTCACTTCACGCACACGCCTCGCCCTCCAAGCGGAACGCGTGTTTGAACTGCGTGGGTTGGCGTACCAAGATGGGACAGGTTTTCAAAACCTGTCCCATCTTGAATCCGCGCAGCTGTTCGTCGAACGCGCGCAGCGCGTCTCGTCCGCGTTCGCGTGGAATGAAACGAACGCGGTGGCGATTGCGCGCATTTGCCGCGCGGTGGAAGGATTGCCCCTTGCCATCGAACTTGCAGCGAGCTTGACGCGGAGCGCAACCGTCGAAACGGTCGCCGCGCAGTTGGAACGTGACCTCACCGCGCTCGATTCCGATTTGCGCGATGTGTCCGAGCGTCATCGCAGTGTGCGCGCCGTGTTTGAACAATCGTGGAAGGCGTTGAATGAACGCGAACGCGCGGCGCTGCAAAAACTGTCCGTGTTTCGAGGTGGATTTGATGAAACTGCCGCGCGTGAAATTGGTGACGCGGATGCGGCGACACTCGGCGGGTTGGTGGACAAGGCGCTCGTCTATCGCGCGAGTGAGACGCGTTTCGATTTGCACGCCCTCGTGCGCGAATTTGCGCGCGAGGAATTGCTCGCGGCGAATGAGGAATCTGCCACGCGCGCAAGGCACGCGAAATTCTTTAATGAATTTGTCGCGGCGCGCGCGGCGCACATCATCGGCGGCACACAAGCGCACACGCTCGACGAATTGCGTGTCGAAATCGAAAACGCGCGACTGGCGTGGCAGTGGAGCCTTGCGCAACATGACAGCGCAATGTTGCAACGCACCGCGCCCGTATTGTATCGGTTTCACGAAGCGCAGAGTTTGTATCAACAAGCGGAAATGCTGCTTGCGCCCGCCGCCGCTCTTTCGTACATCGCCCAAGCGCGGCTCGGCGCGACTTTATATTCTTTAAACAAGTTGGACGATGCGCAGCGCGAATTAACGCTCGCGCTGCCGCGCGCCCAGGACGCGCGCAATGCTTCCGAGAGCGCGTTTTGTTTTTTGCAATTGGGCAATGTCGCGTTCGACACGAGTGATTTCACGCGCGCCGCGCAGCATTATGAAACGTGTCTCGCGCACGCGCGCGCGGTGAATGATTTTTATTTAATGACGGATGCGAACAACAATCTCGCGTTGGTTGCCGCGCGGCGCGGTGATTTGGTGAACGCCCGCGCATTTTGTGGACACGCGATTGACACGGCAACGCGCATTGACGAAACACGCGGCATTGCCGGGGCGCGCGTAAATCTTGCGCTCATCGAATATAGCGAAGGAAATTTCGATGCGGCGCGTGAACAATTGGAAGCTGCCCTGCCGTTATTTCAAACGGTGAATGACCAACGCGGCGTGAACATGACGTTGGCGAATTTGGGCGAACTTGCACGCGAACAAAATGATTGGGCGCGCGCCGAAGACTTGTATCGCCGCGCGCTCAAGAGCTATCAAGACATCGGACAACCGGAAAAAATCGCGCAGCAGTTTCGTAATTTGGGAGATGTGGCATTGCAGCGCGCGGAATTCGGCGAGGCGCGGCGCTTGTTCCGCGATGCGCTCGCCGTGTACGAACGCGTGGGCATGCGTTATTGGGAAGCGTACACGCGCATTAGTTTAGGTGACGTTGCGTTGGAAATGCGCGAGGGGACGCGCGCGCAACGCGAATTTGAAATCGCGTTGCAAATTGCTGAGGAGATTGACGCGACGCCGCGCGCGTTGGATGCAATGCTCGGACTCGCGCGCGTGGATGAATTGCAAAACAATTTTGCGCGCGCGGTGGAACGCGCCGCGTTCGTCGTCGCCCACAGCGCCGCCGACCATCACACGCGACAGCGCGCGCAAGAATTTTTGGAAACGTTAAAATTGCAAAGGAACGCTTCCGATTTTGAAAGCGCGCGCACACGCGGCGAGGCAGCGGCAAATTAAAAAACAGACGAGCCATTCGACTCGTCTGTTTTTGATACAAACCCGTTTCTTGAACCGCTAGCACGCCAGTACGAAGCGGGTTTG
>CALMZO010000331.1 GCA_937870825.1 uncultured Chloroflexota bacterium | reverse complement strand
GAATTTGATAACAGCAGTGGCTTGGGCGTCATTGACATGGCGGGCAATGTCGCGGAATGGACCAACAACTGGTACGATGGCAATGCGTACAGCAATGGCAACGACATTTACGGACCGAGCGAACCGACGGGCGCCAAAGTTGTGCGCGGCGGCTCTTGGGCGGACGAACCGCGTCGCAATTCCGACCGCGAACCGCAAGCGCCGGATTATTCTTCAGACCGCATCGGCTTTCGCTGCGCGCAATAACACTTGACACTGACGATGTGTCAACTCATAATCATTCGCGCAACGAACTTTTCAATCCATTTGGAGCAATCATGAGTGAACAATCCATGCCCCGCGTGCGCGCGCCATCGGCGGCGAGCGTGCGCGAACAAATCAATCGTTTCGTCGAATTGTGGCTCGGCGCGATGTTTTTAAAACGCGAAGACTATGCCTACGAACGCGAACAGAAAAATCCGTTCGGCAACGGTCTCGTGTACATCGCCGTCATTGGGATTATTCTCACCCTTGCGGGAATGCTCGGCGCGGCGCTGCGTTATGCCACATCGCCAACCCCCGATGCAATCAAAAATACCGTGCTGGTGCATTTGCAAGCGATGCCCTTTTACAACGCGCTGAGTCCGGAGGCGATGACGCAATTTGAACAAGGATTCGATAACACATGGGATTCACTTGGTTCTCTGTTCGTCGGCTATCCGACGGACACGGCAGGCGTCGTGAGTCTCGCCGCCACGATTCTCACAACACCGCTTGGACTGGCGCTTGGCTGGTTGCTTTACGGCGCACTCGTGCATCTCGTCGCGCGCGGTTGGAATCCCGAAACGTCATTCGGTGAAATGCTCGCGCCGCTCGCGTTGGCATCTTCGCCGCAGTTGTTGAATCTGTTTTCCGTGTTCCCTGCTGTGAGCGTCAGCGGCGTTGTGATTGCGCTGTGGACACTTGTTTGCAATATCGTTGCGATTCGCGTCGCGTACCAAACGACGACGCGCCGCGCCGTGTGGGGCGCGCTCTTTCCAATTTTGGTGTTGAGTGTGTTGCTCCTCATTCTTGGCATCATTGCTATGGTAAGTTTCGCGAGTATCGTTCGAGCCATTACAGGAGGCGCGCAATGAATTTTTCAGAGCTCTTTGTCAGCGCGCTCACATTGAAAACACAGACCTTTGTCGCGCTGCGCGAACGTTCGGATGTTTTTTTGCGCGGATTCGTCGTGCTGCTGTGTGCGTCATTGGTCGCCGGACTTTTTATCGCGCTCGACGGCACAGTGCGCGAATTTCTCCCCCCCCCCTCCAAAGAAGCAATCATCCGGCAAGCTGTCGGAAATTTTCAAAACAGTTACAACGGTCCGCCGGAACTCCAACCGGTGATTGAGTCGTACATTCGCGAAGGCGTTTCCATGGTGTACGAACTTTTCGGACTGCCTCCGCGTGCAGGCGAAGGCGCGCGTCCCGTTGCTGCCGTTTTGAATTACATCGGCAATGTGTTGGCAACGCCGTTCAGTTGGACGTTCGCGGGTTGGATGCTGTTCGCGGGATTGCTCTTTCAATTTTCGTCGCGCTTGCTCGGCGGACGCGCGAGCATCAATCAAATGTTGGGGCTGACCGCTCTCGCCGCCGCGCCACAAATTTTCGCGTCGCTCACGAGTTTATTGAATCTCATCGCGACCGTTGGCAATGCGCCACTGCTCTCTGGCGTGAATGGAGTGTTGGGATTCGTCCTTGCAATATGGAGCGCGGTGGTGTACGTCAAAGCCACGAGCGTCGCGCAAAATTTTTCCCTCGCGCGTAGTGTCGGGGCAATCGCGTTGGGAATTGGAATTTTGATTGGGGTCATGATTATTGCGGTGGTATTTTTTGCAGTGGTGGTTGGGGGAGTGGTTGGCGCGGTTGTGGGCCAAGCGCGATAAGAAAAAATCTGCAAGTGAAACAAACGCCGCCTCGAAATCGAGGCGGCGTTTGTTTTTGGGTGAAAGTAATGTTCACAAAACTGCATCTTACTATGTGGGCGCGTAAAAGATATACCAAATCTTTACCAAGTCATAACCAGGCCGCAATTATTCTGCTTTATAATGTGGTTTTGCAATTCAGGCCGTTTCATTAGTCGGGAATATCTACCACAGGGAGGAATCATGCACCCCTCAAAAATGAAATATGTTATCCGTGGCCTCGCGTTTTTCCTCATGTTTTTGTCGTTATGCTTAATCGGTTTCAAGCCCAGCTATGCGCAAGATACAACACAAGCGGGGGCAGAACCCTTATTCATGTATGTTGATGCGGGAGTTATCAAAGTTAGGTCAGTCGATGGGAGTGTCACCCAGAGTCTTGGGAGAGAATTTGGACCAATTGGAAAGTACGTATTGTCTTCTACCAATGAAATTTCTGCCAAGGACGCTGCCGCATTGGGAGTTAGGATAAGAGATGGCTACATTTATCTTCGTGGACTTTTATCTCCGAATGGAAAGACGCTAATTTTCACCCAAGCAAGATGTCTTGGGAATGTTTGCCAAGCGGACTCATACACAGAGACATTTGAGCTTGCAACCAAGAATGCAAAAAGTGTCATCACACAATCAACGAGTCCAAAACCCCAATACATATTTGACCCGATTGGTTGGTCCTCCGTTACAGGCGAAATCTTTTTTGAGACTGTTGACCCTACAGTAGAGCGCGGGGGCTTTCGAGGGCTATGGATTCTGAGTGCAGAAAATTCAGCGCTTCGTCCAATTGACATTGGACATTACAATTCAACACCATCACTCTCTCCTAATGGAAAGTATCTTTTATTCACGGCTTTTAATTCGAATGCGAGTCTTCAATTTGCACCCTTTGGGACACCTTCTAATATGGTCAAGGTCTACTCTATAAGTGAGAGAAAGGTACAGATTCTTTTGTCGCGCCAAGATGATCAAGAGTATTTTTTGCAGGGTTGGATTGATGCAAATCAGATAAGGGCTATTAGAAATGAGGCGGACAACTATGTTCGCCCCGAGTCGTTACCCGAAGCCACTACTGGATTTCAACGCCCCATGACAAATTATGGGACTGGTTATTCGTATAAGGAAAGAACCGGCGATTATAGCGGTCCAAATACATGGGTATATCACCCTGGCTGGGATTACAACGGTGCCGGTGGGTGCGATGCCGATTTAGGGGTTGATGTTAGCGCAGTCGCGAATGGCGAAGTTGTTTATCGCAATACTTCAAATTGGGGAGGAATGGTTGTTAAACACCTCTATAAAGGAACAACTTTATACTCACAATATGGACACATCTCAAGTAGTTTTTATGCGCCTTCTGATGCTGTTTATAAAGGTTGGCATATCGCTGAGGTTGGAGATGTGAGTTCAGGTCCTATGTGTGCTCATTTACATTGGGAGATTCGCGAGAGCGACCATCCCAATCCAACCTACGGCAGTTGGTGGGTAACGAGTACACTCCAAGACATTAATCAAGTAGAAAACTTTTATGAAGACGGTCAGTGGTGGGTGGACAACCATGGACCATACAATACCGGCAACTGCTCAATCAGTAACGCTAGCAGCAATGAAATTGTTCTCTTCGAAAACACAAGCTACGGTGGAAAATGTGTACATCTTGGAATTGGTCAGCATAACAGCCCGAGCAGTTTTGGCGATGTGGGTAACGATAACGCTGAATCGGTTAAAGTTGGAAGTAATGTAAAAGTAAAATTGTGCCGTGACAATGATTTACAGGGAACGTGTGAAGATTTTTCTGGTGATGATGATAATTTAGGCAACAATAGTATCGGTGGTAATCAAGTTTCATCTGCAAAAGTGGAAAATGATGTTGTCAACTGTGATCCTAGTTCAAGCGAAGTGGCTTTCTACGTTGACAGTGGCTACAATGGGCAATGTGTCAAGAAAGGCGTGAACACATACAATTCACCCGAAGCCATCGGATTGCCGAATGATTCCATTTCATCTATCAAAGTTGGAAGCGGTGTGAAGGTGAAACTGTGTCGCGATAATGACCTTCAAGGCACTTGCGAGGATTTTTACGACAATGATGATAACTTGAGCAATAACTCAATTGGAGACAACCAAGTATCGTCCGCAAGAATTGAAAATGATGGGGGAAGCGGTGACTGCAGCCCAAACTCGGATCAAGTCGCATTGTTTGAACATCCCAACTATAGTGGGACATGCAAAAAGTTTGACAAACGCGATTATCCCAACCCCGGTGAGATGAGTTTTCCCAACGACTCTGCTTCCTCAGTCAAAGTAGGCAGCAACGCAAAAGCTGTGCTGTGTCGCGATGACAATTATGGCGGAGGATGTGAAGAGTTCACAGGGGATGATTCAGACCTGAACGGCAACGGGATTGGAGATAATCAGGTCTCGTCACTCAAAGTTCAAGACCGAACACAAACAGGTAGATGGCTTGCGGAATATTTCGCGAACAATAGCTGGAGCGACAAGCGGTGTGAGCGTAACATTGACGGTCTGAATTTTTCAGAGGATTGGGGGAACGGCGCGCCAACAAACAACTGTAGTGGAATACCTTCAGACAATTTTTCTGTGAGATACAAGGGAACATTCAATTTCGGAGGGGGAGCGTACTGGTTCCACGTCAACCACGATGACGGAGCCAAGCTCATCATTGATGGACAAACGCTCCAAGATTGGTCAGGTTCAGGAGATGATTGTCCTCGCCAAGACTTGGGTTCTGGAAATCATAATTTACAGATTGACTATCGGGAAAACGGAGGTGGAGCGCATATTAGTCTGGAGGTACGCACCTCTGACTGCTTGCAACCTCCTTCAACTCCCTCAAATCTTCGCGAGGTAGGGAAAACATCGTCCACAATCACAGTTGGATGGGACGATGTCGCAAACGAAAACGGTTACAAGATTTA
>CALMZO010000330.1 GCA_937870825.1 uncultured Chloroflexota bacterium | reverse complement strand
GGCGCAAGTCGTAGTGGTATGAAAATCCGTTGGAGCAGCCCTCCGTGAGGGTTCGAGTCCCCCCAGCCCCATTTCTCACACACAGCGCGCCGTGTTGGTGATAGTTCCACCCGCGTATTATCAGCAACACGGCGCGACGCGCGCCAATGAAAAAGCAATCCGCCAAATCAAACGGCAACCCGGCTCGAAAAACTCGAAAAACCCCGCGCGCATCGGCACGCACAAGCGCGGCACGCGCCCTCACGCCCGAAAGTGACACCGAACCCATGAGCAAAGATTTATCTCAATATGTCACGACAAAACAAGCAGCTGCGATGTTGGGCGGTGTTGCTACCGAACACGTCAATCATTTGCTCTTGGGCGGAAAAATTAAAGGAATCAAATTTGGAAAATCGTGGATGGTTTTCCTCCCATCAGTGGAACAATATCAAAAAAATAAATCCCCCAAAGGACGACCCCCAAAGAACGAACTGAAATTGATGACGGCAACGTGAACGGGCGAGAGCGATTCAACTCTCGCCCGTTTTTTTATTTCCCCGCGCGTTTGTTTCACTGTTCTGTGTGAAACAAACGCGCGTTTTCGTCACTGTTCTGTGACGCTAATTATCATCTTTCCTTTTTTAACCACTCCATTAACCGCGTAAAATTTTGCTTGACAACATCAGTTTCCTGATGTATTATTACATCAGTTTTCTGATTAAAAACATCGCCGCAAGATGCTGATACATCGTGCGGCGACTAATCCCCGAACGTGAGTAAGCACGTTAGAGACTGCGAGCATCCTACCAGCCAGTCCGAACGTTGTCAACACATTCGGGACCAAGCCAATAGGAGGCGCAGTATGTTACATCTTCAAGCACCCTCGCACCGTCGAGTATCCCCCTTCAGCACAGGACAACACCCGCGCAATTGTCGCGTATGCGGCGCAGCGTTCGCCGGTCTTGGAACGCTCTGCCCAAAGCATCTCGGTCAACATGCCCGGCAACGCGCGCAGGAACTCCAAGCGCAGCGCATCGAATCCACCAACATCATCGCCGCGCGCGAATTTCAAGCAATCGCACAACGCCCGGCGCGCGTGGAATGGAAGGACGAACTCGACGCTTAAACAAAAAAATACAGGGCGGCGCGTACACTGATTCTGCTTGGCGCGCCGCCCTGCTCTATTTCAACCCTTGCGAGGAAACCATGAACACCCCAAAAATTCAGATTCAATCCAACTCACTCACACTTGCAAAACGCGCGCCGAAAGCAAAACAATCAAAACCGCGCGCCATCGCTCAAACAAATTTCGCCATTCTCGAACGCTCTGCCATTCAAGCAGCGCTCGACACACGCTTTGAACAATGCCCCGACCTGCTGCGCGGTTGGCAGTCCTTTTTCGATGCAGAATACGATGTTGCCCTCACCGCGCTTGCTGAAAAGCGTTACACCAAAACCGCACGCAAACGCATGATGGAACGTGACGCCGCGATGCGCCGCGCCAAACAAATCGCGGGTCTCTATCTATGGGACATGCTCTACGAACTCCGCAATCTTGTCGCCGACCAATTGGCACAAGAATTCAAATCCAACGGCGCGAAAGATGCGGCAGAACTCATTCGCGACATGAATCCACAAATCGAAGCGGAGCAAGTCGCATGAACGGTACGACTATACGGCGCATCATCCTGTCCAAGAAACTCGCCAAACGCGACGGCTTGCATTGCCACTATTGCGGAATCTCGCTGGTGCCGTCGCGCGTGTTCCAACGCATCGAACGCGGCGCGGCGAAAGACACAAAACGCTATCGCGATTTCTCTGCCCTGCTTGCAAATGGCGCGGTCATGGCAACGCTTGACCACAAAATTCCAGAATCGCGCGGCGGACGCTTGATACTTGAAAATGTCGTCTTGGCGTGCGAGCCGTGTAACATGGAAAAAGGCAGCCGCGATTATTGCGAGTTCGTACAAACAAAACGCGCGGCGTTCGGTCAAACCGTCAACGCGTAAGCGAATCATCACATCACTAAAAACCGCGCGCAGAAAAAATCTGCGCGCAGTGAAGGGAGAAAATCAAAATGTCATTTCAAAAAATGAACGCGCCGAAATATCCCCCGCGTCATTGGGCGCTCGTCGGCTATCCGGGCAGCGGCAAAAGCACATTCTCGACACAGCTGCGCGGTCCCTATGTCGTCATTGACGCAGACCAACGTTACAGCGAAGTATTGCATCTCGCCGCGCAAGACGTGTATCCCGTTTCCAACATCGCTTACGAACACGCGGACCCGCACGCGATTGCAAAACGTTTGCAAGAGAACATGCCCGAAGCCATGCGCGCGCCGGAACGCATTGGCACAATCATCATTGATTCGCTCACCGCGATTATTGCGCCGCGCGTGACAAAGGCGATTGTTGAAAAGCAAGAGGGCGAAGTCAAGAATCTGTATGCCGCGTTCAAGGATAAGGCAATGGCAATGCGTGAACTCCAAGACGCCGTGACGCGGTGGGGAACGGATACCCTGTGGATTTATCACCTGAACGATGCGAGCGACGCCGAAGGCAAAACGCGCACGAAAGCGACGGTCAGTGCGCTCGAACTCGTGCGGCTCACGCGTTCAATCAATATGCAGATGCAAATCGTGACCGACGAAAAAACGAAAACGCGCGGCGTCACCATCATTTGGTCACGGCGCGGGCGCGACGGCATGACGCTTTGGGATGAATCCGGCACATGGAAAGACATGCCCGCGCGCATCGAAGCCGCTGTCTATGACGGTCTCACGCAAAAGGACATGGACCGTATCGAAGCATCAACGCCCGAAGTATTCGCGTCGCATGAGGTTGCCATTGATTGGGCGATGGAGCAAGGCGCGTTCGGGGTCATCAATCACGCGCAGAACGCATACAAAAAATTGTTGCGCGAGGCGCAGCCGAAAGACATGCGCGCCATGACCCCGCTTTGGATTGCCGATGTGCAGCACCGTATTGCGGTGAAAGCAAATGGCGATAGCGACGAATGAGGTTAAGAAAACGCGCGGGACAGCAAGGTAAAGGACTGTCCCGCGCGTCTTAAGCAACACCCATGTTACCCACAATTTCGACGCCAACACCCGGCAGAAATCACAGGTCAAAAATGCCGCGAGGTATAAAGATACCAGACCCCGAAATTTCGCCCCGCACAGACGCAATTAACCACCCTTTAACCACGACAAAAGACGTGGTTACAAAAGTTCCCGCGCCGAGTGTGAATTCGCTCCAGAACGGGCTACGCGCGATTTTCGTCCGCCGCGTCAGTGGCAAGGAATTGAAAGCGTTCCGGCAAGAATTCAAACTTTCGGCAAAGGGATTGGCGCAACATCTGAATTACTCGCGCGCATACGTCAAACGCGTCGAGGGCAATTCATTGCGCGCGTCCGCGAAATTCTCGGAAACGTTTTTCGCACTGCGCGCAGATTGGGCGAATGTTCCAATTCCACAGCCCAAGCCGGTAACGCTCATTGGTCCCGGCACGCTCGCCGACGATGTGACAATTCTTGTTCTCACAGTACGCCCGCGCCGCTGCAAGCTGCGCACCTGTCATGCCGCATTTGTGCCACGTGACAAACGCCAAAAATTTTGTAGTGATGCTTGCCGCGATTTGCACGCGCGGCGAATGAACAAAGCGAGGAAATGAATCAATGCCAAAAAAAATACGAAACTCAAATTGTCGCGGTTGTGATGTTCCCGAAGGGGCATTGCATAAACCGTTTTGTACTATGGAGAGATGTCCCTACTGCGACGAACAAATTATAGGATGCGATTGTGACCATTCAAAAATGACAGACGCCGAACGCGTGCGCTGGATAAAGTATCCAATCCGATGTATTCGGTGCGGCGCAGCGTATCCTGATTTTTTCATGGTCTCGGATGAAGAGTGGAAATGGTATATCGCGCCATCGGAGAGGCGCGATATTCTTTGCCCAGATTGCTACAAAAAGATTCGCGACCTGCAAGACGCGTACGGACACAAGTTTCCCAACAGTGCAGATGTTGACGAGGAAGTACAAAAAATCAAAAAGCGATGGAAGGAATTATTTGGAAAATGAAAGCCCACCGCGCGTTTTTTCTAATCTTCGTTTTCATCCTGCTTGCCGCGTGTGACGCCAACACGTCGGGAGATTCGTTTGATTCGCCGCGCGTCATTGCGAACGATGAAGGCAGCGCGCTCTTGCTCGAAGCCACACGCGCCGCGCTGCGCGTCGTGAGTGAACGCAAGACGGCGACGATTCAACATGCAACCATGAGCGCAGCGTCCACGCGCGAATTTGTGGAACGCGCGGTAACAGGGACAGCGCAGGCGCTCAAAGTGCGCGCACAAGAAATGAGTTTGAACGCGACGGCAAACGCGGTGGGATTACAGCAGCAGCAAACGCGGCAAGCGGCAACGGAAACGAGCGAGGCACGGCGCAGCGAAGCGACGGCAACACAGCGGGCGGTGAATATCGCGGCAAGTGAAACGTCAATGCAACACGCGCGAAATGTGGCAGCCAGTCAAACCGCCGACGCGATTCAAGCCACGGCGACCACGTTCGCGGCAACCTCGACGCGCGGCGCGCAGGAATTGCAAGCGGCATTAGAACGCAAGCAGGCAACGGCGACGGCGGAGCAATTGGAGATTCGACGCGTACAGGCACAAGAGGACGCCGCGCGCTCGCAAGCGTGGAATGATTTTTTTGATTCGTTGATGAAAATTGTTTTGGGGATTGGCGCGATTGCCGCGCTGGTCATGCTCATTGTCCAAGTGGCGCGCTATCTCGATGTACTCGCCATGCGTCAGCGTTTGGTTGAAACGCGCAGCGGGACGGTGATGATTGTTGTCACAAATGGAAAGCCGGAAGCGCAGATTATCAAGCCGACGCCAAACCTGCTCGACGCTGGGCAAGATGAATTTGAGGCGAGCCAATTGCCCGCCGTGACGAATCAAGCCGATGATGAAATGCTCAAGGTGACGACGACGCGCGGCGAGACGTTCATTGCGAAAAATGACCCGCAAGAGGAACTCGCCGAGCGCAATCGCAAACTCGCGCTGCGCTTGTTGCGCGAGAGCATGAGGTATTACGCGAACAAACAAGAGGACGGTCCGAACGCGGACCGCATTCCGGGACACCGCGTTTTAGGTTGGAGTGGTGAAACGTGGAGCCGCGCAATTTTAATTTTGCGTCCGTACATCGTCACACGCGAGGGCAGGGGTGGCGGGACATTTTGCGGCGCGCGTTTTCCGACGCTGATGCAGTTGTATTCTGCCATTGGTGAGCGTCGCGTTTCGATTGCGCCTATCGAGCCGCGCTCCCCCACTCCGGAGATTGTCGCAAACGCGGCGTGAAACGTTCCACGTGAACAATTCAAACGTTACAGAACGTTTTCCGTAACGTTACGCCGAACGTTTTTTGGCACTCGGCGTGTGGGCGGCGCAGTCTCAAGGATACGGCAACCTTAAATTTTTCGCGCGAACAGATGTGCCAAGAAATTCAAGTTAGAAATTTATTTGTTAATTCTTTGTGAAGTATTGACGGACGCGCGTAGCATGATAGTCTATACATTGTATAGAACATCTATTCGAGGGAGCAAGAGAACATGAGCAGACTGACCGAAACAATTTCGACCTGCTTGCCAAAAGACGTTGCGGACGCGTTGCGCGCGTTCGCGGAATCCCATTATCTGACCGAAAGTGCCGCCCTTCGTCTTGTTGCAATAAATTTTTTCGCGGTGCCGCATTCAACATTAAACATACCGACGCCAACGCAGCCAAATTTTCCGCGCGGAGACTGAACACGATGCAAACAAAAAAGAAAAACCGCCCGACGGCGAATCGAGCGGCGACTTACGAGCAGACATTGCGGCGGGAACGTGCGCGCGTGTCTATTCAAGATTTTAGCACAACCGCGCGCGCTGTCAAATGTGAATCCGCCGCACAAAAAATTTTATCGCCAATGCTCCACACTGCTCGGCGCAACGGTTGGACGCGCGTCGTCAATGCCATTGTGCAATTGTGGCGGCAGTGGAAACGGCGGGGGTGGTGAGCATGGCACAAAAGCAAAAACCACACGCGCCCGAACTGCTGTTCAACGAACAGGCAGAACAGTACGTAATCGCGTCCGTTCTTTTGGAGCCGTCCGCGCTCCATGAAATTTCACTCACGCCGCAAATGTTTGGCATCGAGCGCAACCGCATCATTTTCGCGGCAATGCTCAATCTCGCCGCGCAAGAAATTTCGCCGACGGTCAATGCCGTGCAGTATCGCCTCGAAGCGGAAAACAACCTTGAACGCATCGGCGGAGTTCCGTACCTCGCTGCGCTCGCCGCACACGCCCCGAGCTCTGCATACATTCAAAGCGAAGCGCGACTGGTTGAAAAATTTTTTGCCAAACGTGAGATTGCGTATGCGGCTACCGAAATTTCGGAAATCGCGTTCGATTCAAAAGATTCGCCTGATGCCATTGCAATTTGGGACCGCGCGCGCGCAAAACTTGATGCGCTGCCAATCCCGCGAACAAGCCAACAGGACCCTTGGGCTAAATTCAAACGCACGCTTGCCGATGCGTATGCGCCGCGTCCCCCGCGTCAATTCGTTGTCGAAAACATTTTCAGTCAACCAAGTTTGAACATCGTCTATGGCGCACCCGGCACAATGAAATCGCTTTTGCTTGCGGATAATTGCATTTGCGTCGCGTCCGGCGCGCGTTGGCTCGAAAATTTGCCAAACGCGCCGCATTGCGGATTCAACACACAAGCCGTTCCCGTTATGTGGCTCGATTTTGACAACGGGCGAAACCGCACGGACGAACGCTTTGAAGCCGTTGCACGTGCGCGCGGCGTTGATGTTTCTCTGCCACTCACCTATTACGCGATGCCAACGCCGTGGTTCGATGCGAGTGATTCAAAAGCCGTTGACGCTTTGATTGAGCGAATCAAACGCGAGGGCGCGCAGTTGATTGTCATTGACAATCTTGGTGTCATCACCGGCGGTGCAGATGAAAACAGCGCGGAAATGGCAAGCGTCATGGGCAACTTGCGGCGCGTTTCGGAAACGACAAACGCCGCGCTCGTCGTCATTCATCACCAGCGCAAATCATCAACATACAACACGCGCGCAGGCGAATCACTGCGCGGACATTCCAGTATCGAAGCCGCTTTAGATTTGGCGCTGCTGATTGAACGCGAGGACCACAGCGAAACTATCAACGTGAAAGCAACAAAAACGCGCGGGGCAGACATCTTGCCATTTGCAGCGCAATTTTCATTTGAGCATCGCCCAAACTCAAAAGAATTCGCCGCCGCGCGGTTCTGGGGATTGCAGATTGAGGACACTTTGAGTGACCGCGCGATTGAAAAGCAAATCCTTGAAGTGGTTTCGGGCAATGCGGGAATCAGTAAAAGCGAACTGACAAAATCGGTGAAAGAGAGATTGTCAGACGTTGGTATCAATCGAATCCGAAACATCATCACCAGCTTGTCAATTCAAAAAAATGGGAGATTGAAGGTTGTCAGTAAAGAAGGTGACCGCAATGTGCAGCGTTTTCAATTGTCTGAATGATTTAACATTACAACTTTACGCGATGGGTTCGTAAGGTTGTAACTCAAACTTTATGCTTTACATCATATCTATAGATGTAAAGCATAAAGTAAAGTTACTGTCATTTCTCCCAATGAACGCTCAAACCCAACTCCCCTTACCCGGACTACGCGCCGTTGCCGTCGTGGTGAAACGCGCGGCGAATGGAGAAATCACGGTCCGCTATCCGCGTGATGCGCCGATAGCAACTATCGCGGGCAAATGGAAACGACTGACAACGGGCGAAATTCAAGCAACCTACACCAAAGCGTAATACGAACTTTGCAGCAAGATTATCGAGGACTGACGGGCAGCGGTGGGAACAATCAAAGCGCGCGCCGGAGGCAATTCAAAATGCACTCACGCGCAATCAATTTGCAAGACCAGAACGCCTACGATTATCTGATTGACGACGAAACCTTATCCACTCATTCACGCCGTCGCGAGACCAAAGTGAACGGCGAAGCCCATGCGGAAAAATTGCTGCGACTTTTTGGGGACCCTTACGATGCCGTCGCAGCTGCTATCTTGGTCGTCGCGTGCCAAGATTTGAAATGGAATCGAAACCCGCGCGACGTACTGCAATTCATGTCGTCAGCATGGTTTGAAACCATCGTGACCGAACTCGGATTCGACGCCGATAGATTTTGGAAAATGGCGCGACAGGTTCAAGCAAAATCTGTTGCCGCAAGACAAACGAAAGAGGTGAAAACATGTCCGAACTAACTCCACTCCAAAAACGTGTGCAAGACGCTATCGCCGCGCATCGCGACGCAAAAAGCGATGATGCCGCGAAATGGCAAAAGCGCAATAACGAACTCAAGGCGCAACGTCTCGCCGAAATGCAAGCGAAGCGGGAGCGCGAAACAGAAACGCATCGGCAATGGGAACGCGACCGCGCAGCAGAACGCGAAACGCAATTGAAATCACACGCACGTTTGCAATATCTCGCGGCGGGCGGCAATCCCGATGATTTTGATAGTGTTTGGGAAAAGTCGTTGCGCGAACAAGTGGTATCAGCAAAAGTTGTTGGCGCGCTCCAACAAGCGCCGAAATTTTCCGCGCAAGATTTTTGATTCTATCGGTATTCTGAACATGTCCGAAAACGTCATGCCCGAAAAATTTGCCAATCTGACGTACAAGCAAATGCGCGCGTTACAGGAACTTTTGCGCGGTGGTAGCATCGGCAACGCGTCGAAACTTGCTCGGGTTTCCGAAAGGCAAATTTATCGTTGGATGCGCGAGGATGAGTTCAGGACGGCTCTGGATACGTCCACTTCTGAAGCAATCACAGCGGCGGGACGCGCGTTAAGCGATGCGTCAATCGGCGCGGTAATTGTTTTGCGAACGATTGCGAACGATTCAAAGGCGCGGCGCGAGGATGCGGTGAGGGTCCGCGCGGCGAGCGCAATTCTGTCACATGCGCTGCGATGGAAAGAGCTCTTGCAATTCGAGGAACGCCTTGCCGCGCTCGAAGCGCAGCTTATTGCTCGTGGAGCAGTCTATGACAATTCACACAAGAATCAAGAATCTTGAACGCGCGTTTCGTTCATGGATAGATGTTTCAACACCAAAGGGAGAGACGCCGGGCATTTATATTTTGTGGTGCGCGGGCTGGGTGAATGGTGAAATCGAAGCGTCACAGTTGACCGACGAACTCGCAGACGAATTGTTTTGCGCCTGGCTGTGTGAAACAACCCTTCGGGCTGGTGAAACCTATCCATTGCATTTTGTTTATGGCGCGGATTTTGCGCCGGTGTGGGAATTGCGCGTGGGGCAACCGTTCAAACCGCGTAACCCTGTATCTGCACAATTCTTGGCAATGCGTGAGATTGACGCTGTTCGCGCCGCCGCGAATGATTTGTTGCTAGAAGTACGGTCGCTTGATTTGGATTCGCAAGGGGAATCAGGATGATTCTTCACTTTCCCCACATCATCAAAATCCAACTCGCGCGCATCCATGCTACCGAACTCGCGCGTAACGCGGAGAGCATCTTGCAACTTGAAGACGTGCGTTCCATTGCGCGCGGGGAATGGGGCGCCGTGACTTCGAGCGTGTTAATTGCCGCGCGTGAGAATCCAGCACAGCGCGCGGCGTGGGAGAAATTCGCCCCTCATTTGTTGGATGCTGTAGCAAAGCGAGAGAGTCGGACTATTTCGGACTATTTCGGACTATAGCGGATTTTCTCGGGAATCTTTGTTCGGGCTTTATCGGTCTTTTTCGGTAGTGCGAGATGGACATTCGCAAGGGCAAAACGAAAATCCCTGCCCTTTTCTGTCCTTTTCTGCCTATCTCTGCGCTGTTACTCGTTATAGGTTCGCGCTTTGCGCGCTGGAGGTAAAAGTGGCTGAAAAAAAAGAAAAAACCATACCAACAGAATCTCTGAAGCCGCTAACCATTGAGAATCAATTGGCGTTCTATACCTTCAAACTCATGGGTTTAGTCTGGTTCGAGCAATTGCTATTGCAAAACGGCGACGAAATGATGTTGTACGTCAATCCGAAGTATGGACCCAAAAAAAGTGTTCACGACTTTACAACGGAGCAAGTGTTGAGCGTTCTGCGCTGCAAATGGCGGATTCGCTGTTGGCGCAGAATCCTTCGTTTGGACGTGAATTGGCGTTGGCAGGCGCGGGCGGCGGCAGCACGTCGTATGACCATCACAACGAAACGCACATCAACGGACCGATTACGGTGATGGCGAATAATCCGCGTGAGTTTGAAGATTGGCTCGCGAATTTTGGCGGCGACGTACAGGCGCGGATGAGAATGGGAGAGTAGAAAATATGCGATTGCGGTTGGTGTATCCAGAGATTGCGGATGTGCTGGACGATGAGGACACAGAGAGCGTGTACGCTCGGTCTTTTTCGGTCTGTCTCGGCATAATGACTTACGATAATGTCACTTATGGAAAGTAAAAAGGACAGGTCAACATGAACGCACTCGTTACGCAATCCGACGCTGCGCGTCAACGCGAGCGCGCGATTATTCAAATCGTGCAAGATGGTTTGACGAGCGCAAACTCGAAACGCGCCTACGGCAAGGCACTCGATTCGTTTTTCGATTGGTACGATATTAACGCGCGTCCGGGACTGAACAAAGCCACTGTGCAAAATTACAAGGCAATGCTCCAAGCGCGCGGGCTTGCGCCGTCGAGCATCAATCAACATCTGTCCGCGATTCGCAAACTTGCCGCCGAAGCATCCGACAATGGCTATCTCGATGCCACGATTGCGAATGGCATCGCCAAAGTGAAAGGCGAAAAACAAGCAGGCGTGCGCGCGGGCAATTGGCTCACGCGTGAGCAAGCGCAGGAACTCTTGAACGCGCCGAACAGCGAAACATTAAAGGGCAAGCGTGACCGCGCCATTCTCGCTGCGATGATTGGCGCGGGTTTGCGACGTTCCGAAGTCGCAGCACTCACATTCCAACACATCAAGCAGCGTGATGCGCGTTGGGTGATAGTTGACCTCGTGGGAAAAGGCAACCGCGTTCGCAGCGTTCCGATTCCCTCATGGACAAAGCAAGCGATTGACGAATGGACACATGCCGCCAACCTTTCGAGCGCGCGCGTTTTTCGTTCCATCAACAAAGCGAACGCGCTGACGGGCGAATCACTCACCGCGCAAGCAGTCCGCGACGTGGTGAAAGAATACGGCGACGCGTTGGGATTGAACATTGCCGCGCACGATTTACGCCGCACGTTTGCCAAACTCGCGCACAAAGGCGGAGCCGCACTTGAGCAAATTCAATTGTCACTCGGACACGCCAGCATCAAAACGACAGAACGCTATCTTGGTGTGCAGCAGAATCTACACGATGCGCCGTGCGACCGCTTGGGAATACAGATAGTCAATTGATGATGTTCTGAATAAGGGCAAGCCAAAATGAAAACAAGTCGCGTCAATGAAGATGAAAACGCTGTAAGCGTTGAGATATTTCATTTGCTTAACATCCTTGCGCGCGTCACGCGGCGCATCGTAGACGCGAATGACGCGAATGCAGTCCATTCGATTCATTCGGACGAACTCACACAAAAACAGGACCGCAAAGCGTGAACGGAGTTCGGCATACGAACGCATTGCGCGTCGTTCTCTATGCGCGTGTCTCGACGGACGAACAAGCCGAAGAGGGACACAGCATTGACGCCCAACTGCGCGTACTGCGCGAGTTTGCCGCGCGTAAAGGTTGGCGCATTGTGGGCGAATACGTGGACGCCGGGCATAGCGGCAAGACGTTGAAGCGCCCCCGGATGCAAGCGTTACTCGCTGACGCAAAACAACGCGCGTTTGACGTTATCGCCGTTCACAAACTCGACAGATTCTCGCGCAGCATTTCGGACACCATCACCACACTTACGCAGTTAAAAGAGATTGGCGTATCGCTTGCGTCTGCCACACAGCCGATTGATTTCACCACGCCCGAAGGCAAGCTAATGCTGATGATGCTTGCCGTGTTCGCGGAAATTTACATTGACAATTTGAGCGCGGAAACAAAAAAAGGCATGGAGCAGCGCGCGCGTAAAGGATTGTGGAATGGGCATGTCCCCTTTGGCTACACCAAAAGCGAAAACGGCAACGGTTTAACCTTTCACCCCGAAAACATTGACGGCTATCGCCTTGCAATGCAGATGTGCGCCGATGGCAAACGCATCAGCGAAATTATGGACGTGCTGAACGCGCAGGGGTTTCGCTCACACAGTTTTCGCGGCGCGCGTCCGTTCAGCAAGGACATGCTATTTCACATGCTCAAGAATCGGTTTTACTTGGGCGAGGTGCAATACAAGGGCGAACACATGCGCGGCAAACACGAACCCGCGATAGACCTTGAAACGTGGATGCGCGCCCAAATGCAAATGGAACGACGCGCGATGTTTCGGAGTGACCACCATCCCCGCGCCTCGCGGGCGTACATTCTGCGCGGTCTCGGCTATTGTGCTGAATGCGGCAACCGGTTGCGAGGCGGCACAAGCGGCGACAAGATTCGTTATTACCGTTGCCCCGCGAGTGACAAGGGCGCAGCGTGCAGCCAAACGAAAAACATTCGCGCCGACCGCATCGAAAAACATATCGG
>CALMZO010000329.1 GCA_937870825.1 uncultured Chloroflexota bacterium | reverse complement strand
ACAGGGTATCCGCGCGGACTCAAAGGCGAACAGATTCCACTGGAAGCGCGCATTTTCGCGGTGGTGGATGTTTGGGACGCCTTGACCTCCAAACGTCCTTATCGCGCGGCATGGGACAAAGGCAAAACCCGCGCCTACATCCGCGAACAATCCGGCAAACACTTTGACCCGCGCGTGGTGGAAACATTTTTGAATCTGCCTGACTTTATATGACACCGTATCCGTCGCGTGGGTGTCCCAAGTGTTTCAGCGCGTTAAAAAATTCGCTGGCTGTCAGAACAGCGGATTTTTTATTTCAACCAATTTCCAAAACTGATTTATACTCTCACGTGTGAACGTCTCGCAAAACCTCCCTCTCCTACCTCTCAACGGCGTCATCGAGCGCATCACGTTTTACAATGAAGAAAACGGTTACACTGTCGCGCGGTTTGTCCCCGAAGGAAAATCGTACACCGTCACCGTGATTGGCAATTTGATGGGCGCGAGTGTGGGCGAATCGCTCGCGCTGCAAGGCATTTGGACGAATCATCCCGCGCACGGACGCCAATTCGAAATCAAAAAATTCACGATTCAACTCCCCGCGACGATTGAAGGCATTCGCAAATATCTCGGCAGTGGACTCATCAAGGGCATCGGTCCCGTCACCGCGAAACGCATCGTAGATTATTTTGGACTCGATACGCTCGATGTCATCGAGAACGACATTGCGCGCCTCAATCAAGTGGATGGCGTCGGCGGCAAACGCATCGAGATTATTCAAAAGGGTTGGGCGGAACAGAAACAGATTAAAGAAGTGATGATGTTTCTGTCATCGCACGGCGTCAGCACCGCGCTTGCAGTAAAAATTTACAAACAGTACGCGGACGGCGCGCTGCACGTTTTGAAGAACGAGCCGTACCGGCTCGCGCGCGACATTTACGGCATCGGTTTTCTGACGGCGGACAAAATCGCGCGCGCGTTGGGGATGAAAGAGGATGACCCCGCGCGCATCGAAGCGGGCGTCGAGTACGTTCTCGCCAAATTTATTGACGATGGGCATGTGTTTGCGGAACGCGGCGCGCTCGTGGACAAAGCGCGCGAAGCATTGGGCGCGCAAGATGTTCAAGTCAATTCCGCGATTGACCGTCTCGCCTTGCAAGAACAAGTTGTGATTGAGGACGACGCGATTTATCTCACGCCCTTTCACATCGCCGAAAAAAATACCGCAAAGCGTTTGTTGGAATTGAAACAAAATCGCGGCACACGTCTCGCCGATTTTCAAAAGGTGAGTTGGGAAAAGGCATGGGCGTGGCTAATCACCCAATCACCTAATCACCTAACAGACAAACAACAAGACGCGGTACGAATTGCCTTGACCGAAAAAGTTTCGATTCTCACCGGGGGACCCGGCACCGGCAAAACAACCACCGTGCGCGCGATTATTCAATTGCTCAAGGCGAAACACAAAACGTTCAAACTCGCCGCGCCGACGGGACGCGCCGCGAAACGTTTGAGCGAAGCGACGGGCGAACAGGCGCAAACGTTACATCGCTTGTTGGAATTCAAACCGTTCGAACACAAAAAATTTTTGCGTGACCGCGACAATCCGCTCGACGCGGACTTGATTATTGTTGACGAAACTTCGATGATTGATTTGTTGTTGATGAATGCGTTGCTCAAGGCGGTTGATTTAACTTCGCACGTTTTATTCGTCGGCGACCCGGACCAATTGCCGAGCGTGGGCGCGGGAAATGTGTTGAAAGATATGTTGGCGTCGCAAGTCATTCCCGTTGTCGCGCTCGACGTGATTTTTCGCCAAGATGAAACGTCGCTGATTGTTACGAACGCGCATCGCATCAATCACGGCGAAATGCCCTTGTTCCGCGACGACGCGCGCGATTTCTTTTTGTTTGCGGAAGAGGACGCGGAAAAAGCGGCGGCGCGGATTGTCGAATTGGTGACGACGCGGATTCCGAAACGTTTTGGCTTGAACGGCGTCATTGATGTCCAAGTTCTTTCGCCGATGCATCGCGGTCAGGCAGGCGTGGGTGAATTGAACCATGTTTTGCAAACCGCGCTGAATCCCCCCGCGCCAGCAAAACGCGAAACGCGACACGGCTCGCGCACATTTCGCGTCGGCGACAAAGTTTTGCAAACGCGCAACAATTACGACAAACAAATTTTCAACGGCGATTTGGGACGCGTGGTGGAAATTGATTTTGAAGAACAATCCGTCGAGATTGATTTTGAAGGCGCGCGCGTGTTGTACGAATTCAGCGAACTCGACGAACTGGTGCACGCGTTTGCGATGAGTGTACACAAATCGCAAGGCAGTGAATATCGCGCGGTGGTCCTGCCGATTCTGACACAGCATTACATGCTCTTGCAAAGAAATTTGCTGTACACGGCGGTCACGCGCGCGAAACAATTGGTGGTGATTGTCGGAAGCAAAAAGGCGATTGGGATGGCGGTGCGGAATAATAAAATCGCGCAGCGAAATACGCGCTTGGCGGAACGCTTGAAAGCGGAGAACGACGCGTCAAACGTAAAACGTGAAACGTCAACTGTAACGCGTCAACGGCGCGCGGAATATCGAACGGAGAGTGTGAATTGAAACGCGGAATTGTTTCTCTTGCGGTAATGCTGATGGTCGTCGCGTGCGCGCCGCCGTTCACGCAAAACCACGCGCCCGAAAACAATTCGGACGCGGTGGAAAAAATCGCGCGCGAGTACGCGACGTGGATTCCCATGTTTCAAGCCCCGCGCAATGTATCCGCGTTTCTGATGGCGTTGTGTCGTCTGCCGGATGAAAGCGAACAAGCGTATTTGCAAAGCGCACACGCACAGTTTTTTGTGCAGGTGTTTGCGAATCCGCTTGCGTCGGGAATTCTTTTGCAACAAGGCGCGCGCGCATTTCCCGAAGGC
Source organism: uncultured Chloroflexota bacterium (assembly GCA_937870825.1). GTDB lineage: Bacteria > Chloroflexota > Anaerolineae > UBA4142 > SHND01 > SHND01. The sequence continues at coordinate 71,322 of CALMZO010000329.1, read as the reverse complement.
GCCATCATCGTCAAAGAAAAATGGGCGCGCGACGAACGCTTTTTGAAAAATGACAGCGCGACAAAACCGGCAGGACTTGGTATCATGCGCAAAGAAAAAAATGGTTGGCAGTACGCGTACGTGGACGAAACGGGCACAATCACCCGCGACCAAAAACAACTCGAACACTGCGCCGCGTGCCACAGCGCGCAAAGCGAACGCGACTTTATTTTTTATCCGCAAGTGTTGAGTCAATAAAGAATTGGAAATTGCGAATTCACAATTCGCAATTCGCAATCCCAAATGCCCAAATCCTACCTCATTGACATGGACGGCGTTATCGTGCGCGGGAGTGAACTCATTCCCGGCGCGGATGAATTTATTCGCCGCCTGCACGCGCGCAATATCAAATTTCTCATCCTCACCAATAATCCAATTTACACGCCGCGCGATTTGCATCATCGTTTGCAGCGCATTGGGATTGAGGTGACGCCCGACCATTTGTACACCTCCGCGCTCGCCACCGCGTCGTTTCTGCGCGCGCAAATTCCGAACGCGACCTGCTTTGCGATTGGCGAAAGCGGATTGACCGAAGCGCTGCACGACGCGGGTTTTATTCTCACCGACCACGAACCCGATTACGTCGTTCTCGGCGAAACGAATGCGTATTCGTACGGACACATCACGCAAGCGGTGCGGCTCATCAAGAATGGTTCGCGCTTTATCGCGACGAATCCCGATGTTGCGGGTCCGAGCGAAAGCGGACTCGTGCCCGCGTGCGGCGCGGTGGCGGCACTGATTCAAGCTGCGACAGGAGTCGCGCCGTACTTTATCGGCAAACCGAATCCGTTGATGATGCGTTCCGCGCTTCGTTTTCTCGACGAACATTCCGAAAACGCGGTCATGGTCGGCGACAATATGTTGACCGATGTACGCGTGGGAATTGAAAGTGGCTTGGAGACGGTTTTGGTATTGACGGGGATGACCACGCGCGAGATGGTGGAACAATTTCCGTACCGCCCGACGCGGATTGTAGAGAGTGTGGCAGAGTTGGAGATGGGGGATTAGAGCTTGGAGACGAGAGATGCTATGACCCTTCGCAACTTTGTGCCGCGCGAAACGATTCGTCAAGCGCGTGACGCGGCAACATTTCGCCTGACAAGCGGTCACACTCTCTGCTCGATTCACGTTGAGTGTGACCGCTTGTCACCACACGACATCGGGACGGAGGCACAAACCGCCGCGCGCACAACGCGGCGGAATTTCATCTGTTGGAAACCAATTCGCCGCGCGCGTGTCTTCACGAAAACATTTTGTGCGAAAAATGTTGCCATGCAGCTCGATAATGTTCTTGCTCCCCGCGCGTTCGTGCAAGCCGTCAACGTTTTGTGTGATGAGTGTAAATTTTTTCGCGCGCTTTTCTAATTGTGCCAACGCGTAATGCCCCGCGTTCGGTTGCGCGCGCGCGACGAGCTCGCGGCGATAGCTTGTTGGCACAGCCAACCGACCATTCCCACACCAGTTTTGGATTGCGCGCAAACGCTTCACGCGTTGACGCGCCATCACGCATGTTGCTTATCGAGTCGCGTGTGCGTGATGGCGCGTCAGTTGCCAATTCCTGTGGATTAAATTTGGACCACAGCCCTGTTTGCGCGTCGCGAAATGTCGGCACACCGCTTTCCGCCGAAATCCCCGCGCCGGTCAAAACGGCAATGTGCTGGGCATGACGCAGTGCGTCAAGCAGCGGCGGAGGAATTTCGATTCGTTCGTCGTCCGTCATTTCAAGCCGTTTTCTGGCGAATCATTCGTCCTCACTGACTCTGCCACACTCCCACCGCCAACAAAATCCACCCTGCAATAAACGCGACGCCGCCGAACGGTGTAATCGCGCCGAGCCAACGCATCCCCGTCAGCGCAAGAACGTACAAACTCCCCGAAAACAAAATTGTCCCAACCACAAACGCCCAACCCGCGAGCGGAAGCAAATTCGACTGCCAACGCGTGAGCGCGAACGCCACAACCAAAATCGCAAAAGCGTGATATATTTCATAGCGGACAGCGGTTTCAAATGTTTCCAACAGTTGTGGCGTCAAGCGTTCGCGCAACCCGTGCGCGCCGAATGCGCCGAGCGCCACCGCCAAGCCCCCCGACAACGCGCCGATGATGAAAAGTACTTTTTCCATTTTCCTCCAAGTTTATGTGTTGCGGGTTGAACGTTAGGCAGACAACGTTCAACTTGCAACGTGAGATTATATGCCCGAATCTATCATCATTGACACCGACCCCGGCATTGACGATTTTATGGCGATTCTGTTTGCGCTCAAATCGCCCGAACTCGACGTGCTGGCGCTTACGACCGTTTTCGGCAATCACTTTGTCGAAATCACCACGCGCAACGCCCTGCGTTTATTGGAACACGCGGGGCGCGATGATATTCCCGTCGCGCGCGGCGCATATTCGCCGCTCGTGCGCGAATTTCGTGACCCGCCGACCGTTGTGCATGGGCAAGACGGTTTGGGCGACGCGGGCTTGAGCGAAGAACCCGATTCCACAATCGCGCACACGCGCGCGGCGCAATTCATTGTCGAAGCCGTCATGTCGCGTCCCGGCGAGATTACGCTCGTGCCGCTCGGTCCGCTCACGAACATCGCGATGGCGTTAAAATTGGAACCGCGCATCGTGAAAGCGACCAAGCGCGTTGTGTTGATGGGCGGCGCGGCATTTGCGCAAGGCAACGTCTCGCCTGTCGCCGAGGCAAACATCTGGCATGACCCCGAAGCCGCCGCGTTGGTGTTTGGCGCGGACTGGGCTGTGACGATGGTGGGACTCGATGTCACGATGCCCGTCATCATGGATACGCAATATATTGCCGAACTCGCCGCGTCGAAAACCCCGTACGCGGAAATGATTGCGCGCATCGTACCGCACTACCAAGCATTTCACACGGCGGCGTATCAAACAAATGGCGCGCTGCACACGCACGACCCCACGGCGATTGCGTACCTCATTCGTCCCGATTTGTTCAAAACCATTTCGCGCCGCGTGCGCGTGAATACGCAAGGGTACGGCACGGGACAGACGATTGTGGACGGCGCGGGAATTTGGTACGATGGAGTCGAGACGACGATTTGTGTGGATGTAGACGCGCAAGGGGTTTTGGATTTGTACAAAGCAAGGATTACGCGATAAATGAGAGATAGAGTGATAGTGTGGTTGATGTTCAGAAATAATTTTCTATAAAAATTATTTCTGAATCTCTTGAACTGAAACGAATGTCGAGTCGCGAACCGTTTGACCGGCTGTTTGGCAAGAAAAAAATTGTAATCGGCATGGTGCATCTGAAAGCATTGCCGGGCGCGCCGCGTTATGAAAACAATTTGAACGCGGTGATTGACGCGGCACTGGCGGATGCCAACGCGCTGGAACAGGGCGGCGTGGACGGCATCATGATTGAAAATTTTTTTGACGCGCCGTTTTTCAAGGACCGTGTGCCGCCCGAAACCGTCGCCAGCATGGCGCGCGTCGTCACCACCGTGCGTCAAAAAACAAAAATTCCGTTGGGCGTGAATGTTTTGCGTAACGACGGCATCAGCGCGTTGGCAATTGCGGCGGCATGTGACTGCCAATTTGTTCGCATCAACATTGTGTCGTGGGCGATGCTTGCCGACCAGGGGGTCATCGAAGGACGCGCGGCGGAAATCGCGCGCTATCGCAAAATGCTCGGCGCAAACGTTTTGATTTTTACCGATGTGCTGACAAAACATGCTGTCCCGCTCGCGCCGATGCAAATGGAATGGGTTGCGCTCGACACGTGGGAACGCGGCGGCGTGGATGCGTTGGTCGTCAGCGGCAAGGCAACGGGGTACGCGACCGACTTGGGCGATATCATCGCCGCGCGTAAAGGTGCGTCAGACGCGCCGTTGTTGATTGGCAGCGGCGTCACGCTGGAAAATGTTGTGGACTTTATGCCGAGTGTGGATGGCGTGTTGGTGGGAACCTCGCTCAAAGGGGACGGACGCGTCGAGAACGCGGTGGATGCTGCGCGTGTGCGCGCAGTGGTGGACAAAGTGCGCGGCTTTGTGGGGTAAGGGCAAAGCATGGCGCGCCGCGCCGCATTGCGAGCCAAAGCGTTCCCCCTACGCGAGATTCATAAATTCGCGCACGCGCCGTACGGTCTCGGCGCACCCTTCTTGACTCGTAAAATCCAACGTGTCGCTGTCGAGGTCAAGTGCGGGAATGTCTTGCGCGTGGATTTCTCGTTGAAAGGCGCGGTGGTATTTGTCAATCTGGCGCAAATAGTCCAACCGCAAATTGTCTTTTTGATAGTCCCAACCGCGCGCCAGCATGCGGTCAAAACATTTTTCGGGAACGGATTGTAAAAAGATATACGCGTCGGGGTCGGGATACGCGTACGCGCGTTGAATGATGCGGCACAACAATTCGTAAAAATCGCTTTCCTCGGGCGTCATGATTTTTTCCTCACGCAAATAGCGCCCGTACACGAAACGATTCGTCGCGCCGCCCGCGTCGATGAAATAATATTCGTACGTGCGCCCCGTCGGCAATTCGGTGTAGACGCGCACGTAATCGTAAAAATAGCGCACCGCATTCGTGAATGCCCAGCGCGGCAGGTCGGCGACATACCATTTGAGAAAGGGATTGTCGTCAAAGTTTTCGAGGATGGCGACGGAATTGGGAATGGCTTGCGCGAGGAGGCGGGCGAGGGTGCTTTTGCCGGAACCGATATTGCCGACGACGCAAACATGACGCAGGTGCTTGGTTTGAATCATTTTACACAGTCGCTGCGAACCGCTAACGAACAATCGCGCCCCGAATGCAAGCGAACAGGAATTCTAACAGAACTCGTACCGTGATGCAATGGAACAAGCGATACAAAAAATTTTTCACCCCCCTTGTTTTGCGTCCGAGTACCGTATATAATTTTGTCGTTCGACTTCTCCACTGCTCGCGCAACAACATCCCTTGTTGAGGCACGGCAACTTGATGCACACACATTGACGTGTTTTCGCCCGGAATCAAGACAATGTTTGTCGAACGTATTCCGCACTGCGTTGGTTGTCATCCACAATTGAATCTCCGCGTCACCTGACGCGTGTACAGACGCTGCCGCGAACCTTGTTCGCAACATGGCGTCTGTACACGCGTCGTTCTGTTTTTCCGCAGGGAAAGGAGGCGAGGCGCGCACACGACGTTTGGTTTGAACGAATCCGCAAAGTGTATCCTTTGGAGGTGTGTATGAAAGTAAGCATGAAGGTCAATGGACAAATGCGCGAAGCCGAGGTCGAACCGCGCTGGCTGCTCGTGCATGTGTTGCGTGAAAAGTTGGGCTTGACGGGAACGAACATCGGCTGTGACACGTCGCAGTGTGGCGCGTGCACCGTGTTGCTGAACGGGCAAGCCGTGAAATCGTGCAATGTGCTTGCCGTGCAAGCGGACGGCGCGGACATTATGACGATTGAAGGTCTCAAAACGGACGGCGCGTATCATCCGCTCCAACAAGCGTTCTGGGACAATCACGGTTTGCAGTGCGGCTTTTGCACACCGGGCATGATTATGACGGCGGTGGACTTGCTCAAGCACGAGGCACAGCCGAACTATGCGACAATTCGACACGGTCTCGAAGGCAATCTCTGCCGCTGCACCGGGTACGAAAATATCGTGCGCGCCATTCGCGACGCGGCGGACAAGATGTAGTGCCGAGTGCTGAGCATAGAGCAAAGAGTGGCGAACATTTTCAACGGATGTTTTTACTCGACGCTCAACGCTCATTACTCGTTACTCCACATTGGAGGCAACTATGGGAGTTATTGGACAAGCGATTAAACGACGCGAGGACCCGCGCTTGATTACGGGCGAAGCCAAATATCTCGACGATATTCAACTGCCGGGCATGGCGCACGCGGCAATTTTGCGCTCGCCGTTCGCGCACGCGAAAATCAAAAGCATCAACACCGACAAGGCAAAAGCGCACCCCGGTGTCATTGCCGTTTTCACCGGCAAAGATTTCATGGACGTGAATCCGCTGCCGTGCGCGTGGGCGGCGGGCGGTGTGAAAAACAATCTCAACACCCCGCGCTGTTTGGAACCCGAACGCGTGACACACACGGGCATGGGCGTCGCGGTGGTCGTCGCCGAAGACCGTTACACGGCTGAAGACGCGCTCGCGTTGATGGAAGTGGATTGGGAACCGCTGCCCGTTGTGACTGACGCGAAAAAAGCGACGGAAGCGGGCGCGCCGCAGTTGCACGAAAACGCGCCCAACAATATCGAATGCGAATGGGAATGCGGCGATGCCGGCGGAACCGACGACGCGCTCAAGGGCGCGGACGTGGTAATTAAACAAAGCCTCGTCAATCAACGTTTGATTCCGACGATGATGGAAACGCGCGGCTGCGCGGCACAATACAATCCGGCGGCGGACGAATACACCGTGTGGATGACGTCGCAAGCGCCGCACGTCATGCGGCTGTTGATGACCGCGTTCGTGTTCGGCATTCCCGAAACGAAAATGCGCGTCATTTCTCCTCAAGTCGGCGGCGGCTTTGGCGCGAAAATTTATTTGTATCCCGAATATGTTCTCATGACCGCGCTCTCGAAAAAAATCGGACGCCCGGTCAAGTGGAGCGAGACGCGCCGCGAAAATTATATTGCCACCACACACGGGCGCGACCACATTACCGAAATCGAAGTGGGCGCGAAAAAAGATGGCACCGTCACGAGTTTGCGCGTGCACACGTACGCGAATCTCGGCGGCATTCTTTCCACGATTGCGCCCGGCATTCCGACGACCTTGTACGGACGTTTGCTTTCGGGTCCGTACAAAATTCCGCACATCTATTGCAAAGTGTGGAACGTGTACACGAACACCGCGATGGTGGACGCGTATCGCGGCGCGGGTCGTCCCGAAGCCACGTACGTGCTCGAACGCGCGATGGATTGGGTGGCGGACGAATTGGGCATGGACCCGGTTCAAGTGCGCCGCAAAAATTTCATTCCCTCGAATGAATTTCCGTACACGCCCGCCGACAACATTCTCGCGGGTCTTGCGTACGACAGCGGCGACTATGACAAGACGCTCGACAAAGCGTTAGAGATGCTCAACTATCAAGAGTTCCGCGAGGAGCAAGCAGAGAAACGCAAAAAGGGAAAATATCTCGGCGTCGGATTTTCGACGTACATTGAATTGTGCGGCGTCGCGCCGAGCGCGTGGATTGGGCTGCCGAGTCAAGGTTGGGGCGCGGGACTTTGGGAAAGCGCGAACGTGCGGATGCACCTCACCGGCAAAGTCGTCGTCACGACCGGTTCGCAAAATCACGGGCAAGGACACGAGACGACGATGGCACAAATCATCGCGGACGAATTGGGCATCGGCGTTGACGATGTGATTGTGCAGCACAGCGATACCAACAGCACGCCGTTCGGTTATGGTTCGTACGGTTCGCGTTCGGGCGCGGTGGGCGGCGTCGCGGTGTATCGCGCCGCACAGCGCATCAAAGAAAAAGCGAAACGTCTCGCCGCGCACATGCTTGAAGCGAACATCGAAGACTTGGTGTATCAGGACGGCAAGGTGATGGTGAAAGGGACGCCCGCGTCCGCGAAAACGATTCAAGAAATCGCGCTGCAGGCGGCGGTCGGGTATTCGCTGCCCGAAGGCATGGAACCGTTCCTGGATGAAACGTCGTACTATGACCCGCCGAATTGTACGTATCCGTTTGGCACGCACATCTGCATTGTCGAGGTGGATGCGAAAACGGGGCAGACGAAAATTTTGCGGTACATCGCGGTTGACGATGTGGGCAATGTCATCAACCCGATGATTGTGGACGGGCAAGTCCACGGCGGCATCGCGCAAGGCGTCGCGCAAGCATTGTACGAAGGCGCGGTCTATGATGAAAATGGAACGCTCGTCAGTGGTTCGCTGATGGACTATGCGGTGCCAACTGCCGCGATGCTTCCGTCGTACGAAACCGCGCGCACCGTCACGCCGTCGCCCGTGAATCCGCTCGGCGTCAAAGGCGCGGGCGAAACGGGAACGATTGCCTCGACGCCCGCCGTGGTGAACGCAGTGATGGACGCGCTCAAACCATTCGGCGTAAAACACATTGATATGCCGCTCACGCCCGAAAAAGTGTGGCGCGCCATGCAGTCCAAAAACGGAGGGCAGGCATAATGTATCCCGCACCTTTTGAATACTTTGCGCCCGCGTCGGTGAGCGAAGCGCTCGCGTTGATGGCAAAAAATGCGGACGCGAAAATTATTGCAGGCGGACACTCGCTCTTGCCTGCGATGAAACTGCGTCTCGCCACGCCGCCCGCGTTGATTGACATTGGCAAAATTTCCGACCTGCGCGGCATTCAGGACCTGGGCGATAAAATTTCGCTCGGCGCGCTCACAACCCATCACGATGTCGAACATTCCGCGCTGCTGCGCAACAATTGCTCACTCCTCCCCGAAGTCGCGTCGCATATCGGCGACCGCCAAGTGCGAAATCGCGGAACCATCGGCGGTTCCCTCGCACACGCGGACCCCGCCGCCGATTATCCCGCCGCAATGCTCGCGCTCGGCGCGGTGATTCTCGCGCAAGGTCCGAACGGGAATCGCAGCATTAACGCCGACGACCTTTTCACGGGACTGTTTTCGACGGCGTTGAACGCGAACGAACTCATCACCGCCGTGCACGTTCCGAAAACCGACACAAAAGGCGGCGGTGTCGCCTATGCAAAATTTCCGCATCCCGCGTCGCGCTATGCCGTCGCGGGCGTTGCCGTGTGGGTGAAAATTGACGACGACATCGTGACCGATGTTCGCATCGGCGTCACGGGCGCGGCAGACCACGCGCAGCGCGCCCGCGTTGCCGAAGAAGCGCTCAAAGGCAAACCGATGCACGACGACAATATCGAAGCGGCAGCACAAGTCGCGTCGGACGGCTTGACGACCATGGGCGACATCTACGCCTCCGCCGACTATCGCGCACATCTCGTTCAAGCGTTGACGCGCGACGCGTTAAACAAAGCGCATCACCGCGCGCACGGGTGGTAGGGGAGCCGACGGACGACAAAAGACGAAAGACGAAGGAATGGTAGGGGCGCGCCCTTGTGGACGCCCCTATCCTTATCGCACATTGTCTCGCCCAAGTGCCAATTACCAGAAAAGTGACGCAAAAAATTGCCGTGTCCAATTTTGGAAATGCGTGTTATCATTGGTTTGGGTGCGATACAGCCATTGCCATTTCTACGCGGCGGACGAAACCAAACGGCGAGTTAACAAGCCGGGTTGTTGGCGGGCGATGTCCGGGTAAAAGCATTGCTGCGCGCTGTCGCTGACCTGTTGCCGTTTTTTGCGTCTTGTGTAGGTGTATGTGGCGCGGCTTGATAGCGTTGGCTCAAATCCCACAACCGACCAAGCAAACGTCTTGAAGGAGATTCGCTCTCGAATTCACACCAGATTGAGTTGGTGAACGGAAAATCACAAGGGGGTGTGTGATGGGGAATGAAAATCGGAGTTCACAGCGCAAATTGGTTGCCGTCACGGGTTTCGTTGCGCGCGAAGATACAAGTTGGAGCAGCAGCGAGGTCGCGGTGCAAACTCTGAACTTGAGCCGCACCGGCGCGCTGCTCCAAGTGCAGGAACGTCTGTTGCCCGGCGAAGTATGTGCGCTTACGCTGGTAAAACCAAACGGCGGCTATGGCGATATTCCCGCGCGCGTGGTGTGGGTGGCGCGCGGCGACAAGGGCTATCGCGCGGGCGTAGCATTTCGCAATTTGAACGCAGACCAGGAATATCTCGTGGACTTGCATCTCATGCGAAGCGAAAAACATTGAGGACGTATTTTTTGTCGCGGCATTGACAAGAGCGTTGGAACAAACATCATGGCGCGGTGAAATCAAGACGAGCGCGTGAAAAGTTGTTCGACGCGATACCCCTTTTCCAAAAAATAACCCAACTCTTCCGCGTTGAAATTCAAATCAATCGGTGTCGTGCCGGTGATTTTGAAAAATTCGCCTTCAAGTGCGGCGGCGCGTCCGCGCGGCAAATGACCTTTCGGGTCGAACGCTTCCCAAAATTGGTGCCAAATCGTTTGCGCGTGCGGCGGCAAATGATTGACGTTCACGAACGGACGCGGTCTCACCTCAATCCAGTTCTTTTTTAACGCATCAATCAACATGTAACCGTGCGTTTCGCTCGCGTCGCGGTACTGTTCCCCGTACGGCGGCGTCATGCGTTCAAAAATCCACGAATCGTCCACGAGCAAATAATAAATATCCCACGTCGGTTCGAGTTGTGTCATCCACAGCGCGCCAAATTTTTTTGTAATATCCACCGGTTCGGAAAAACCGACGAGCGTTAAATCGCGCGGGTCGTTCGTGTACCCGCTGTAATAGTACGGCGCGTACGATTCTGCCAATTCGCGCAGCGTAAAAAATTCCGCGTCGCGCCCGTTCAGATGCGGATAGCCCGAATGCGCGTTGCAGCCCCAACGCATCGCGTGTTTGTCTTGATACAGCACGAGATTGTGGTCCACATCGCGGCTGCCTTCCAGCAACATCCAGCGCGGTTCAAAGCCGTGTAAAAAATTTACCGCAAACGCAAAGAGCGCGCCTTCAAAACAGTGCGCCATCCCCGTTCGCAACACCCTGCGCGGCGACATGGACGTTTCTTCTTGTTCAATCGTCGCGTGGTCATTGTTGTAATAAATTTCGTTGTCGAGAAACCACTGCACACGGCGCGGATTGTCGAGCGCGGCGAGAATCAAAATTTCGTCGTTCGAAAAATCGAGATTCAATTCCCGCACGCGCGTTTGAATTTTTTCCAACGACGCGGGATGAATTTGCGCGCGCACGCGTTGAACGAAATACGCGAGTTGTTGTTCAGGCGTAAGGTGGGGGGGGGTGAAGGAAGGCGATAGTTTACTCATACGCGCGCGGATGGATTCTAGTACGGCGGTTCTGCAGGACCATCATAGCCGCACAAGCCGAGGCGGGGTGAGTTTACCAGACGGACTGGCTTGCCGTAATTGTCGTGCGGGTGAGTTTGAACATGCGCTTGGCACAACACGCCCCACACCTGGTCCTCGATCAAACATTCGTTGCACAACCACAGCGCCGCCGCGTCACACTCGATACATTTCGCTTCGGGCATTACGTTACGCGCGAGCAGCGCGAGGGGACGCGTGTTGGTCGGTTTCCCTCGGCGTGTTGCGACAAATTTGACCATTGTTTCGGAAGAAGTGCCGAAATCGTAAATGTGTACGAGCGCAGTCCCTTCTCGAAAAATCTGTTGGACTTGGCGACTCATGGGGATTTCATTTCCGCCCCAACCGCCGATAGAGAAGCGGCTCAAGTGTCCACAACACTCTAGCCAGATGCCGCGCAGATAACGGTCAAGGTCTTTTAATTTGCTTTCTCCGCGCGCTTCCACATCCAACCAAAACTCGTTTTGGCCCATCGCTTGGACGCGCAAATGATAAAGGGTTTCCGCTGCGCGCGATTCGTTTTCGCTTTGGGCAAGGAGGGCGCGACGTGTTTCACACCTCGCCAAATGTTTTGCGACTGTGCCTTTGCCGATTTCCGCGCCGCAAAAAGCGCAAATGCCTTTGGTCTGTTTACTGCGGGGCATATATACCTCCGTTCATGCTACAAGTTGACATGCTCTCTGTTCACCACCAAAGATGAGAATCTCCCCCTCTTTGTGAAAGAGGGGTTGGGGGTGAGGTCTATTTTCGAATCAGCGCATCAATTGGCTCTTTGTTTTTCTATCACGCGCGCATACGCATTGATAAATTTCCGCGCCACGTTTTCCCAGTTCAAATTTTCATGCACTTGCATTCGCGCGCGCGTGCCCAAGCGTTCGCGCAATGTTTCATCGCGCGCGAGACGCACAATCGCGCGCGCCAACGCATCCGAATTTTTTTCCTCGACCAAAATTCCGCTCGCTTCATTTTCAATCACATCAGGAAAACCTGCGATGTTGCTCGCAACAATCGCTTTGCCTGCCGCCATCCCTTCCAACAACACATTCGGCAGACCGTCCACGTTCCCCGCGTCGTCGCGCACCGACGGCACACTCACAATATCCGCCGCGCTAAAATACGCGGGAATTTCTTGGCGCGGCACGCGTCCGGCAAAGGTGACGTGTCCGTTCAAGCCGAGCGCGTGCGCCTGCGCTTGCAATTCGTCGCGCAAATCGCCGTAACCGACCAACACCAAACGCGCGTGCGGCGCGTGCTGTAAAATTTGCGGCATTGCGCGCACGAGAAATTCAAAACCTTTTTTATACACCATGCGTCCGACGGCGAGAATCATGACGTCATTTTTTTCGAGCTGCAATTCCGCGCGCACACGCGCGGCGTGTTCAGGATGAACGTGAAATGCTTTCGCGTCCGCGCCATAGGGAATCAGTTCGGTTTTGTTTTCATCCGCGCCGATGGAAATTGCGCGCTGCATCAAATCATCACTGCACGCGGTACTCCACGCGGCATGGTCAAAACACCAACGCGCGGTCGCGCCGAACGCGCGATTTTTTTCTGCCATGAATACATCGCTGCCGTGCATCGAAATCACAAGCGGCAATTTGCGAATCCGCGCGACGAGCGCCGCCGCGGGCGCGTTCGGCAAAACCCAATGCGCGTGCATGACATCAAATTTTTCGCGCGCGGTGACTTGCATCATTTTTTGAAACGATGAGGCGATGGCGAACGGCGCGAGCGCGTACACGCCGCGTTTCAATTTCACATCGCCGCGCAGCGCTTCCGCGTAGCCCCACAGCGTCCATTCTTTTTTCAGCGCGTACTTGTACGGTTCAAAATGCACACCGTCTTCGACCGCGCCGCGTTTCAATTCGCGATGTTCGGGCAGCACAACATGTACGGCAACGTTTTGACGCGCAATGTTAGTCGCGATGGATTCGATGAACGGGGCTGTCGTGTCGCCGCGAAATTTCGGGTACGACGAGGTGAGCATGAGGACGCGCATTTCAGATTACAGAGTACAGATGACAGAACACGGATGTCAGAACACAGATTACAGAACACAGATTACAGAGTCGAGGGGCGGCTTACGTCTGTGTTCTTTGTTCTGGGTTCCGGTGTCTTGCCTTCCAAGAGCCAAACGGCGAATCCGACGATGCCGTTCACGAGTTGAATGAAAAGAATGAGCGTTGAAATGGCGAGCGCCTGTGCGCCGGTGATGTTGATAATGGGCGCAATGAGCAACAGTGCCGCGTCGCGTGTGCCGATTCCGCCCATGAGCGAAATGGGTAACAACGCGGCGATAGTGGCAAGCGACATTGCCGCGACGAATGGAACGGGCGCGAGGAAAATTCCCAACGCGCTGGTGAGCAAATACAAACGCGCGTACACAAGCGCCGTCGCGAGAATGCTCAACAAAAATTGTACCACAATTTGCGTGAGGGTAAGCGGTTGCGGTTCATACGCCGCGAGCGCGTCATCTTTTTTTCGCACGCGGCGCAATTGGTGAAAGAGCCAGTGCTGCGCGCGCGGATGGTTGACGACGGCGAATACCACAACCGTCCCCGCGAACAACAACGCAATCGCAATCCATTCGCCTTCAAACAATTGAACAAAAAACAACGCGCCGCTGCCCGCGAGCAAGACAAGTATCAAAACATCCCACAGGCGGTCCAACAAAATCGAGATGATGGATTGTCCAAAACCGCGTTCACGAAAATATGCGATTTTTACCGCGTCGCCCACTTGCCCCGGCGTCAACATGCCCGCGCCGAGTCCGAGCGCATAAAGACGAACCGCTTGCCCAAACGGAATTGCGACACCGAGGTCACGCAATATCACTTGCCAGCGCCATGCTTTTACGAGCAAGAACGGAATGAACCCCAACACCGACAGCGCGACGAGCAGGACATTCGCATTGGCGAGGATGGAAAACGTCTCGCGCAAATCAATCTTCAAAAAGAGTACAAGCGCGATGAGCGCGAGGGCCGTGAGAAGGCGGAGGGGAGTTTGATAACGTTTGAGGAATTGCATGATGCGGGTAGCAGGTATAAGGTAGCAAGTGGTAAAGTGTTCCATGCTACCTAATACCTGCTACTTACTCCTTCTCCACGCGTTCAAACCGCAGCGCGGCGATTTGTTCGGCGACCAGCCCGATGAGAAAAATCAAAATCGTCATGGTGAAAAGCAGGACGGCGGAATTGGTGATATAGAGCCGATGCGAGAAAAATAAAATGTCAACGATGGTGTACAACAACGCGGTGACGAACAACGCCGCGCTTACAGGCAAAAACAACTTCATCGGCGCGAACATCGTACTCATGCGAAAGGCGATGATGACAAAACGCGTGCCGTCGCGCACCGGTTTGATTTTGCTCACCCCCCCCTGTCGTTTCAACATCGTCGTCGGCAAAAATTTTACCGAATAGCCCGCTTTGATAAACGCGAGCGATGTCGTCACGGGCGTGGAAAAACCGTTGGGCAAGAGGTGAATGAATTGGAGCAAATCGGCGCGCCGCGCGACACGAAAACCGGATGTGGCATCGGGCACGCGCATCCCGGACAGATACGACGCGAGCGCATTCAAGACGTGATGATACATGCGGCGTCCAAAATCGGTCTGTGAATTTTCATCGCGCGCGCCGACGACCAAATCGTACTCGCCAACACATTCCGCAAGTTTCGCAATATCGCGCGCGTCGTGCTGTCCATCCGCGTCAAAGATGAGAACGAGTTCGCGCGTCGCGTTTCGCAGTCCCGTTTTGATGGATGCCCCGTTACCTTTATTGTAAGGATGTCGTATCACGCGCGCGCCGCGCGTTTCGGCAATTGTCGCGGTCGCATCCGTCGAACCGTCGTCCACCGCCAGAATTTCGGATTGGGGATAGAGGGCGCACAGTTGGGAAATGACCTCGCCGAGCGTGTCGGCTTCATTAAACGCGGGGATGAGAATGGTGAGCCGTTCCGATTGCGTCGCAAGCACGCGGGGAATTATAGCACGGGTGAAAAAATCGCTTTGAAATACGATAGTATATAATATCGCCGTGGCGCGACGTGCCACAGCTTTTGTGTAGTTTGCAAAAGGAGCAAGAGGATGCCAGAGTTGATTCAACAATTGTTGTCGGGGAATTTCAGTTCGCCGTTATCGTGGGTCTTTGTGATTTTCACGCTGCTCGCGTTTTACTTTTTGTTTCGCCTTGCCTGGATTTTTTTTGTGCAGGGCGACACGTTCACGGACAGCGTGGAAGGACGGCAGCAGGTGAAAAATACGGTGCGAATTTTGGTGATTTGCGTCGGCGTCGCGCTGTTGAGCGGGTTTCTGTTTCAATTTTTGCTCGCAGGACGCGCGGCGGCGGAATCGAGCGCGCCGGGCGCGGCACAGGGATTTTTTGATTGGCTGTTGGGAAGATAAGGGATGAGGGATGAGGGCTGTGACACGTCATCACGCATGCCGCGCGTCGAGTGGCATTGTGCGTGATGATGCGTCAGGATGAATGTGTCATCCTCGCTCATCTTGCTCTGAGTGTGAAGAGTACCGGAAATTGGATGGTGTATGCGGCGATATGCTGCGCGTTGCTGTTGGCGATGGGCAGTGAGCTGGTCGCGCACGCGCAAGACCCGACGCCGATTCCAACCTCACCGCCTGTCCCTCTCCCACGAGGAGAAGGAGGCAGTGGTTTGCAAATTCCCGGCGTCAGCGAATTGGACAAAGTGTACGCGATTGTGCGAATGGTCAGCGATTTGGCGCAAGGCAAGGTAACCCCGAACGTTGACCAAATTTTTGAACAATCAAAACAGGGCGCGACGGATTTTTTGAATCAACCGGGCGCGGGCATTTTCTTTTTGGATTTCGCGGACCCGAATCTCGGCATCAATCAATTCGCGGCAAGCGTGGCAAGCACGCTGCTCACGTTGACGCCGCTGTACGCGCTCGCGTACGTGGTGACGCTCGCGTACAGTGTGTACCGCGAACGTCCGATTCCGAATCCGTTGTTGTACATTGGCTTGGTGATTGGCGTCATGATTTTTCTCGCCGCGTTTGCGGTGATTATGCGCGGCATGAGCGATTTGGGACGCGCGCTTGCGATTGCGTTGAGCGGAACGGCAGACGCGAATTTTTTCGCGCGCGCAACGCTGCTCGACCAGGTGATGCGTGTGTTGTCGAATTTGCAAAACAACGGCGGCTTGCTTTCCATTTTGTCGTTGTTTGTTTCCATTATTTTGTTTCTCGTCGTTTTGTTGCAAATTGTGTATCGCGGCATTGCATTGATTTTGTTGCGCTTGTTGAGCGTGTTGGTGATTCCGTTTTCCGTACTCATCGAAGGGACGCGCCCGCGTGCGGCAGGACGCGTCCTTTCCGGATTTTTTGAATCGTGGTTCGCGTTGGTGACGCAAGGGGCGTTGCTGCTGCTCGTCCTGGCGTTGGCTGCCGCGCAAGATGTGGCGGGCTACACATGGCTCGTGCTGCCCGCCGGATTGTTGCTCACCGTACTTTCCTGGAAATTTTTCAGCATTCCGTTTGCGATGATGCGCGATGCGGTGGGACGCGCGTGGACGGACATGGTGCCGGACAGCGCGGGCGATTACGCGGCGGCGAATTTGCCGTCGTCGGCAGAAGCATCACGCGCGCGCGAAATTGATGAGGCGCGCAAGCGAATGTTGAACGAATGATGGCCTTGCAAAAAATCCAACGACGCGTGAACGAACAAGGCATTCGCGGGCTGCCCGGGTGGGCTGCGAACTGGCTGTACTGGAAAGGGAAGCTGTATCGCGTGCCTGCGATGCCGCGCGTGCGCGCGGAATTGAAATATCGCCGGTCGCGCAAAAAATTTAACATTGACACGCCCATCATTGTCTACCAGATGGGCAAAGTCGGTTCGTCGTCGGTGTATGATGCGCTGCGCGATTTGGATTTGGATGTGCCGGTGTATCACGCGCACGTTTTGAATCGCTTTGAGGTGTACGAAGAAGGCGTGCGGCGGACGCGCATAGACCCGACAGGCAATCTTGCCGCGCTCCGCGAAGGACGCGCGCTGCGAAACCTTGTGGACAGCGCGCGGTGGCAAAAATGGGCGCTCGTGAGTTTGGTGCGCGCGCCGATTCCCCGCGCGCTGTCGGATTTTTTTGAAAACGTGGACGCGTATGTGCCAAACTTTTGGGAACGTTGGAAAAACAATGAAATCGGCGTTGCAGAATTGAATGAAACGTTTTGGGCGCGCTTTCAAGATACGTCCATGATTCATTGGTTCGACGACCAGGTGCGCGATGTGTTTGGCATTGATGTTTTTGCCACGCCGTTTCCGCACGCGCAAGGTTACGCGATGTACGAGAACGAACGCGCGCGTTTGTTGCTGATTCGCCTGGAAAATCTGAATGCGTGTGTTGGTGACGCGATGCGCGCGTTTTTGGGACTGCCGCATTTTCAATTGTCACAAAAAAATATCGGCAGTGAAAAACCGTACGGCGCCCTGTACCGCGAGTTTCTCGCGCAGCTGCGTTTGCCGCGCGAATATATTAACGCTACAGACGCCACGCGCTATGCGCGCCATTTTTACAACGAGAGCGAATTGGCGGCGAGTGTGGCGCGGTGGGTGTAGAATCGTGATAAAGCGATGAAAAGTTTTCGTCTGCAAAAATTGAATGAACGCCTCACGCAAGAGGGCGTGCAAGGCGTTTTCGACTGGGCAGCGCGGTGGATGTATTGGAACGGCGGGGGCGTGCATGTTGCGCGTACGCTTGGACGCGCGCCGAAAAAATTCGGCATTCGCAACCCCATCGTCGTGTATCAAATGGGCAAAGTCGGTTCGACTTCGGTCTATTATTCCCTCAAGCGTTTGGAATTGGGTGTGCCGCTGTATCATTTGCATTATTTGAATGAATTGGACTACATGGCAGAGGTGTCGCAGCGTCGCACGCCAGCACAAGCAGCACAAGCGCTGCAACTGATTAAAGTGGCCAAGGAGGTCCGCGCCGAAATGGCACGGCACCCGAACAAAAAATGGAATTTCATCAGTTTGACGCGCCTGCCTGTGCCGCGCTTGATTTCGGCATTTTTTGAAAATATCGAAAATCATTTTCCGAATCCGGTAGAACGATATGAACGCGGTGAACTTGGCATCTCCGAAGTTACAGACTATTTTGTTCATCGTTTCGGTGACCATACGCCGCGTGGTTGGTTTCAGCGTCAACTCCAAGAACCGTTTGGACTCGATGTGTATGCCGTACCCTTCGATAAAACGCGCGGCTATCAGATTTATCACCATCAAAACCTGAGCTTGTTGCTTGTGCGGCTGGAAGACCTGAATCAAGTCGCAACCCAAGCCATGTACGATTTTCTTGGAATTCCAGAGTTTCGTTTGGTCAATCGCAACGTAGGTGAGACAAAACGAACTGGCAATATCCACGGCGATTTTTTGAAGGCACTTTGCCTGCCACGCGATTGGGTAACCGAATGGCACAGCACCCAGTATGCGCAACACTTTTATACCCCGCAAGAGTTGGAGCAGAGCATCGCCTCGTGGGTTTAATAATGGCAACCATTCGTCTCGCAACAGCGCGTGATTACGACGCGGTGGTTCAAATCGTCAACGCCGCGTACGAAAAATACATTGCGCGCATTGGCAGAAAGCCGATGCCGATGTTGGCAGATTACGCCGAATTGATTGCGCGCGAAACGGTGCATGTGTTGGAGCACGATGCGGCGGTGTGTGGACTCGTGGTGCTGTACTGCGAGGACGCGCATGTCTTGTTGGAAAATATCGCCGTCGCGCCGAACGCGCAAGGCAAGGGCATCGGCAAACGTTTGATGCAATTTGTAGAAGAATTTACGCGCGCGCAGGGGCGGAACGAAATTCGTCTTTACACGCATGAAAAAATGGTAGAGAACATTGAAATTTACAAGCACTTGGGTTACGTGGAAACCGAACGCCGCCAAGAAAATGGTTTCCGGCGCGTGTTCATGGCAAAGCAGCTCGCGTGAAACACAACAAGAAGTGGCAAATCGAAACGCGCGCGTGGCTGGCAAAACGCGGCGCGAACGAATTTGCAAACGAACTCGTTTTATTTTTTGAAAAGGCGTTTCGCGCGCCATCGAAATTGTATCCCAACGACGCGTGGTTCGGCATCCATGACAGCTATGCGAGTTTGACCATCGGCAACATGTGGCTGGCGGCAGTCGGCACAAAGCCGCGCTGTGTGTACTTGATTGTGGAACGCGATTTGAAAATGCGCGGCATGGGCTATTTGCCGATTCGCGCGACATTCAAATATGTGCCGCTCGGATTTTTGACGGTGAAAGTGTGGGACGAACTCGCCGCCTTGAATCAAAACAAACGCGTGTGGGATACTTATGCGCGCGGCTGCGAATTGATTTTGCAGTCGCCGATTTCGCGGAATGTGATAACGCGGAATTTGCATCGGAAAGTTAGGTTGAGTGAGTTGTAAGCAAAGGGGACAAAATGGAACCACAGATTCTTTCCAGTGAGTTGATTGTGCGTGACCCTGAAATTATGAGCGGCACGCCGGTCTTTCGTGGCACGCGTGTTCCCGTGCAAACGTTGTTTGATTATCTGGAAGGAGGCGATCCATTGGATGTATTCTTGGATGATTTTCCCTCTGTGACGCGTGAACAGGCGCAGGCAGTATTAGAGTACGCGAAAGAACTTGCTTTGGCTTGAACGAGGCGAATTCTTTTAGATGAATCCGTGCCGCGCCGCTTGAAACGGGATTTACGCGGACACGATGTGGCAACTGTTACCGAAATCGGATGGCGCGGTAAAAAGAACGGCGAACTGCTGCGGCTTGCCAGTGAGCGATTCGATGTGTTTGTCATCGTTGACCAAAATTTAGAGTATCAACAGGATCTGAAGCGTTTTGATATTGCGTTCATTCTGCTCGTTGCCGTCAACAATAAATATGAATCGTTGAGTCCGCTTGTACCGAAAATTCTTGAGGCGTTGAAGGGTATTCAGCGCGGCGATTTTGTGCGGCTCAGTCGTTAAAATTTATGCGAACGTATTCTTCCCCCCGCGCGATATTTCTCACGCGCCTGTGGGCATTTCTCAATTACACAACCACGATTGGGTTGACGTGGTTGGAATTGCTCGCGCTGACGCTCGGCGGGTTGATGCTCGCTTGGACGGCGCTGCGAGATTTCGCGGGGATTCAAATTCTCGGACCCGTCACGTTTTATGTTTTGCTTTTCGCGTTTTACAAACGGTGGCGTGTTGTGGTCGGCGGTTTGCGTTCGTTGTACGAGTGGTTGTTCAAACCGCTGACCTTGCCGTCGCAAAAGCCCGAAGCGAAAATGTATCTGCTCGCCATTATCGCCGCATCGCTCGTCGCGATTGTTTTGCTCGGACTCGCCGATGTGCGCGCAGGGATGTTGGGCGCGCTGTTATTTGTGGTGAGCGCAATTTTGTTTTGGCTCATCGCGCAGCATGAAACGAACGGCGGCAAGTTGAATTTGGAAACCGTCGCGGGACGACTGCCCATTCAAAAAATCGAGAGCGACGGCGAAATCGTTTCGCGCGATGGGACACATGTTCACGTCGCGCTGCTCACGCTCGGACGCACGGGCTACAAACCCGCGCTCGCTGCCGCCGACGTCGCCGACACGCTGACAAAATTCCTCGCGTATCTCGCGCAGCACGAAGAAGGCGCGGTCCCGATAAAATTATTTTGGCTCACCGATTACCATCTCGGACAACTCGATTTGACCGACAGCGACGGCGCGAGCCGCGTGCCGCAAGAGTATCTCGACGCGCTGCAAGAACTCGCGGCGAGCGGCGCAAAACGCGCGCGTGTCGTCATCACGGGCATTGTGTATCCGACGCATGTGCAAGACCGCGTGCGCGATTGGCTCGGCGCGTTGGACATGGGCTTGTCACCGCTGGGCGCGTTCGCGGCGGAATCGCTGCTGCGAATGATTTTTGGCGGCGAAAGTTTTCTCGCCCAAATTCAACAGGCGACGCTGCTGGATGCAGGCACACTGCCGCGTGTGGCGTATCGCGGTTACATTCCCGAACAATTGCAACTTGGCGCGCAGCTCGTTTCGCAAGCGCGCGAACAAAAAAATGTGCTGCAAGTGTTGCGCGTCAATACGCCGTTCAATGATGCGCGCGACGCGTTGATGCGCGCGTTGAGCGCGGCGGATGGAATGTTGAGCGTGACGATTACGCCACTGCCGCGTGATACGAGTGCGACGCAAATTCGCGGTGAATTGTTGGCGGCGCGAGTTCCCGGATTGGGAAGATTTAGGCAAGCAAGGGAACTACGGGAAATTTTGGAAAAATTGGAAGACAAGCGTTCGCTCGAATATCTTTTCGATACGGAAACATATTTGGTGACGTGGGGAAGGGACGAACGCGAGTCGCAGACGAATCAAAACTTTGCGGCATCGTACCTCACCGCGTTGAATCTCACACCGCTGACAGACCGCGCATTGGACAATTCGATGGAAGCATGGCTGCCAGTGTTGAACGTGAAACGGCAGACAGCCCGCCCTGAACACCGTGAAGGGTCAAACGTAATGGTGCGCGCGATGAATTGGTTGACGATGCCGCCGCGTCCGCCCGCGCAGCGTTTATTGACGACGCAAGTGTTGACGACGCTGGCGCGCGAAGAAGGGAGCGATATTCATCTCGCCGATGCGCGCGGCAGAATTTTGTTGGGGCGCAGTGTGACGGCAGGGAAAGAGGGTTTGCGTTACGCGGATTTTCGTTCGGACACCGGACCCGTGTTGTTGGTGAGCGACCAGGGCGGCGGAAAATCGTCCACGCTGATTGTTTGGTTTTTATTGCGCTTGCAAATTTTGAATTATAAAGTCGTCGCCATCAACCTTAAATATTCGACGCGCATGAAAGCGGCGCTCGAAGCGATTGGCGGTGTGACGCTGCATCCGACAGACGATTTGAAATGGTTTGAGGAAAAAACGCGCGCGGCACTTTTTTCCGAACGCGCAGTGTTGTATCAACCGGTGAAGGGGACGCGTCCGTACGCGCTCGCGGATGACCCATGCTTGCTCGCGTTCATGAAAATTTTTTATGAAGAGTGGTTACCGTCGCGCAATTCTCCCGCCGCGTTGGTGATTGACGAAGTGCATCGTCTCATGCCCAAAGACCGCGAACTTTCGGACAACGCGCAGCAAGTGGCGACGTACGTCGCGGAAGCGTTCAAAGACTGGGCGGAACGCAAACTCGTCATTGCCGCCGCGACACAAACGTTACGCGATTTGTTGGGCAGCAATTTGGGAATCGCGCTGCAAAAATTTCGCACTGTCGCGTATTTTCAGGTAGGACCCGAAGACCGCGAGATGCTCGTGGAAAAAGGGTACGAGCCCGCGCTGATTGATTTGATTATCGGCGCGCGCCGTCGCCCGCGCGGGTACTGCGTTCTCGTGTTACCCGATGGTTTTTATACCACGTTAAAAGTTTTGGTCACGCCCGAAGAAAAAGAAATCATTCAGCGTCTCGATGTCGAAGAAACGGCGGATGTGACACCGCAGTTGGCGTTCAAGTGAACAGTAATCAGAGGTCAGTAATCAGTAATCAGTCTACTGATTACCGATTACTGATTACTGATTACTTTTATCCTTCATCCTTTATCCCTCATCCTTTATTCAAAATGCCCGAACGATTCGCGCGTATTGCCGCGCTCGCTTTGCTCGTCGTCCTCATCATCGCGTTACCGCTGCTGATTTCGTTTTTCGGCGCGTTGACTGCGCCAATTCCCACGCGCACGCCAACACAAATCGCGCTCGCGTCGCCAACCCTTTTCCCAACTGAAATTCCGACTCTCCGACCAACTGACATTCCAACGCTTGCGCCATTGCCTTTGCCCACAAGCGGCTGTCCGATTCCCGCGACGCCTGAACCGTTGTGGGTGAATCCTGTCGTATCGCCGACGAATTTGTTGTCACAAAAAATTTCTGTCACGTTGGGACGCGGGCGCGCGATTACGATTACGAGCGAAGCGGGAACGGTTTCGCAGCAGGGAGATTTTTCGACGGCGCGTCCGGTGGAATTAAAAGTGCCGCTTGTGCCGAATGCGACAAACAATTTGGTGGTGACGGGGCAAGTTGAATTCGCGCCGGGTTGTTCGTACACGTTGCAAACGCGCGTAGACCGCACGGGGCAACCGTTGGTCATTGTGCACCAAGGCGGTGTGTTGACGGTACAAGATACGCCGACGCCGCCTCCCGCAGGAACGGTGTATCTCAAACCCTTCGCGCAAGTGTTTGCGTTGAATCAAGACGCGCCGATGCCGACAGACCAACTGTGGCTCTACACCGCGCCCGACACGAATTCCGCATTTCAAATTCTCGCGCAAGAGGGCGCTTTTACACATCTTTTGTCGAGCGGCGGCACACTCCATTTTTGGACTCTGAACGACAATGTTGTCGGAACGCCCGCGCCGCTTCCGCAATACGATACGAACGTTGCCGGAGCACGCGTCGAATTTGTGAGCGATACAATTTTCGCGTGTGAAGCGCAGTCGCCGCGTCCGTTGATTTTGGGACTGTGCGCGGAAATTTCCGGCGCGGGCGGCGGCGAGGCCATTCAACGCGCCCAAGTCGAATCCTCTGTCTTGTACCAAGTCCGCGTGAACAATCGAATTTTTTGGGTTTCGTCGAACGTGCTCAAGGTGGAGCCGCGCTAGATGAATGCTGCGCCGCGTTTTGAGCCACTGCGCGCGTTGACGGGCGTCGCGGTGTTGTCCGCGTTTGGAATGCTGCTGGGTTATGCGCGTGATGCGAGTTTGGCGGCTGTGTTTGGCGCGAACGTATTGACCGACGCGTTTTTCGTGGCGACAATTATTCCGACGATGCTCGCGACGGTACTCATGTCCGGCGCGCTCGCGCCCGCGCTGTTGCCTGTGTTTCGTTCGCGTTTGGACCATCGCGCGCAGGCGTGGACGTTGGCAAATACGCTCCTCTCGTGGGGGGGGGTGATATTGGCGCTGTGCGTCGCGCTGATTTTTTTTGCCGCGCGCTGGCTTGTGCTGTGGCTTGCGCCGGGATGGGATGAGGAAACACGCGCGTTGGCAATTTCTTTGACGCAACTCGGCGCGCCGCTGTTGTTTTTGTTGGGCATGTCCGCGCTGCTCGGCGCCTTTGCGAACGCGCTCGGCTCGTTTCGTTTGCCCGCGCTGGCAGCGGTTCTTGTCAACGGCGCGGCATTTCTCGCAATTCTCGCGCTTGGTCAACATATCGGAATTGCAAGCGCGGTGTTGGGTTTGACTGTCGGCGCGTTGATTCAATTGCTTGCGCAGGCGTTCGGTTTGTATCGGCAAGGTTGGCGTCCCGCGTTCGCGTTCGCGTGGAATAACGCGGAGGTGCGCGAAACATTCCGTTTGTTTCTTCCGCTCGTCGCGTTCGTCGCACTTGCGCAGAGTGTGCCGATTGTCGAACGCGTGGTGAGTTCCACATTTCCAACAGGTGAACTTTCACTCCTCGCGTATGCGGGAAAATTGTTTCAAATTCCCGGCGTTGTCATGTCGAGTTCGCTCGCGCTCGTGCTGTATCCGCATTTGATTCAAGCGCACGCGGACTCACAGCGCGCACAGGAATCGTGGAATGACGCGTTGGCGCAAGGCGTGCGCGCGAGTGTTTTCTTGACGCTGCCGTTGACGCTCTGGTTTTTTTTCAATGCGGAATCGGTTGTGCGATTGATTTTTGAGCGCGGCGCGTTTTCTGTACAAGACACGCAAACGACGGCTGCGCTCGCGCAACTTTTTATGCTCGGCGTCGCCCCGGCAGGCGTTTTGCTCGTTCTCACGCGCGGGCTGCACGCGCAGCGCAAAATGAATTTGGCGCTGGGTTTGGGAGTGCTGAATACGGCAGTGTACATCGTTGCCGCGTTTGTGAGTGCGCGCGTGTTTGGATTGCGCGGTCTGCCGATGGCGTTCGTCGTTTCGCAAGTGTTTGGTTGTGTGTTGTTTGCGCGCTTTGCGTTTGAGCGAAAGGGCTGGCGCGCGATTTTTCAGCGTTCGCTCGGCGCGGCGGGCGCGGCGGGTGTGGCGCTCGCGCTTGGTTTGTTTTTCAGCGCGCAGCTCGCACAAAATTTTCAGAACGTCGCGTTGTTTGTTGCATTGGGCATTTCGCTGGCAATCACCGCGTTGGTGTACCTCGTCCTCGCCGCGTGGTGGGGCAGTGCAGAGGCGCGTCATTATTTAAAAATGGGGCGCGAGATGGTGAAAAATTTTCCGCGCAAATTCTTTTTCGCGCGGGCGAGTGATTGAGATGAAATCGAGCGGACTGAACGAATTTTACGGCGGCGCGGCGCAACTGCGCGTGTACCATTCGCGCTTTGTTGATTGGGCAATCGCAGCGCCAACTGCATTTCCGATTTTGGATTTGGGCTGTGGCTCGGGTGTTTTTCTGGAATTGGTGCGCGAACGCGGGCGTATTGGACGCGGCGTGGAACTCGCGCAAGAGGCAATTGAAATTGCGCGCGGCAAAAATTTGGATGTGGTCCAAGAGGATGCGCTGCAATTTTTGACCGCGCAGAATGCGGCGAGTTACAGCGCGGTGTATTGCGCGCATGTGATTGAACATCTCACGCCGTTCCATGCGCGCGTTTTGTTGGAACAGTGCGCGCGTGTGCTTGTGCCGCAAGGACGTTTCATTGTGATTACGCCGAATCCCGTTTCGCTTGATGTCATCAGCGAAACGTTTTGGCTTGACCCAACGCACGTTCGTCCGTACCCGCGTCCGCTGCTGGAAAATATGTTTTTGCGCGCGGGTTTTGAAATTCTTGCGTCGGGACACGATGACCCGCCGTTCCTGCCGCGCCGCACATTGCCGCGGCGCTGGTTTTTGCGAATGATGTTGGGAAAACATTACGGCGCGATGAATACGTTTGTGGTGGGACAAAAAGAAAAAAACGGAGCTCCTTGACAGGATGCTCCGTTTTTTTATGGACGCGGTTTCGGTTTTGGATTGTTCCCGCCGCCGGGCTGCGGATTGTTCCCGCCGGGTTTTGGGTTGTTGCCTCCGGGTTGATTGTTGTTTCCACCGGGACGCACGTTGTCGTTTGCTTTGGCATTAAATTCGAGCGTGCGCGAACTTGATTCCAAATTTCCATATTCTTGTTTCGCTTGCGGCAATTCGCCTTTGGCGACGAGGACCGTCATTTTGTCCACGCTGCCGGAAAATTGCTGCGCGTTGGCGCCGCCGAATTTTTGCAAACTCGCTTTCGTGTTCGCGCCTTGCTGCGCGAGAGTTTGAATGTCTTGTGTGGAAAGTTTTCCTTTGTTTAATGTGCGCTGCGCGGTTTCGACATAACCACGAACTTGGGCGACGGCTTCTTGCGGTGTGTTGGCAACCGCGTTCGGCTGCACGTTCAACGCGTTTTGGGCGCGCGTTTCGATTTGCGCTTGCGTCGCATCGTACCACGCTTGCGTTTTGGTTTTCGCTTCGTTCGCTTGCTGCTGCGCGTTTTGCGCCGCGCTTTCGAGCTGGGTAATCGTTTCTTGCGCGAGTTCGAGTCCCTGCTCTAGAGTTTGATTGATTTCTTCGAGCGATTGCGCCATCGCAGTAGTGTTTGCCGCGATTTCGTTCAAGTCCTGTTCAATCGTCTGAAGCGTTGCCAACGTTTCTTGCGAGACCTCGCTATAGTAGGCATAGTATTGGTCAATCAGCGCGAGCGCTTCTTCGACTTGCTGCTCCGAGAGCTGCACGGTGTACGTCATGCTTTGCGATTCTTGCGTCGTTACGGTGTCGTCGGCGGTGGAAGTGGTCGTCGTCGTGTACGCGGTTTCTGCCGCCGCGTATGCTTCGGCAACGGCTTGGTCAATCAGCGCGGCGAGTTCTTGTTCGGTCATCACCACAACGTTCGCGGGTGTCGCGGTTGGCGGCAATGGCGTCGTTTGAATGTAAATGATGGTGGGCTGCGGGTTCGACGTTGCGGTGACGACAAGCGTATTCGGCGTTGGCGTCGGCGCGACAGCGGTCAACGTCGCGTTCACCGCGTTATTCACCTGGTTTGCGGAATTGGCTTGCGCGATAGAAGTGGCAATGAGCGCGGCTTGTACGGTGGCTTGAATTTCCGGCTCGGATAATTTTTCCTCGCGTCCGCACGCGACCAGCGTGAGCAGCGAGAGGGAGATAAACAGCAGGGTGAGTATTTTCATGGGCGACTCCTTTTCGGGAACTATATCTGTTATACGCGCACTCTGTGAAAAGGGGTTATAGGAATTATGGAGGAATTGTGAAGGAGGGATTGCCGAGTTTCAAAATTTTCAGAGAAAATTTTGAAACTCGGCAAGTTATTCTACCAATACCAGTTGTGCGTCGCTCACGTCTTCGGGCGTGTTAATTTTCAAAAAATAGGTTCCGCGTGCAAGAGAGTCAAGAACGATTTTTTGTTGGACGTACTTGTCGGGCTGCGCGTTTGTAACGATGCTTTGTGTGACACGCGGCGCGGTGGACGGTTGAAACACGTACCATTCTTCAAATGGCGCATTGGCATTTTCATCAAACGCCTGTTGTGAAATTTCATACAACGCGACATCCAAACGCGAGACATTTGTAAATTGCGTTGGAATTTCAATCGGCGCGTTCGGGGAAAATTTTAGAACGCGTCCGCGATTCAAAATCGAAAAATTCGGATACTGCGCGGTGGTGTAAAAATTCCACTCGTAGTCTTGTCCCAATTCGATGCTGTATTGTTTGTCCAAGACAGTGCCCGGCAGAATAAAGCGATAGCGGGTGCGCGGCTCGAACGCGCCATAGAGTGTAAAAACATTTCCTTGCAGAGCGAGCGCGATTTTTTCCAACGGCGGTTCGAGCATGATGCTGTCCGCCAAAAGATTTCCATCGGGCGCGCGATTGAATTCTACAACGATGCGGTCAGGCGTGTGCACAAACTGCGCGTCGCGCTGCGGCGTGCTGCTCACCACAGCCAAATACGACAAGGTTGTGAAACGCGAAACGGTTTCCTCTGGCAACGGACGCATCAGCCACGAACGCGCATTTTGCGAAATGTTGATGGTGAGCGTTGTCGAAACGGGAAGTTTTGCGATGGGTCCAAACACGACGGTTTGGTCATCCCGCCAGAAAAATTCTCCCGCGACGCGCGGCGTGAACGAAATCGCGTTCTGTGTTTCAACGCGCTGCATTGCGGTTGAGAACGTAATTGTTATTGGTGACGTGAGTAGAATTTCGGTTGCGTCGTTCGCGGGTTCGACTTGAACGACGTGGGGTGTGGGGATGAAAAAAATGGCGAGGGCAAACGCGGCGGCAATGATGAAGCCAAGCGCAAGCAGCAAAATAATCAAGCGCGAACGCAACATGTGCTTGATTATATCAACGTTGAAAAAAAATCCGATGCGGCACGCATCGGATTTTTTTTCAACCCAACTCTACTTCGCCCCAATCACTTACTCTATCCATCAGGACGGGCATCACTTGGTCAATGTTGGTATAGAAATTTGGAAAGTCGAGTTCGATCCAACTTTTTTGCGACGGGACAATGAGCGCAAAGCGGTCACGTCCTTCCGCGCTGCGTAATAGTTTCACCACTTCGCGCATTCGTTTCGTGTCGAGCGCGTCGTCGTTCGTGCGATACATGCGTACGCGCACGCGGCGCGTGTTGCCATTGCCGCGCGGAACATAGACGGGAGAATTTTCGCGCGCGACGTTTCCCACATTGCCGCGTGGGGCAGGCGCGGAATGCTGCGGGCGCGTCGCGCCGTTGCCGGCATTCTTGCTCGGAATGGCGACGCCGCCGCCGAGTTTGATTTCGGGAACGGGATTGGTTGGGGGAGGCGCACTGTTTTGCGCGGGTGTTGGAATTTCGTTCATTGGTGGTTCGACAGGCACGCTAACTGTTTCTTGTTTTAGGGTAAGCGTTTCAATATTCGAAGCAATTGGTTCCGGTTCCGCAAATGCGTCGTCATTCGGTTTGAACCATTCATCGTCAGCGTCGAGAGTTTCCGTCTGCGTTTCGGCAACAGTGACATTTGAATTTTCAGCAGCCGCAACTTGTTCAATCACTCCCGTAGCTTGCGGAATTTCATCAATGACATGTGCTTGTCGTTTCTCGTCTCTCGTCTGTGGTCTGTCGTCTGTCGTCTGTTCCTCATCCCACTCTCCCGGCGGCGGCAGCCAATCGTCCATGACGCGTTCGACGATTTCATTCACGCTCGGCGGGGGTTTGGGAACAATGACCGGCGTGTTGGAAAAAATTCCGGGAATGGGTCGGTCGGCGTGCGCGACGGCTTCGGGTTTGGGAGTTGACGCGTCATCACGCGCCCCGCCTGTCCCAAACAGGATGCGTGATGACGCGTCGTCAATCGGAAAATTCCAAATCAAGTCCGCGAGCAGCGCGATTTTTTCTTCGCGCACCTGGACTTTGCCGCGCACAAGCACCAGCGCGTCTTCGTGAATCACATCGCGGCAGTCGTTGAACACACGCGGAAACGCGACAACTTCAATCGAACCTTGCGGGTCTTCGACTTGGAGGAACGCCATCGCGTCGCC
This sequence comes from uncultured Chloroflexota bacterium, assembly GCA_937870825.1. Lineage (GTDB taxonomy): Bacteria > Chloroflexota > Anaerolineae > UBA4142 > SHND01 > SHND01. Next base: position 41,875 of record CALMZO010000329.1, on the reverse strand, counting down.
TTTTTTGGTAGTGATTTGGCGCACGCTTTTGATAATGCCGCCGATGGTGACTTGGTGTCCGTCGCTTTCGCTCGTAATTTCGCCCGTGAACGCGCCGACATGTTTTTTCGCGGCGTCCGCGAGTTTCAACAATGGATGCGGCGTAAAGTACACGCCCATCAACTCTTTTTCCCATTCGAGCTGCGTTTTGTTGTCAATCTCTTTGACCTTGGGCAATTCGCCGAACGTGTCCGCCGCCAACATGCCGCCGAACATGCTCAATTGTCCCGCCGCGCTCGCGCTGTGATGCGACGCGCTCACGGAAAGCATTTGGTCAATCGCTTCGAGCAGCTGCGCGCGATGTCCGAACGCGTCGAACGCGCCTGCTTTCATCAACGATTCCAACACGCGGCGGTTCACTTGTTTCAAATCTACGCGCGTGCAAAAATCGTCGAGCGAATCAAACGGCTTTTCGTCCCGTCCATCGAGAATCGCCTGCACCGGACCTTCGCCGACATTTTTGATGGCGAGCAGCCCGGCGCGAATCGCGTGTGCGCCATCGTCTATCGTAAATTTCATGCCGCTGTAGCGCACATCGGGCGGCAAAATTTGAATTCCCAAATGCCGCGCTTCGGCGATGAACATGGCGATTTTTTCCGTGTTGCCAATGTCCGTGCAAAGCAGTGCGGTCATGTACTCGATGGTGTAATGCGCTTTGAGGTATGCGGTTTGACAAGTGAGAACGCCGTACACGGCAGCATGCGATTTATTGAACCCGTACCGCGCGAAAAATTCAATGTCGTCAAAAATGCCGCTTGCAATTTCTTTGGTGATGATACCCGTCTTGCCCGCGCCCGAAATAAATTTTTCGCGCTGTTTCAAGATGGCTTCTTTATTTTTCTTGCCGACGGCTTTTCGCAGGGTGTCGGTTTCGCCGCCGGAGAATCCGCACAAATCGCGCGCAATCCGCATGATCTGTTCTTGATAGATCATAATCCCGAACGTTTCACCCAATATCGGTTCGAGCGCGGGATGGCGATATTCGATTTTTTGCTGCCCGTGCAGACGCGCAATGTAATCGGGAATATAGTCCATCGGACCCGGACGATAGAGCGCAATCGTCGCGACGATATGGTCAAATTTCGTGGGGCGCATCTGCGTCACCACGCGTTTCATCCCCCCCCCCTCCAATTGGAACAGACCAATCACATCCCCGCGCGCCATCAACTCGAACGCTTTCGCATCTTCGACGGGAATCGAGTTCAAATCGTAATTTGTGCCGTGACGTTCGTTGATGAGTTTGCACGCTTCGCGCACAATCGTCAGATGCGCGAGTCCGAGAAAATCAATTTTCAAAAGTCCGATGTGTTCGAGGTCGCCCATCGGATATTGCGTCACGGGCGTGCCGGATTCATCGCCGCGCGTGGGACGATGCAGCGGCGTGTATTCAATGACGGGCTTGTCGGTGACGACGACGCCCGCCGCGTGCGTGGACGCGTTGCGCGTGACGCCTTCCAACAATTTCGCGTTGTCAATCAGTTTGCGAATGTAATCGGAACCTTCGTACAGTTCGCGAAACTCGCGCACATTTTCAAGCGAGCCGTCAATCGTTTGCCCCGGACCAATCGGAATCAATTTGGCGACGCGGTCCGTTTCGCTCAACGGATAATCCATCGCGCGTCCGACATCACGAATCGCCGCCTTTGCCAACATTTTGCCGAACGTAATAATTTGCGCGACGTTTTCTTTGCCGTACTTGTTGACCGTATAGTTAATCATGTCCTGCCGCGCATCGTCGGGAAAATCCAAATCAATGTCGGGCATCGAGATGCGGTCAGGATTGAGGAAACGTTCAAAGATGAGATTGTGTTCGAGCGGGTCGAGATGCGTGATGCCGAGACAATACGCCACCATCGAACCGGCGGCAGAACCGCGCGCATTCGCCCAAATGCCATTTTCGCGCGCGTGACGACACAAATCCCACACGATTAAAAAGTACGTCTCGAACCCCATCTTGTGAATCACGCCGAGTTCGTAATTTAAGCGTTCAATGTATGCGGGCGACGCGTCGGGATAGCGTTGGCGAAAACCTTGTTCGCAAATTGCGCGCAGGTAGCTTGCAGGCGTGAATCCTTCGGGGACGGTAAAATTGGGGAGGTGATATCCTTTGAACGACAAATCAACGTTGCAGCGTTCGGCGATTTCGAGCGTGTTGGTGAGAGCTTCGGGCAATTCGCCCCACACCTCGAGCATTTCATCCTGCGACTTGAACCAATAATCGCGCCCGTCCATTTTCATGCGGTCGCTCTGATTGACCGTCGCGCCCGTTTGCACGCACAACAAAACATCTTGGGCGAACCAGTCCTCTTTCGCGACGTAATGGACATCGTTCGTCGCAATCAGCTTGAGCTTGAATTCGCGCGCGAGCGCAATCAAATCCCTGTTGACGCGCGTCAGTTCAGGAATGCCGTGTTCTTGAAGTTCGACGTAAAAGCGGTCTTGAAAAATTTGGCGATACCAGTCCACCAAGTCGCGCGCCTGTTTTGTTTTGCCGTGTACGAGCAGTTGGGGAATTTCGGCGGCGAGACAACCCGTCGTCGCGATAATGCCTTCTGAAACGTTTTCAAGATAGCGTTTGTCCACGCGCGGCTTTTGATAAAAACCTTGCAGCTGGGCGGTCGAAGAAATTTTCAAAAGATTTTTGTAACCGCTTTCGTTTTCGGCGAGCAAGACAAGATGGTACGGCGAACGGTCCAATTTGCCGTCGCGGTCTGCCATTGTGCGCGGGGCGAGATACGCTTCGACGCCGATAATCGGTTTGACGCCTTGCTCCTTGCACGCGTCGTAAAATTCAATTGCCGCGAACATGGTCCCATGGTCGGTGACGGCGACGGCGGGCATGTTCAATTGTTTGGCGCGCGCGGCGAGTCCTTTGGTACGCGACAAACCGTCGAGGAGCGAGTATTCGGAATGAACGTGGAGGTGGACAAAATCAGTCATGAGCGATGAGGACTGAGCGACGAGTGAAAAACATCCCCCACCAACAGCGAGGCGTGGCAGGGGAGGTGAAAATACTTGTAGGCGCGTGCAACCGACGAATAAACGTTCTACGCGGATTATAGCATGGTACGCGCGCGAGAGCTCCTTAAAGTTTTTATCAACACGCTGACCAGGTTTTGCGCGGCTGTGGATAACGTGAATCGCGGCGCGCTTTTTGCCGCGAAATACGGGCGATTCCGCTGCGCGCATTGTGGATAATTATTTATAACGTGTGGAAAAATGTGGAAAACGTATGTTACGTTTCGACTTGTGCGGCGTAATTTCTCCAGATGCTCCGTCAACTCGAATGCGCCTCTTGCGAAATCGCGTCTCTCGCTTATAATTCCGAACATTCTCATTGAGGAGTTTTTACCATGGACTGGTTAAATCCCGAACTGCTCGTCGCGCTCGTCACATTGGTTGCGCTGGAATTGGTTCTCGGCGTGGACAATGTGATTTTTATTTCGATTCTTGCGGGCAAACTGCCAAAGGAACAACAATCTCGCGCGCGCACCATCGGCATCGCGCTCGCGGTGATTACGCGCATTTTGCTCTTGTTGTCGCTTTCCTTCATTGTCGGCTTGACTGCGCCGATTGTGGCTCTCGCGGGCTTTGAATTGTCGGGACGCGACATTGTGTTGCTCGTCGGCGGCGTGTTTTTGATTTACAAAAGCGTTCAGGAAATTCACCAAAAGTTGGAAGGTGAAGAAGGACACACCTCGAAACGCGTTGCCGCGTCGTTCACGGCCGTCATTATTCAAATCATGCTGCTCGATATTGTGTTTTCGCTCGACTCGGTGATTACCGCCGTCGGCATGGTGAACGAAATTCCGATCATGGTGATTGCGGTCATCGCCGCCGCAGCGGTAATGATTTTTGCGGCGAGTCCCATTGCCAAATTTGTGGACGAACATCCGACGATTAAAATGCTCGCGCTGAGTTTTCTCTTGCTCATCGGTTTCACGCTCGTCGTCGAAGCATTGGAAGTGCATATCCCGAAAGGATACATCTATTTTGCGATGGGCTTTTCGGTCTTTGTAGAAATGTTGAACCTGCGTTTGCGCGGCAGAGGCGAGAAACCTGTGAAACTGCGCGAAGAAGTGGTGCCCGAACCGCCCAAAGCGACTGCGAAACCCGCGAAAGCCGCAAAAGCCGCGAAATAAATTTACAAACTGATGTTACGCATGTCATTTCGAGAGCAGCGAGAAATCTCGGTTTTCGCGCCACTGAGATTTCTCGCAAAGGCGGCTCGAAATGACAGTGCTGCGTAACGTGAGTTACAAAAAAAATCCAAGTCGAATGCGGCTTGGATTTTTTTTCGCGCGCGAAAATAAACAAGCGCGAGTATAATCACCTCATCTCTCTGTCACTCTAACTCTCTCTATCGCTCCATCACAAAACTATGCAACTCCAATCCCTCTGGTCTGCCACAGCCCCTGACCTGCCTTCGTTTGCAAATCGCGAATTGCCCGAACGCGCCGATGTCGTCATCGTCGGCGGCGGGTATACGGGACTGTCTGCCGCGCTGCGGTTGGCAAAACTCGGCGCACTCGTTACCGTGTTGGACAAAGAAAGCATCGGCTGGGGCGCGAGTTCGCGCAACGGCGGCATGGCGCTGACGGGACACAAACACGGCATCGGCGAAATCACGCGCACGCTTGGAATTACGCGCGCGCGCGAGTTGTGGAACGCGTCACTCGCCGCGTTGGAAACCGTCGCGACGCTTGTGCGAGAAGAAAACATTGACTGCGATTTTGCGCGGCGCGGACACTTTGACGCGGCGTACAAACCCGCGCATCTTGACCATTTGAAAAAAACGCACGAACTCCTCGAACGCGAATTTGATTACCCCACGCGCATTGTCGAAAAACAAAATTTGCGCGCCGAACTCGACACCAATTTTTATCACGGCGGTCTCGTGGACGAACGCAGCGCGGGACTGCATCCGGCGAAATACGTGCGCGGGCTCGCGCGCGCCGCACAACGCGCAGGCGCGGATTTGCACGACGCGACGCCCGCCACACGCGTCGAAAAAAACGCCAACGGCTTTATTGTGAAAACGCCGCGCGGCAATATCCAAGCCAAAGAGGTGATTGCGGCGACGAACGGATACACCGACCGCGCGATGCCGCAATTTCAAAAACGTATCATCCAAATCGGCAGTTACATCATTGCCACCGAACCGCTCGACGCAAAACTCGCGCAGCAACTCATTCCGAACAATCGCATGATTTTCGACACGAAAAATCTTTTGTACTATTTTCGTCGCTCGCCCGATGACCGCATTGTGTTTGGCGGACGCGCCGCGTTTTTTCCCGCGACGCCCGACACCGTGCGCGGGAGCGCGGACATTTTACGCAAGGGCATGTTGGAAATTTTTCCGCAAGTGGAGAAATATCCCACCGCGTATGCGTGGGGCGGCACGCTCGGTTTCACCTTTGACATTTATCCGCACGCGGGACAAATGGACGGTGTGTATTACGCGATGGGTTACGCAGGTCACGGCGTCGCGCTCGCTACGTATCTCGGACAACAACTCGCCAATCGCATCGCGGGTCAAGAATGGCACAATCCCTTTGAAGGCATGAAATTTCCCACGATGCCGTTCTATTGGGGCAATCCATGGTTCCTGCCATTCGCCGCGCCGTATTATCGTTTTCTCGATTGGGTGCAATGAGGTGTCAAGTATCAAGTATCAGGTATCAAGTGCAAGAACTCTTGATTTTCAAATTGAACGTCTGGCGAAACGTTTGCTTCCGTTGGAACAGCGCAGCAATCAAATCGCGCTGTTACGCCTCACGATTGTTTTAATCGGCATCGTTGCTGCGATTCTGACCGCGATTTTTTTCAATGGCACACTCGCGTGGTTCATTGTCGCGCTCTCGTTTCTCGTTTTCTCGCTTCTCGTGCTTGTCCATCGCCGCCAGGATAATTGGATTGAAACACTGACGCGTTTACGCGCGCAAAAACAAGACCAACGCGCGCGCCTCCTCCTCGATTGGGAAAACATTCCCGCGCCGCGTCCGATTGAATTGCTCGCAGAGCGCAAATCCCTCGCGCGTGACCTTGACCTCACCGGTTACAATTCGCTCCATCAACTCCTCGACACCACCGTTTCGCGTCACGGCACACAATTGCTTGCGGAATGGCTCACGCAGTCGCGTCCGGACGTGAACGCGCTGCACGCGCGCCAAAACATCGTGCGCGAATTGAAAACGCGCGCGCGTTTTCGCGAACGCTTTTGGCTCACCTATCGCCGCGTGCTGCAACGCGAACTCGAAGGCGACAATTTGCTCGATTGGTTGAGAACGGAATTCCCGTCCGCGCGTTTGCGTTGGACGCTGCCGATTGCGGCGATTCTCGTTTTCATAAATCTTGTCTTGTTTGCCCTCGCGCAAGTTTGGAATGTTCCCGCGTACTATATTTTTTCATTCCTGGCGTACGTGGCATTTTATTTTTGGAACAAAGACCATAGGGAAGCAGTTTTGAATGCCGTCGTGCGCCTCAACACCGAACTCGAAAAATTTCGCGCGCTCGCGCAGTACCTCGAACGCGCGTCATATCACGATGCGCCGCATCTCGCGGAACTCGTCTCGCTGTTTCAAAACAAAACCCCCGCGCCCTCCGAACAATTGCGCGTGGTGCAGTGGATTACTGCCGCCGTCGGTTTGCGAAGCAACCCGTTGTTCGCCGTGTTCCTCAATCTAATTTTGCCGTGGGATTTTTTGTTTGCGTTTCTCGCCGACCGTCAGCGCGCGCGCGTCGCGCAAACCTTGCCCGAATGGGTGCGCGTGGTGCATGAACTCGACGCGCTCATCGCGCTCGGCAATTTCGCCGCGCTGCATCCCGCCGCCGCGTTTCCCGAAATTCGCGCGCGCGAATTCTCAGCGCCCGCGTCGCCGATTTTGCGCGCGGAAAAATTGGGGCATCCGTTAATTCCCGCGCGCGCGCGCATCACGAACGATTTTGAAATTCAAAATTTGGGCCAAGTGGAAATTCTCACGGGTTCCAACATGTCGGGGAAAAGCACATTCCTCAAAACCATCGGCATCAACTTTTGTCTCGCCTACGCGGGCGCGCCGGTCATCGCGGCGAACTTTGTCGCGCAGCCGTTTCGTTTGCGTACCTGCATTCGCATCACCGATTCCATTGCCGACGGCTTTTCGTACTTTTATGCGGAAGTGAAATGCTTGAAAGAACTTTTGAGGGAACTCGGGGCACCGGAGGAATTACCGCTGTTCTATCTCATTGATGAAATTTTTCGCGGCACGAACAATCGCGAACGACTCATCGGCAGCCGCGCGTACATTTACACTTTACTCGGCGCAAACGGCGCGGGGCTCATCGCCACGCACGATTTGGAACTCGCGCACATTCCCGAAAAAAATCCGCTCGCGCGCAATTTTCATTTTCGCGATGATGTGAGCGAGGGGCGTTTGGTGTTTGATTACACGTTACGCGCAGGACCCTCGCCCACGACGAACGCGTTGAGGATTATGGAGCTGGAAGGATTGCCAATCACCTAGAGCAGATTCCGATTTGTTTAGTGGGAGAGAAAACTAAATCTCACGCAAAGGCGCAAAGACGCAAAAGGGGAAAACCCCAAACCAAATAGGAAATTGCTCTAAACCGCAAAGGTCTCCAAGACCTTGGCGATTCGTTCGGTCATGTCAATTCGCGTCTTGCCCTATGGCGCACCGCGTAACTGATTCAACAATTCCGTGTCAAACGGATTTTTTCCGCCGCGCAAGGTTTCAATCCACGCGCGTCGCGTCGGCGCAAACAATTCGCGCGTGCGCGCGGGCTGCGTGTCGAGCCAGTGCAGAAAATTTTGAAACTCGTTTGCCGCATCCGCATACCGTCCCAATTCCGCATACACAATCGCGCGCGTGTCCAGCGACCACGCGGACGCATCGCGCGTCGCCGCCGCATCGCATAACGACAGCGCGGCTTGCGGCTGTTGTTCCAACGCGAATGCCCAACACGCCGCGCGCCATGCTTCGGGACGCTGCGGCTCAATTCCTTGCGCGCGTTGAAAATCCGTTTTTGCTGCCGCATCTTCATTTTGCGCGAGATACACCAAGCCGCGATTCAAGTACGCTTCGTAAAGCGATGTCGTGCTCAAATTTCGATTGTACGCGCGAATCGCCTCGTCGAATTCGCGCGGTTCTGCGTTCTGCTCCAAACCGGTGGTTTGCAGCAAGTAGCCGCGATAAAATTCCAACGCCGCGCGCATTTCGTTCGAGTACGGCGTCAAACTCTGCGCGGTGTTGAACGCTTCCACTGCGCGTATCGTATCCCCGCGCTCCAAATGCAATGGCATTAGCGTCAACAGCGCGAGCGCCCGTACCTCGTTCGGTTTGCTCAAATTCAGCGTCGCCGATTGGTCTACGGGCAGCATGGGAAAAACCGACGCGCCGCTTGCGCGAAACGGTACGTGTGTGCTGTACCCGATTTCCACGCGCGCATTGTCTCCCGAATAATTGCCCCACAACATGACCTGTCCGCCCGAACGGGCGCGCAAACGTTCCGCCATCACCGGGTCCCGCACCTGGTCGGCAATATCCAAAATTCGCACCGCCAGAAAATTTTGTTTTTGAATTTCCTGCTCGAATGCAAAACGCAAACGCGCTGTCACGTTGTACGGCGGCGCGGTGCCGCCGCGACTGTTCAATGCCGCAATCACCACAACTTGTTCGGACGGGGGAACCGGGGTAGGCGGCGGTGGTGTCACCGTCGCCGTCGGCGTCGGCGGATTTACAAACGCGATGAGATTTTGGGTCTCGCGCGGAAAAATCAAAAACGCGCCGCCAAAAAATCCAAACAACACCAGCACGGGTATTGCGAACGCGAGCCAACGCGCGCGGCGCAGCAGTGAACGCGTCGGCGCAGCGGCAATCGCGTTGGGTTCAATGACTGGCACAAGCGTTTGCGGTTCTGTTGTTTCCGTTTCGTTCGTCGTTCGTCTTTCGTCCTGTGTCGCCTGTCGCGTTTCCGGCGCAAACCCCGCCGCGAGCAAAAGCGCATCGCGTTCCTCTGCGGTCAACCGCAAACGGTCCGCGCATTTCAAAACATCCTCACGCACGCGCGGGCGCGCGGTCATTCCCTCCTTCCAGCGAAAAATCGTCTGCCGACTGACGCCCAAATGCCGCGCCATTTCGCTGTCGCTAATGCCCGTACGCGTCATGTATTCGGTTAAAAGCGCGCCAAAGGATTTCATCACTTTTTGCCTGTCATTCCGAACAGAGTGACGAATCTCTGTTGCGGCATTGAGCTTTCTCGCTCTGCTCGAAATGGCAAATGTTCCTCGAAAAAATAGCCACAAACCCGCTGTAACACTCAATGGTACACATCTAGTTCCCAAAGTGGTACGCCGATGTTACGCGATGCGACGCGAGTGCGTCTTGAGATGCAACGCCGCGCGGCGTATCTTACGGCGAAAGTGTAATCGAAAACACAAAAAGTTGCCACCAACGCTACCGCAAACAGGTGTGGTCTTGTTCAGTCGCAACTCTGTAATTTACGGTTGCGTTGCCAGGAGGAATGTGATGAACCGTCTGCTCATCTTGCTCGCGTTTCTGTTCGTCCTCGTCTTTGGACTGAATACCCTGCTGCCAAGCGCGGTCACAACCTCGTTTGCCGGCGCAGAAATTACCGCGCCCGAGGTGGTTCGTGTGCAGCCCCTGTCCGCGCTTGAATATCCAAAGGACTCACCCTACAACCTGCTTGCGCCCATTGCTTCCCGCGTGGGAATGGAAACGCGTTTGGGCAATCCGCAAATTCCCGCGCGCGGCGGAGAGGTGTGGCTGCAAATCGCTTTGCGCGCGCAGGATGCCCAACGCCGCCAAAACATCGCGTCGAATGTGATGCTCACGCTGATTCCCGCCCAAGACATTCGCGTCGTACAAATTTTGGGATACGCCGACGTGTTACCGTCAAAGCCCGTTTCGCTTCAGTTGCCCGAATTGTGGAACAGCGACGCGCGCGTTGTATTGGTGCAATTGGACGCTGCGCCGACCGCGAATGGCACACGCACACTGGCACATGTCGAATTGCGATATACCGATTCCGTTACCCAACGCGCGGAAATTTTCGCACAAAGCGTCACCGCCGATTTTCTCGCCAACGCGAATCCCGACCCGTTGGTGGACATTCAAGTCATGCACCACGTCACGCATCAACGCGCCGTGCAAGGCGCGCAAGAAATCGAACGCATGTCGCAAAACAAAAAATATCTCGACGCGTGGAATCTTGCCGCGCAGCTCGAATACGAATCGCGCCGCGTCGCGCAGCTCACACACGACGCACGCATCGCGCAAGACGCGGAAACGATGCGCGCATTTCAAAACAAACTCGCGCAATCCGTGCAAACACAAAACGGTTTTTATCCGAAATACATTTCCGAGTGAGCTAGTCGGGAGACCGTTTACCCGTCACCCGTCACCTTACCCATCCTGAAAGGAGTCCCATGTCAAAACTATTTCGTCTCGGCGCCATTGCCGCGATTCTCGTTCTCGTCGTCGTCGTCATCGGCGCGGCATATTGGAACGGCACGCGCGAAATTCGCGCCGACCAACAGCGCACCCTCGTCATTGCGCCGAATCAATTTGAAGCCGACTCGCAGGGCGCGATTCGTATCGTCGTTCAAAATTTTGAAACGAACGCACCGGTGCCGAACGCGGAAATCAAAATTCGGCTCGCGGGCGAGGGCAAAGATTCAACCGCCGTCGGCAAAACGAACGCGCAAGGCACGGCATCCATTCTGCTCGACATTCCGCCGGACGCCCCTGAAAAACAGACGCTCACGATTGAAACTCGTTCCAATTACGGCAGCGACAAGATTGAACAAAATGTGACGGTCAAGCGCACATACAAAGTGCTGGCGACGAGCGACAAGCCGTTGTATCAGCCCGGACAAACGATGCGCCTGCGCGCGCTCGCGCTCTCGGCGTTCAATCGCAAGCCCGCGCAAAAACAAAAACTCGAATTCGTCGTCGAAGACCCGAAAGGGACTCGAGTTTTTCAAAAAAGTTTCGAGACTTCGGACTATGGCATCGCGTCCGCCGATTTCACGCTCGCCGACCGCGTCAATTCGGGACAATACAAAATTATCGCGACGTTGAACGACGACGTGAAATCCGAAAAAACGGTGACGGTGAAACCGTACGTGCTGCCCAAGTTCAAACTCGCGATTGAAACGGACAAAAAGTTTTACCTCCCCGGCGAACGCGTGCGCGGCACCGTGCGCGCCGATTACTTTTTCGGCAAGCCCGTGAATGATGCGCGCGTCAATCTCGCTGCCGCGACGTACGACGTTGCGCGCAACGAATTCGTCAATCTTGACGGACGCACGAATGACGCAGGCGTGTACGAATTTGCATTCGACCTGCCGAATTATTTTGCGGGACGCGGACTGGACCAAGACCGCGCGGATGTTTCGCTCGAACTCGACGTGACGGACCAGGCGGAACATCTCGAACAAGCCGCGCGCGTCGTTCCAATTGCGCGTTCGCCGATTATTATTGACGCCGTTGCCGAAAGCGGCGAACTCGTTCCCGATGTGGAAAATATCTTGTACGTTCTCACGTCCACGCCGGACGGCGCGCCGGTGGAAACGGACGTTACTGCGCGCATCGCAGGCAAAGAGTACACGACAAAAACGGGCAAGTACGGCATCGGCGAAATTCGATTCACGCCGCGCAATGCGAACACGATGGAAATTCGCGCGCAAGATGCCGGAGGCAACCGCGCGGAAAAACGTGTCGAACTGCGCGCGGAAAACAAGAGTCAAATTTTGCTTCGTCCCGAACGCGCGGTGTACCGCGTCGGCGACACGATGCGTTTTGATATATTTTCGCGCGCGAGTACGGGAACGGTGTATCTCGACATTACGCGCCAAGAGCAAACGCTTTCCACGCGCGCGGTGACGACGACGAACGGGCGCGCGCAATTGGAAATTGATGTAACGCCCGAACTCATCGGCACAATTCAACTGCACGCGTATCACATCGGAACGGACGCGAACATTACGCGCGACACTCGTACCCTCGTCATTGACCCCGCCGACGAACTCGCGATTGACATCAAGGCAGACCGCGAGGTGTATCGCCCCGGCGACGTTTCCCGCTTGACGTTTGACGTGAAAAACAAGAACGGCGTAGGAGTGCCAAGCGCGCTCGGTATCACCGCCGTTGACGAATCCGTTTTCGCGTTGGCGGAACAGGACGCGGGTTTTGCGAAATTGTATTTCCTTTTGCAAAACGATTTGCTGCAACCGCGCTACGAACTGCATAACGACTTTCAATTACTCGGCGACACCAACACGCAAACGGAATACGTTGCCGCAAAGAATCAATCCGCGCAAGCGGCGTGGGCGAACCTTCCGACATTCAACCTTCCCTTGCATACAATTCCGCTCGAACAGAAACGCGCGGAATTTGCGCGCGCGCAATCCGAACGCTTTGCCGATTTCAATGACGCGCTCGGCATTATTCTCACCCTCGTGCCGCTCGCGTTCGGCGGTCTGATTTTCGGCGCACTGAACGCGCGGAAAATTTTGGGCGACGCGTTGGCGCGCGGGGCTGTCGTTCTGCTCGGCGTGTGCATCGCCGCGCCGTTCGTCGCGTTGGTGATTGGCGTCCTCGCGTACGTGTTTGCGAGTACGTTGATTTTGCAACTTGCGCTCATCGCGCTCGTGATGGGATGGGTGACGTGTTACGTGCTGTTGTGGGTCTATGCGCTTGAGCGCGGCGATACGTTGACGCAGCTCGCGTTAATGCTGCTCACCGCGTACATTGTTTTGTTGGGCGTGTTCGCGTTCACGACGCGCTTGAACGTCAATGAATTGCGCGCGTTCGCGTGGATCGCGATTCTGTTTCTCGCGGGCATTGCCGCGTGGGTTTTGTTTGGCGTTGGACTCGTGTTGTCGAATGAAAAACGCGCGGGCTTGAGCGCGTTCGGTGTCGGCATTCTGCTCGTGCCGCTCGTGATGCTGCTCGCGTGGCTGCCGCAAGCGACGCCGTTTGTGCGAACGATGGGCAACACGCTTGCGTATATTTCGCCGCTTTCGTTGTTGGGCTGTGCGCCTTCTGCTGCGCCCACCACGGTGCCATTTCCAATGATAGCTGCGCCGACGGCGGCACCGCAGCCGACAGCGGCGCCCGCGCAGCCAACTGCCGCGCCCGCGTCGGCAAATGAAGCGCAATCGCAAAACGCGGCAGCCGCGCCGCGCACGCGTTCGTACTTTCCCGAAACGTTGTACGTGAATCCGCAGCTCATCACGGACGAAAATGGGCGCGCGGAAATAGAATTGCCGCTCGCGGATTCAATAACGACGTGGCGGCTCGCCGCGTTGGCAAATTCGCAAAACGGCGAATTGGGAACGGCGCAAGCGGGGATTCGCGTGTTCCAGGACTTTTTCATTGATTTGGATTTGCCGATTGCGCTCACGCAAAATGATGAAATCGCGATTCCTGTCGCGGTGTACAATTATTTGCCGCACGCGCAGCGCGTCGAACTCGAAATCGAAAACGCAGGATGGTTCGATTTGGACGACGACGCGACGAAATCCATCACCGTCGAGGCGAATGAAATTGATGTGGTGTATTTCCGTATCACCGCGCGCGCGTTTGGCGCGCAGCAGTTAAAGGTCACAGCCATTGGAGAATCCATGAGCGACGCGATTCAAAAAGATGTGCGCGTGTATCCCGACGGCAAAGAGTTTGTCGAGACACAGAGCAATTGGCTGCGCGCAGACGCGACGCAAACCGCAAATATTCCGAACGGCGCGATTCCCGGCACGGCGCGCGTCGAGGTCAAAGTGTATCCCGGTGTGATGAGCCAACTCGTCGAGGGGCTCGACGCGATTTTCAAAATGCCAAACGGCTGCTTTGAACAAACGAGTTCGACAACATACCCGAACGTTCTCGCGTTGACGTACCTTAAAGAAACCGCGCAGTTGTCGCCGCAAGTGCAATTGAAAGCGGAGACTTACATCGGGCTCGGTTATCAACGTTTGCTCACGTTTGAAAATGACGGCGGCGGCTTTTCGATTTTCGGGAAACCGCCCGCGTCGGCAATGTTGAGCGCGAAAGGGCTTTTGGAATTTAACGACATGGCGCGTGTGTATCCGATTGACGCGGAGGTTTTGCAGCGCACGCGGCAGTGGTTATTGCAAACGCAGAGTCGCGATGGGACATGGCAAGGCGAAGTGGGCTGGGACCATCCGCACGATTCGCCGCGTGACCCCACCGCGTTGACGGCGATTGTCGCGTGGGCGTTGGCGGAGAGTGGAGGAAAAGATGAGAATGGAACGCGGCGCGCGATAGGGTATTTGAAAGGTCAAACGTCAAACGTAAAAGATGCGTATGTGTTGGCGTTGATTGCGAATGCGTTGGTGGCGTACGATGTGAACGATGCAAGTACGCGTGACGTGTTGGACCGTTTGAACGAGATGCGAGAAACGAGAGACGACGGAGTATATTGGACCAGTCGCGGCGGAACCTTTAGCGGCGCGTATGGTGAATTCGGCGATTTGGAAACCACCGCGCTCGCCGCGCACGCGCTGCTTAAAGGACGCGCGCAGCTCGATTCCGCGCAAGCCGCGTTGACGTACTTGATTCAACACAAAGACCCGCGCGGCACATGGGGCACAACGCAAGCAACCATCCTCGCACTGCGCGCACTCGTCGCCTCCGCGCTGGAAGGCGGCACGGGCGCGGCAGAAGGAACGGTGACGGTTTCGTTCGACGACAGCGCGGAACGCGAATTGCGTTTTGAAAAAGGTGATTCGGCAGTACAGGTTTTGACGTTCGACGACATCGGTGCGGGCGCGCGGGAAATAAAATTCCGCGTGAATGGCACCGGCGCGTTCGCGTACCAAATTTCGACCTCGTACTATGTGGACTGGAAAGGGGTGGAGGAAAATCGCGCGGAGGCGATGCAAGTTGAGGTGGATTATGACCGCACGGAATTAAAAGTGAACGACAAGGTGCGCGCGAGGGCGACGATTCGTTTGAACGAGGGCGAAGCGCGCATGGCAGTCGTGGACTTGGGCGTGCCGCCGGGGTTCAATGTGTTGACCGACGAATTGGACGCGGCGGTGAAACAGGGAAAATTGTCGCGGTATGAATTGACGGGACGCCAAATCATTTTGTATTTGGAAAATGTGCGCGCGGGCGAACGCATTTCGTTCGATTATGCGTTGCAGGCGAAATTTCCACTGCGCGTGCAGACACCGCGTACATCCATGTACGATTACTATAATCCGAATCTGCAAGGCGAGAGTAAGCCGATTCAGTTTGTGGTAGAGTGATGAAAAAAAAAGAGACCCGTTTTCTTCGTTGCACTTGGAGAAAACGGGTCTCTTTTTTTGCTACATCGTCGCGCGAATTTCCTCGATGCGTTTTTGGAGGGCGCGATAACGCGGCGTGGCGCGGCGTTTCAAAATGCGTTCGCGGCGCGCGAGAAATTTTTCGTCGAGATAATCCGGCACGGAAATTTTTACGTTGGGATACAACGCGGCGAATACTTGATGCAAACTATTTTCGTCGTGGACAAGATGTTCATAGTCAAGCACTCTCGCGGGTATGGACGCGAGCGCGCGTTCGGCGCGTAGCAAGCCCTCGATGACCGCATCTTCGAGCGCGCGATTCGTCCAAAAAAATTGCCAAGGCAGCGAACGTTTGGCGACGCGGCACAATAGAGTTTGGCAAAACGAAAGCGGCTGTGTCCATTTCGCCTCACGCGCGGCGTAACGCGGAAACGTCCAATTCTGGCGAAGCATCGCGTAGGCAACATCCGCGACGTCACGTTCGATTCGCAGCACATTGAACCGCGCGAGCCCTTGCCATTCCGCGAGGACAAATGGTTGCAGCACATCTTTGTAGATGAATCCTCCGGGCTTGGTCACATCGTCTAGAAAATTGTGCAAGTGCGTAAAACGCCCTGCGTCGCGTTCGCGTAACAAAAAACGCGTGCTGCGTTCGGTTTCCAAACTGCCATAGTGCGCGTACCGCTCGACGTTCAACACTTCGCCGTCGCTCACCCATGCGGGGCTTGCAAGCGGCAGCGCTGCGCGCGCGAGCTGAAACGCAATCGAGGACATGGAACGCGGAAGCGAAACGATAAAGAGCGAGCGCATTTTCAAAATGAGTATAATGGGCGTTCCATAGTTTGGAAAACTCCGGTGAATGCAAGAACCAGAGTCAACGACGAAAAAACCACAAGAACGGCATGACATCCAAACCCCGCGTTTTACTCGTGCATCCAAATATGAATCCGCCAAGCGGCGCGGGATGTGTGGCGGCGTGGGCGGCGCAGGCGCTGCAAGATGATTTTGCGCTCGATATTTTTTCGTGGACGCCCGCGCGGTTCGACGAAATCAATCGCTTTTATGGCACGACCCTCGACGCGCGCAGAATCAAAAATTTTTTTCCACCTGCGCCATTGCGCGGACTGTTTCCGCTCGACCTTGACCCGTGGCGCGCGCAGCCCACTGCGATGATGATGCGTTATGGAAAATGGATTCGCAAGCGGTACGACAGGACGCTCGCGCTGTGGAATGAAATTGATTTGGGCGCGCCGTGTCTCCAGTACGTTCACTATCCGTACCGGTCACGCATGGAACGCCGCGAAAAAGAATTGAGGCGGCGTTCACCCCTGCTTGGTTTTTTGTACCGCAATCGCCCTTGGCGCATCATTTCGGGATTCTCGTGGGAACGCATGAAACAGAATATCACGTTCGTCAATTCGGATTGGACAGGACACTGTTTTACAGAATCGTACGGCGCGCCGACGCAGACGTTGTATCCGCCCGTGTCGTGGAGTGCGCCGCGCGTCGCGTGGACGGAACGCGAAAATGGATTCGTTTGTATCGGGCGGCTCTCGGCGGAAAAAAAATATCAAGACATCATTGCGATTCTTGCCGACGCGCGCGCGCGCGGACACGCGCTGCATTTGCATATCATCGGCGCGCTGCGCGATGCGCGCATGGACTCGGCGTACTATCAACGCGTTCACGCGCTCGTCCAAGAACATAACGCGTGGGTGACATTGCATGAAAACATCGCGCGTCACGAGTTAGAACAACTCGTCGCGCAGCAGCGTTACGGCATTCACGCGTATCGCCAAGAACATTTCGGGATTGCGCCCGCGGAAATGGTGCGCGGCGGCTGCATCGTGTTTGTGCCGAATGACGGCGGGCAAGTGGAAATTGTCGGGAACGAGCCGCACTTGCGTTACGATTCGCACGCGGACGCGGTGGAAAAAATTGTGCGGGTGATGGAGGATGCGCGCGCGCAAGATGATTTGCGGAACGCGTTAGCCGCGCGCGCAGAATTGTTTTCACCCGAACGCTTTGTGCGCGAACTGCGCGGGCAGGTTGAAAAAGGTTCATGATTCCCAATCGTTTCCATTTTGTCTTTGGCCTCAAACGCCAGAGCGCGCCGTTTCATCTCGTCCATTATTTGTGCTTGCAATCGTGTCTGGAGGTGAATCGCCCCGACGCGATTTATTTTTATTATCATTACGAACCATATGGACGGTATTGGGATTTCATCAAAGAGAAATTGGTGTTGGTGAAAATTCCGCGCGTCGCGTTCATTGACCGCTATCGCTATCGCGATTGGCATGTCGCGCGGTACAAGTACGCGCACGCGGCGGATTTTGTCCGTTTGGAAAAATTGGTCTCGCACGGCGGCGTGTACGCGGACATGGACACGTTGTTTGTGAATCCGATTCCGCGCGCGTTGTATAACATGCCGTTCGTCTTGGGGCGCGAGGACGATATTCCCGACCCCATCACCAAACAGCTGCGTCCGTCGGTGTGCAACGCGTTCATGATGTCGGAACGCAATTCGCGTTTTGGCAAATTGTGGCTCGAACAACATCGTGCCGCGTTCAACGGCACCTGGAGCAATCATTCGACGCTGCTGCCGAGCCGGCTCGCCTCGCAATATCCTGCCCTTGTGCATCTCGAACCGCCGCGCATCTTTTACAAACACATGTGGACGCGCCAAGGGATTCACACGCTGCTCGAAGGCTTGGATACCGACAACGAAGGCGTCGTGAGTTTTCACTTGTGGGCGCATTTGTGGTGGAACCGGTATCGCCGCGATTTTTCAACCTTTCACGCGGGCAAAATGACCGAAGCATTTGTGCGCCAGGTGGACACAACCTACAACGTCGTCGCGCGAAAATTTTTGCCGCCGCGCGAGACGCGTTCGTTCGTGCTGCGTCAAGCGTCAACCTTGAAGCGGGAAACGGCAAAGGCGCTCGAAAAAGTTGGAGGCGCGGCGCGCGAGTTGGGAATGCGCGCGTATATTCTGACGAAACTCGCGGCGTTTTCGGTGATTAAAGAAAATGTGATGCCGCGCGCGGCGGAACATTTCGATTACGCGCAGCGCCAGTGGCGACATCCGTACGCGCGGACGCGATTTCGCTCGCGCAATCGGTTTGAACGACAGGCGGTCGTGGACAGCATCGCGTTGTGGGACGAGTACGGGGTTGAGCAGATGAATTTTGCGCCTGACGATGTGATTCTGGATGTGGGCGCGCACATTGGGACATTCAGTTTTATGTGTTATCTGCGCGGCTCGCGGAGAATTTATGCGTTTGAACCCGAAGTGGAAAATTTTCAACGATTGGCTCAGCATGTCGGTACTTTGCAAGGCGTGCATCTGTTTCACCTCGCGGTGTTTCGCAGCGATATCGCCGAACCGTACACGTTGGTACATTCGGGTTATAACGGCGAGAACACGGGAGGGGGAAATGTGTTATTGCGCGGTATCGTCAGCGAGTTTGGTGAACAGCTCTTTGATGCCAGCGCGCCGGAGCCGCAGACTGTCGCAGTCATCGGGCTGGATGAAATCCTCGAACAATTTGCGCGCGTGCGTTTTTTGAAACTCGATTGCGAAGCCAGTGAATATCCGATTTTGTTGACGAGCCGCTTGTTGGCGCGGGTGGATTATATTGCGGGAGAATATCATGAAGTGGAAGCACCGCTGTACGCGCAGCTGGACCCCCGCGCGCAGCTGGAACAGTATTCCGACTATCGCGCCGAGTATCTCGTCGCCCATTTGCAGCGCCTGGGCTTTTCTGTGCAGATGCGACGCACGGCAAACCATCTGGGCGTCTTTACCGCGACACGCCAAAAGCATTCCACATGACTCGCAGACCACGCATTCTTTTTTTGCAAGTCAATATCAATCCGCCGGGCGGGGGGCAGTCCGTCGCGGCGTGGGCATTGGAGGCGCTCAAGAGCGATTATGACGTTACGTTCCTGACCTGGAAACCGTCGCACTGGGACGAAATCAATCGCTATTATGGAACGCAGCTGCATCCATCCCAATTTCGGAGCGCGCATTTTCCTGACTGGATGCGCCGTCTCGCCGCGCTTGACCCTGATATGCACAGTTTTTTGCCGTTGGCGTTTCTCTTGCGCGCCGGGCGCCGGATGGCGCGTGGCGCGGATTTGACGATTTTTTTTAATGATGAATGTGATGTCGGTACCCGCGCCATTCAGTACATCCATTTTCCTTGGTTGAACAAGTTCTATCGCGACAAAAAATTTTTCGCGTCCGCATCGCTGGCTGAACGCGCCAAGTATCTTGTACAAGTCCATTATCGTCCGTGGCGCTTGTTATCAGGATTTCAGTTTGAAAAAATGCGCCAAAATCTGACGCTGGTCAATTCCGATTGGACGGGTCAAGTGTATCAAGCGAGCTATGAGATGCCCACGCGCACACTGTATCCGCCTGTATGCGTGCAGCCCGCGACAGTTCCATGGCAGGAACGCGAAAACGGCTTTGTGTGTATCGGACGCATCTCACCCGAAAAGAAATACGAACGCATCATCGAGATTTTGGGCGCGGTGCGCGAGCGCGGTCACAACATTCACTTGCACGTTATCGGCGGGATGAATGAGAACGCGAACTATGCCGAGTATTACCATGAAATCCGCGCGCTCATTCACGCGAATGCCGATTGGGTTTCGTTTCATGAAAACATTGCGCGCGAGGAATTGACGCAGTTGATTACGACGCACCGGTACGGCATTCATGGGATGGAGGACGAACATTTTGGTCTCGCCGTTGCGGAAATGACGCGCGGCGGAGCGATTGTCTTTGTGCCTAACGATGGAGGACAGGTCGAAATTGTAGGGGCGGAACCGCGTTTGCTGTATGCGTCGCCACAAGACGCGGTAGAAAAAATATCGCGCGTGTTGGAAAATGAACACACGCAAGCGGCATTGCGCGCGCAGCTTGGCGCGTGCGCCGCGCAGTTTTCCGCAGAACGATTCATGGGACAGCTGCGCGAAATTGTGGCAGCCGAGTTACGACGACGCGTTTGAACTTGGCGGAATGAGCAGCACATCCATTTGCGCCTCGCCTTGCAGCTGCGCGACAAATTCAGAAAAGCTGTTGATGGAACGCGGTAACGCGCCGATGCCTTGCGCGTCCAACTGCGGACGCGGAATATACGTCTCGAAATATCGCGTTACGTCGTCGAGCAAACGTTCCAGCGCGCGCTGACGGGTCAAGAGCAGCGGCGCGATTTCTGCCCACAGCGGCACGCCCGCGCGCCACAACATCTCACCCGTTGCAATCACCGCGCCCTCCGAACCTTGCGCGTCGCACCACACAAACGCAATCGTCGTCGGGTCCACGTCGAGTTCGCGCAGCAGCGTATCTACACGCACAGTCTGGACGGTTACCGTTTCACACGCGCCTTGAAAAATTGCTTCAGGGCGCGTCACACCGCCGACAAAAATTTCTGCACCGCCGTACGCGTTGAGCGGCACGAGCATTTCGAGTTGCCCGTCCGTTTCGCTCACCGCGCGCTCGACCATCGTGACGCGCGTCGTCAATTGATTTTGCGCGACGTTCTGTTTCAACAGCGCGAGGGTGCGCGGCACCGGTTCAACGGCAAGGATGTGACAAGCGGTCAATTGTGTGAGTCGCAGTGTGGTGCTGCCAAAGTTTGCGCCCAATTCCAGAATCGTTTGCCCGCGTTCAAAGCGCCCGTGTGCGGCTGCCCACTCGACAACCCGTTCGAGCGTGTATTCTTCTCTTTGCGGAAAGAACCACAACTCGCTCGCCACGGAAATATCGCGCAAGGAAATCGTCCAAAATAGTTCATGTCGGCGAAAGGTCACTTGGTCGGCAAACGGTTGCATAAAAAACCATGCCAGGCGCCGCGCGCCGTATTCCGTCAAATAGCGCGCTTGCCACTCTATCCAGCGCGCCAAAGAGAAGCGTGTGCAGAGCGGTTCAAGGCATGAAATCAATTTGCGCGGATGAGTCATGTTAATTCTCTTTTACGACACGTTGTGGAATGCGCCCCTCGAAATGGTTGCGTTGCCGCCGGGTTATGAAATTACTGCCGACCGCCGCCAGTATCACAAAGCCAACGCCGTTGTCTTTCACCTGCCGCAGTGGAAATGGCAGCCGCGTTTTTTCTTGCCCAAAAAAATGCCGGGGCAAATTTGGGTGGCGTGGTCCATGGAGTGCCAAGAAAATTATCCGCGTTTAAAAGATGAAAATTTTATGCGCGCGTTCGATTTGACCATGACATATCAATTGGACGCGGATGTGCCCGCGTTGTATTTCGATGGTCAGGTTCAAGACATCGTACGCGCCTTGAGGGAGCCGCCGCAGCCGAAAACGGCGCGTGCGCCCGTGGTTGCCTTTGTTTCGAGCCGCATCAATTCAAGTGGACGCCGCGAATACATGCGCGAACTCATGCGGCATGTGGAAATGGATTCGTATGGAAAATTTTTGAACAATGCGCGCCTAGCCAAGGACCGGTGGCGCGCCACCAAATTGGACACCATCGCGCGGTACAAATTCACACTCGCGTTTGAAAATGCAATTGCGCGCGATTATGTTACAGAAAAGTTTTTTGACCCGCTGCTTCGAGGTTCCGTGCCGATTTATCTCGGCGCGCCGAACGTGGAAACGTTTGCGCCGGGCGACAAGTGTTATCTCAACGTCAACGATTTTGAATCGCCGCGCGCGCTCGCCGCGTACGTGCAATTTCTCGCGCGCGACGCGGACGCCTACAACGAGTATTTTGCGTGGAAACAAAAACCCTTTCGCCCCGCGTTCCGCGAATTGACGGAGCGTTACGGTGAGCATCCGCAAGTACGGTTGTGTCGCGCGGTCGCCGCGCGTTTGTCCGCGCGCTAGAGCGACGCGCTCGCGTGCGCGTGGTATTGCGCCATAATCTCATCCATCCCGCCGTCGCCGACCACGCGCCCGCGTTCCAGCCACAACGCGCGTGTGCACACTTGCGATAACAGCGTAATATCGTGCGACGCGAGCAGAATCGTACGCCCTTCGTTTTTCAAGTCGCGCAATTTTTGCACGCAGACGCGAATAAATTCCTCATCCGCAACCGCCAGCACTTCATCCATCAATAAAATTTCGGGCTCCAACTGCGCCGCAATCGCAAATGCCAGACGCACTTGCATGCCGTTCGAATACGTTTTCAGCGGCTCTTGCAAAAAATCTTGCATCCCCGACAGCGCCACAATCGCATCCAAACGTTTCGCGAGCTCTTGCTTTTTGATTCCCAAAATCGCGCCCTGCAAAAAGATATTTTCGCGTCCCGTGAGTTCGCGATTGAAGCCGACGCCCACGTCCAGAACCGCGCCGACGCTGCCGTACAAATCGGCTTCGCCGCGCGTGGGGTACGAAACACGCGCCAATGTTCGCAGCAGCACCGACTTGCCCGCGCCGTTGTGTCCGATGAGCGCCACGCACTCGCCGCATGCGATTTCAAACGAAACATCGTACAGCGCCCACCGCGTATCTTCACGCCTGCGATGTCCGTTGACGCTCGTCGTCCGCTGCAACGGTGCGCGGGCGGCGCGGTCAATGGCAAAGCGCAAGCCGCGCGAATACATCGCGCGCGGCGTAAATTGTTTGTACAAATGACGGGCGGAAATCGCAGCGGCGTTCATATGACATCCGCCAAAATCGGCTCGCGCCGTTGAAACAAATAAAGCCCACTCACCAGAATTGCGATGGCAGAACACGTCGAAATCAAAAACAATGCCGTCGGCGCGGGATACATGGGATTCAACAACGTCCAGCGCATTCCTTCCACAACCCCGACCATCGGATTCAACGCATAGAGCCAACGCCACGGCAGCGGAATAATTTCACTCGAATAAAACATCGGCGTCACAAAAAGTCCGAGCTGCAAGAGAAACGGCAAGGCAAACGAAATGTCACGATATTCCGCGTTAAAGGTGGCGAGCCACAAGCCCATCCCAAACACCGTGATAACCATCAATACGACGACCAACGGAAAAGCGAGCAGGGTGATGGACGGCGCGATTTGATAGATGAACATCAGAATCGGCAAAAGAAGCAGCGCCACCGCAAAATCGGTCAGCGCGGCAACGATGACGGAAAAAGGAATGAGCAAACGCGGCAGATACACGCGCTGAATCAAGACCGCGTGTTCGATAAAACACGTCGTCGCTTTGGTGAGCGCGTGACTCACATACGCCCACGCCACCAACGCCACGTACACGAACAAGGGATACGGCACATTGCCTTGCGTTTGCCCCGCGAGCCGCGTGAGGAGGATGCTCAAAACAATCGTCGTAATCAGCGGCTGCCCCAGGACCCACAAAACGCCCGCGAAGGTTTGACGATAGCGCAGCTGAATCTCGCGGCGTATCAACGCCTCGACCAATTCGCGGCGTTCCCACATTTCGCGCCACGCGAACCCATTCCACGTTTTCGCGGGGCGCACGCGCTGAATGACCCGTTCGTTCACCGGTTTCTTTGAAGCCACCGCACCACGCGCAGACGATTGACCAATTGCAGACCAAGCGGATGGCGCCAAGGTTCTGTCACATCAATTGCCCATTGCACCGCGTAACGGCGGCGGCTGTAGTAATGATACAAAATGTCTTGAAGCATAAATTCAGTCCGCATAAGCTTTGCGCGCGTCAAACGCATCGCCCAATCCTGGTCTTCGTTAAAACTGATATTGGCAAACGTGATCTGTCGCGCGAGTGCGCGGCGAATCGGATTCAAAATGTACGGTGGGCGATAGTACACCCCCCCCTTTGAAAAATAATGGTCATACCGCAACGAATGCACAAAGCGATGCGGATGCGCGCCGCGAAAATAGACCAAGCCCGTGAAGCCCAAACAATCAATCTCGGGATGCCGCGCCAACGCCTCACAAATCAACATCACATAATCTTCCGCCACCGCATCGTCGTCGTCCACGAACGCCACAAATTCACCGCGCGCGCGTTGCAGCAACAGATTGCGTTTCGCGCCGAGCGATTGTTCGCGATTGTCGCACAACGCTAAAATTTCGACATCGTTTTCCATCTGCGCGGTTTCGATTTGCGCGCGCAGGGTCTCGTATATCCGCAAAAATTGCGCGCGGCGTTCGCCGAGGGTGGGAATGAGAATACTAAACAGCGGCGAGTTCGTCATAGATGCTCAATAGTTTTGTGCCGAGATGCGACCACGCCCAGCGCGTTTCCGCCAGTTGACGCGCGTTGTAGGCGATGCGCTCCCGTTCGGCGCGATTCTGCAACAATTCAATGACGCGCGCCGCAAATGCGCGCGGCGTGTCTGCCAAAAGGAGGTCCTCGCCATCACGCACATCCAAACCCTCTGCGCCGAGATGTGTCGAGACTATCGCGCGTCCGTACGCCATTGCTTCCAAAATTTTCAAACGCGTGCCGCCGCCCGCGCGCAGCGGCACAACGACGACCTCTGCGTCTCGATAAAACGATTCCAAACCGGAAACGTTCGCGGCGAGCGACACGTTGGGCAAATCAGAAAACGCGCGCACCCGTGCGTTGGTCGCGCGTCCGACGATTTGCAACGACACCTCCGGTATTGTGCGCTGAATTTGCGGCAGAATTTCCGCGCCGAACCACTGCAGTCCATCCGCGTTCGGCGCATATCCCAATGTGCCGACAAACAAAAGCTTGGCGCGATTTTCAGATTGTGCCAAAAACGGAATCGCGCGGGTATCTACGCCGTTTTCCACAACGGACACGCGCAGCGCCGGATTTTCTGCGCGCAGCCACGCGGCTTCCTTTTCCGAAACGGTCAACACGCGGTCAAACCGCGCTGCGTGTTGCGCTTCCCAATTTTGCATCAGGCGCGCCTTGAGCCAAAACTGCGCGCGCGCGGACAAGGACAACGGTAAGGCGGCGAGCCGCGCATATTGCCGCGCGCCAATGTTGTGCAAATCCAAAATCGTTTTGCCGCGAAACGATTTTGGCAGCGCGTCGAGATACGGGACGAGGAAAGAGTGTTCGATTTGAACAATGTCGTACGATTCTCCCGTCGTCAATTCCCGGAAACATTCGTACAACCGCGTGTTCCAAAAATCAAATGTTGCCAACGGGCGGCGCACCGCGCGATGTTGTGCGAACGCGCGCGCTTTTTGGAAAATCGTCGTGTCTGCGGGCGGGATGCCGATGGCGCGAATGCCAAACGTTTCGAGCGCGGCAATCCATCGCGCTTCGTCGGGCTGTTCGAGCAGGCAGGCGCAGGTGACGCGATGCTGCTTGGCGATTTCGCGGAGCAAGAAAAAATCGCGCGCCCGCGCGCCGCTGTGCGGCGGGTACGGCAAGCCGTACGTAATGCACAACACATTCATGCGCGCGAAAATAAAGTTTGCTTCAAGTGGATTCCCAGTCCCAAGAGCAAGCCGATGCCGCTGTAAATGTAAAAGAACCACGTCATCGCACAAGTCTGCAAGCCAAACAAAATGCCGCGTGCGCGTGTGACGAACTTGATAAAGTCCCAATTTAACCACAGCAGTGCGAGCAGCAATCCAGCCGGCAAAATTTCACCGTACGGCACAAACCAAAGCCACAGCGGCGCAAACAAAATCAAAAAGGAGACGACGACGCTCGCCACATTATTGGATTTGGTATTCAAATCATTCCGAAAAATTTGCTTTTGCAGCATCAAGCGCGTCCATGGAATCGCGCGCTGCAAAACATCGGAACGCACGAGTCCGCCGAACGAGTATTCTTTGAGATGCGTGAACTGCAAATCTTTGAACAGGCGTACGCGATATCCTGCGCGATGCAGGCGATAGCCAAATTCAATGTCTTCGAGCGCGCGCTGCGATTCGTCAAAACCGCCGAGCGCAAAAAAAATCTCGCGCCGAATCGCGCCATAGCCGCTGCAAAAGGTGGCAGCTTCGACAGCCGAAATTTGGTGCGTGTAATGATGCAGTAAATTTTTGTATTGCGAGAAAAAATTTTTCGGAACGGTATCTTGTTGATAACTGCCAAAGAGCGCCGCGAGCGCGGGGTCATCGGCAAAGGCGCGCAAAATGCGCGCGATGGTATCGCCCTCCACCACGATATCGCCGTCGAGAAAAAATAAAATATCGCCGGTGGCAGCGCGCGCCCCGACGTTGCGCGCCGCCGCGGCGCCGACATTTCTGGACAGCGTAAGCCATTCGCACGGATATTGCGCGGCAAGCCGCGCCGGGTCATCGCTCGAAGCATCGTCCACCACAATCACTTGCGCGGAATGGGTCGAAGCAAAGACCGCTTGCAAACACGCGGGCAACGTTGTCGCGGCGTTATGAATGGGGATGATTACAGAGAGGGTTGTGACCGGGTTGAGCAAGGCTGCCTCGAACAAGGGAACAGGAAAGTCTTGTGCAGAGGGAGTAAAAGCGCGCATCACGGGACAACCTGAAATACTTGAAACGGAAACGGACTCGAATAGATATGGACGAGTTTCCCCGCACGGCGCAACTTGTTCAGATTCGGGACAAAGGCTTGAACGCGCCACCAATGCGTTGAAATGCCTCTTACGCTCAGAGTTTCATCCGTGCCGGCAATGACGTAATTGATTTGATTCTGCTCGAGCCGATTCGTGGTCTCGACAATTTGCTCGGCAGTCTGGGGAAATTCAACGGCGCGGCGTCCCGCCATCATATAATCGAGAGATGCCCAATCGGACAGGAGCACGGCATCGGCGGGTATGTTGCTCGCAATCCAGTCCGTGCGTTCGCGCAAATCACCCCACGCTTGATAGCTCGTACGGAGGGTGAGGTCTCGATATACGGCGAGAACGAGCCACGCAACCACGATGAGCGCAACAAGCTGTTGTGCGCGCACGGCAAGCGTTTCTAAACTGACAACACGCAACCGTGCCAACGCGCGCAGCAAAACACCGACAAGCGCGCCGATGCCCAAGAACATGGCAAGATACAATTGCGGTTGAACGGGATAAAACAGACGCTCGCCGCCGCCGCGCCAGACCAAGGCGATGCCGAGATACGCAAAGGTTGAAAATTGAAACAGCGAGAGGGGAATTTTTTCCACGCGCCGCGTGTCGCGCGCCCAAATGACATTCCCCCACAAGACGAGCAGCAGGGCAGCCGCGCCGGGCAGAATGAGCAACCCGGGCAAATCCAACCGCGTCACAATCCGTTGCTCTAATTCACCCCCCCCCGACAGCAGCAACAAGCGGCGCAAGTCCTCCTGAATGTGCTTGACGATAAATTGAACATCCAAGACGATGTTCACACTTGGGGTCGGAGGGGCTTGAGGCGATGGCGTTGGGGAAGGAGAGCCACTCGTCGGCGTCGGTTGAGAAAGCACGGCGGCAGTTTGCGCTCTGTTTCTCGCGCGGACTCGAAATGGATTGATGGGTCCGTACTCTATCAGCCATTCCACATACTGCGTCGGAATCAAATTTTCAATGTGAACCGGCGTCAGGACAAGCACAGGCGCCATGAGAACCGCAAAAGTGGTAACGAGAACGAGAATGCCGCGCGCGAGCTGGCGGCGCAGCGAATATCCCAAATACAACAGAATGCTCGCAAAAAACACCCAGCCGATGCTTCGGACAAACACCATGAAAAAACACGCGACCGCCAAGCCGAACCACAAGCGCAGTGAACGCGGCGACCGGGCGAGGCGCACGGCGAACCACAACGCCAGCAAAACCATCGTGGTAAAGACCGGTTCCGAAAGCACCACGCGGGTGTGTGAGATGGTTGTCGGCGCAAGCAGAAACATTGCCGTTACGGCGATACGCCAGCCATTCCCGTACATTGGGACCAGCGAACGCCAGCCCCAGTACAGAATTCCCGCGCTGGTCACTGTTGCTGCCAGTGACAACCATTGGGGGAGTGCGAAATCGGTGGGGGCGGCAAGGACAAAGGGAATGAGCAGCATCGGAAAACCGAACGGGTAATGGGTCGGTACCGGCGCAAAGGGGTCAAAGTTCAAGCCAAACGCGGGACCATTTATCAGCCCATGCGCGAGCAGCCAGTAATCCAACGCATCGGGTTGAAACCCGAATTGGTACGAATAAAAATCGCGGAGGGACAGCCCAAGTGCGAGTGTGACGAGCGCGCCAAAAACAAGAACGCGCCCTTGCGCGTCCTCCGTGAAAAACGTCCATGTTGTTCTAACGGAACGAGACATCGGAATTGGTTTCAAGTGCCAAGACAAAAAACAAGATTTCCATCGCCGCGCGTTGGCAAAATCGCCAAGACAAAATCCAAAAACGCCCGCGAGTATAACGTGCGGTACCGTTCGTGTCAAAATAAAAAATGAGCGCAGTCGGAAATCGGACTGCGCCCTTGGCTTGCTGTGAGACTTTATTTTACTTGAACGGCAAACACGCGCACGGGCTGCAGTTTGCCTTTGATTTCAATTTCGCCCTTGTCAATTATCCCAATCGAATCGTCCAGGCGATTTCGCGTTTCGGCATTGATTAAAATTTTTTCGCCGAGCGTTTTCGTTTGCGCTTCCAAACGCGCGGCGAGATTTACCGCGTCGCCGACGCTGGTGTATGTGGCGCGGCGCATTGTTCCGGTATAACCCGCAATCACTTGCCCTGTGGCAATCCCGATGCCGATGCGAATGGGTTGACGCTGCAAGGCGAGCTGTTCGGCGTTAAACAACTCGATCAACTCGACCATCTGCAAAGCGGCGCGCACTGCGCGCGGCGCATGGTCGGCGCGTTCGACGGGCGCGCCGAAAATGGACATTAAACCGTCGCCCACCATTTGATTGACGATGCCGCCTTCGCTGCCAATCGCATCCATCATCAACGTATAGTAGTTGTTCAAGAGTTCAATCGTTTCGGCGGCCGATTGCGCTTCGGTGATGGTGGTGAACGAACGAATGTCGCAAAACATGGCAGTTGCTTCGACGAACTTGCCGCTGAGTGAAAAGCCGCTCGTCAACAAATCTTCGGCGACTTGTTCCGTCGCAAACTTGGAAATGAGTTCGCGCTGCTCATCGCGCAATTTCTTTTTTCCGAGTGAAGCATTCAAACGTGCTTTGAGCAACACCGGATTCACCGGCTTGTGCAAATAATCTTCCGCGCCGAGTTCGATGCATTTCACCACGCTGTCAATTTCGTCGAGCGATGATGTCATGATGACGGGAATATCGCGCAGGTGAATATCGCCGCGCAATTTTTCCAACACGCCAAAGCCGTCGAGTTCGGGCATTTCGACATCGAGCAAAATCAAATCGTACGCGCCGCCCTGCACCATCTCTAACGCTTGCTTGCCATGCTCCGCGAACGCGACTTTATGTCCCATCTGCTCCACGCCGCGTGAGAGCAGCAGCCGATTCATCCGATTGTCGTCAACGATTAAAACCAAACTCATTGCCTCTGCTCCAAGACGCGCTTTACCTTTTCATACGCTTTTTCAATTCTTGCAATTTTTTCCTCCGCCCCGGTCAAATTTCTTTCGCGCGCCATCCCCTCCAATTCTTGTGCTTGTGCCGCCAATTGCAACGCGCCGAAATTGTTGCTGTTGGATTTCAGACTGTGCGCCGCGCGGCGGAACGAGTCCATGTCATTCGCCGCGTGCGCGCGTTTCATTTCGGCGATGAGTTGCGGCGAATCCTCAAGGAAGGTGTCAATGAGCTCGCCGATGAAATCCGCGCCCATCGTCGCTTTTAAATTTGCAAAGACGTGAGAATCCAAAATCGCGTCGTCCGTTGTCCGTTGTCCTTGGTCTCGATGGGGCTTGGTTTTGAATAGTGCGGCGACGAGTTCCTCAACCCGAATCGGTTTTGTCAAGTAATCGTCCATGCCCGCGGCGAGACACATTTCGCGGTCGCCTTGCATCGCGTTCGCGGTCATGGCAATAATACGCGGGCGTTCACTCTGCGCATACCGTTTGTTGATTTGGCGCGATGCTTCGAGCCCGTCCATTTCCGGCATTTGCACATCCATCAAAATCGCGTCATATGGCGCAAACTGCGCGCCCCGTTCAAGCGACTCTAAAACTTCAATGCCGTTTGCGGCAACATCCGCGCGATAGCCCATTTGCCGCAACAAGCGCAGCGCGAGTTTTTGATTCACCGCATTGTCTTCGGCGAGGAGAATGCGGAGCGGGTGTTTTTGTGACATGGTGGGGTCGAGCACCATTTTGGATTCCCCCGTAGAGATGGTAAGCGTTTCCTGCACAAACAAATTGACCAGCGTGTCGTAAAGCTGCGACGGCTTGATGGGCTTGCTGACCTGCGCGTGAAACAAATCGGCTTGCTCGCGTTGTCCAAGCGAACTGAATAGCACAAGGGGCAATGCGCGCGCGTCGCGTTGATTTCGAATCGCATGTCCCAATTCTACGCCGTCCATCTCTGACATGTGCATATCGAGAATGGCTACATCGAACGGGTCGCCGCGTTGAATCCATTGCAGCGCTTCGTGCGGGGATGCCGTATCGCGCGTGAGCATTCCCCAATTTCGCAAATACGTGACGAGGATGCGGCGATTCGTCGCGTTGTCGTCCACGATGAGCGCGCGTTTTTCTTGAAGCAATGGCTGTGTGCTGTCCAATTCGCGGCGGGTACGCCGCGGCGTCGCCAATGCTTTGGTTTCAATCGTAAAGTGAAATGTTGAACCGTGACCTTTGCCCGCGCTCTCTGCCCACATCGTTCCGCCCATCAGTTCCGTGAGGCGTTTTGAAATCGCGAGTCCCAAGCCCGTGCCGCCGTACTTGCGCGCGGTGGACGCGTCGGCTTGCGAGAACGATTGGAACAAGCGCGCGAGCTGCGCGGGCGCAATACCGATGCCGGTGTCGCGGAGGGAGAAATGCAAGACAACCGACGAAGGACGATTGACCAAAGACAAAGTTGGATTCGTCGTTCGTCGTTCGTCGTTCGTCGTTACGTTCAAGACCACTTCGCCCTTTTCCGTAAATTTCACCGCGTTGCTCAATAGATTCAAGAGAATCTGACGCAGACGCGTCGCATCGCCGACAATGGTTTGCGGCACATTCGCATCAAATTGATACGCGAGGTCGAGCCCTTGTTCTGCCGCGCGTGTCGCAACGAGGTCGAGCGCGCCTTCGACCGTCTCACGCAAATCGAGCGGCTGATTCTCGATTTCCATTTTGCCCGCTTCGATTTTGGAAAAGTCGAGAATGTCGTTAATGATGGTGAGGAGCGCGTCGCCGCTGCTGCGAATAATTTCTGCGTACTCGCGCTGTTCTGGATTGAGTTGCGTGTCCAGCATCAATCCGCTCATGCCGATGATGGCGTTCATCGGTGTACGAATTTCGTGACTCATCGTCGCGAGGAACGCGGACTTGGCTTGATTGGCTAGTTCCGCTTCGCGCCGCGCGCGTGCGAGTTCGGTAATGTCATGATAGATGAGAATGTTACCGAGCTGTTTGCCTTCGACCATGACCGGAACGCCGGACATTTCCACATCTACGAGCGAACCATCTTTGCGCGTGCGTTGGGTGATGGCGCGAATCCGTCTGCCGGATTTGATTTCCTCTCCGTACTGCGTAGATTCCGAGCGCAGCTGGTCGAGTTTGGAATGCAGGTCGTAAATGTTGCGCCCAATCGCTTCTTGCGCCGTGTAGCCAAACAATTGTTCCGCGCCGGGATTCCACGAGACGACGTTGAAATCCAAATCAACGGTGATGATGGCGACGGGACTCGTCTGCACAATCGCTTCGTTGTATTGTTTGCCGCTCTGGATTTCGTCGAACAAACGCGCGTTTTCGATGGCGATAACGGCTTGGTCAGCAAACGTTTCGAGCAACCGAACTTGGGTTTCGTTGAACGGCTCTACGCGCATGCGGCGCAGCAGAATGACGCCGAGCGCAGCCCCTTCGCGAATCATGGGGACGACAAGCGTCGTGCGATGACCAAAACGTTTTGCCAAGGCGATGGCTTCCGGAAATTCTTCGGGGGGTAATGTGAGAATGTCGGAAATGTGAAGCGTTCGTCGGTCAAGGAACGCGCGTCCGCTGACCGAGCCGCGATTGAGGGGGATGCCTTCGCCCAGCGGCAAATTCGGAACGTCGCCAAACGATGCCACCTGCTCCAAAACATTTCCGTTCACACGAAACACTTGCGCGTCACTGGAATCACACAAACGCGCCGCGCTCACCGCAATCGCATCGAGAACTGGTTTTTCATCGCCGGGCGATTGACTGATGATACGTAAAATTTCACTTGTTGCGGCAGTTTCGCGCGCGCGGCGTTCCGTTTCTTCAAACAGACGCGCGTTTTCCAGGGCAACACTCATCGAGTTTGTGAGAGTTTGCAAAAGTCCCACATCCGATGCGCTGAATCCGTTTTCGTGGTCAAGATTCTGCAAGGAAATCGCGCCGCGAAAATTGTTTCCACTAAAGATGGGGACCGAGATCAGTGACTTGGGTTTTTCGCCCTCACCGTTTTGGAGGAAAGGAAATTCGGCGGCGCGTTCGACAAAATCTTGATTGATGACGAGTGGCTGGCGCGTCTTTTGAAAATAATCGCCGAGCAGACCGAGCTTGCCGGGCGGCAAAGTGATAGGTGGGAAATAGACCCGTTCGCCCCGTTCAATCGCATACGGAAAGCGCGAGAGGTTTGCCGCCTCATCGCGGTAACCAATGACCACCACTTGGGCATCAAAAATCTCGCGAATTTTTTCGCCGACCAATTCGTAAATGCCCTGCATGTCGAGTTTTGAGGCAAGTCCTTGTTGGACTGCGTTGATGATTTGCAGTTCCGCCGCGCGTTGTTCGCTCTCTTTCAAGAGACGCTGCGTTTCATCAAACAAGCGCGCGTTTTCGAGCGCGACACTCATGCTGTTGGCAAGAGTTTCGAGCAAGCGCACATCGGATTCGGTAAATGCATTTTCGTGCTCCAAATTTTCTAAAGCGATCCACCCCATAACATGACCGGCGACGAGGAATGGTACCAAGAGACATGCTTTGGTCTCATTTTCGTTTGACGTGATACCTCCAAGTTCTCGTAGACGGGTTGCCCAATTTTCATTGATAAGGATGGTGTGACGCTCTTGAATCAAGTGGCGCGCAAGTCCGTGGAAAGGACCCGGCGGAAATTCGATGCGCTTGTCCTTTTCGGTGATGTAGGGGCGATAGATCAGTTCGTTTTCGTGGTCGAGGCGCACAAGAACGACTGCTTGTGCATCGAAAATTTCGCGAATCTTGTCGCCCACCAAATCGTAAATGCCCTGCATGTCGAGTTTCGATGCGAGTCCCTGCTGCACGCTGTTGATGATTTCCAATTCCGCCGCGCGCTGTTCTGTTTCCTTCAACAACCGTTGTGTTTCATCAAACAAGCGCGCATTTTCCAGCGCGATGCCAAGCGACGACGCAATGGTCGTCATCAAGTTGACGGCGGAATCCGAAAACGCGTTTTCATGTTCATAGTTTTGTAGACTCAACATCCCAATCACCCGCTCGGCAGCAAAGATTGGAATTCCCGTCCACGACTTGCAGATTCGTCCACTGCCCGAGGGTTTTGCTCCAAGTTTGACCGCGAGCTCCAAGAAATTTTCGTTGATGATGAGGCGCGTGCGCGTGCGAATGACATGTGCCGTCAGTCCTTCGCCGAGGGGAAACGGCTCTTCTTCAAAACGCTTGCCGTCCTCCACGTAATAGGGCAGGTGTACCATGTTGGTGGAATGGTCAACCAGCGCAATAAAAGTCACCTGCGCGTCAAAGATGTCGCGCACGGATTCGCCGACGAGATTAATAATCGCCTTGAATTCCAATTTGGACGCGAGGCCCTGTTGAATGCTGTTGATAACATGCAGCTCTGCGTTGCGCTGCTTGGTCTCTTCAATCGCGCGCGCGCGTGCTAATGCTGTCGCGATGTGTTGCGCGACAAAATTGAGTACGTCCAAATCCGCATCGCTGTAGCCGATTTCGGGTGTGTAACTCTGAAGGACAATTAGTCCTTTGAGGTGCTCATCAATGACGAATGGCACGGCGAGGCCATCTTCCGACGACGTTCCTGACAATTCGTATTCGCCGCGTGCAATCATTTGCTCGTCAAACGCGCGCGTGGCACGCACGGGTTTCATCACCCGAAATATATAGTTCGTCGCGCCGCGAAAATTTCCCAGCGGCTGCGGCTGCGGCGCGGTGTCACCCGTTTCGTCGGCAAAGTACGGAAAACTCAAAATGTCGCTCTGTTTGTCGTGCAGCGCGATAAAGAAATTTTTCGCGTACATCAATTCGCCCACAATGCGATGCAGCGTCGCATAAAATTCTTGCATGTCCGTCACCGCGCTGGCGGCGTCGGCGATGCGATAGAGCGCGTTTTGAATTTGCGCGTCGCGGGAAAGCGCGGCGCTTGGTTTGCGCGCGCGCGGTTTCACTTGCGCGGGCGGCGTTTTGCGGGAACGCGTCGGTTTGGGATTTGTTTTCGGTTTTGTGTTTGGCATATGCGGGCTTTCACTTGCAACACTGCGCGCCCAACAGTACTACAATCTTTCTCGTCGCGCAATGCGCGTCGCATTGCGCTTTACGAATTGTACACAATTTGCAATGCCCTGTCTGTCGTGTGCGTGACACGGCGACTGCAAAGTCCCTTGACAAGGAGGTGTCATTTCGAACGGAGTGAGAAATCTCGGCTGCCGCGCGTAGTGAGATTTCTCGCATTCGCTCGAAATGACAGTTAACGCGACTTTGCAGTTGCCCTGGTGGGTGTGACAAATCACATTGACATTCATTCCGCGCGCTTGTAAAATCGCGCGCACACCATGCTCAACCTTCAACCGTTTCTCGAAGCTTCTTTTCCCCAACTTTTGGCAGACCTTGAAACGCTCGTGAATGTGGACTGCGGCACGTTCACCAAAGCGGGTGTGGATTTAGTCGGCGATTGGATTAACGCGCGCGGGCAGGAATGGGAATGGGACATGGAATACTTTCCCGTGCGCGAATTCGGCAATTGCCATCTCGCGCGCCTACGCGGCAAGGGTGACGGCAAATTTTTGATGCTCACGCATTTGGACACCGTGTACCCTGTCGGCGTCGCGGCGGAGCGTCCGCTGCGCGCGGAGGGCAATAAACTCATCGGTCCCGGTGTCGGGGATATGAAAAGCGGCGTGTTAATGGCAATGTATGCGCTGCGCGGCTTGCAAGTCGCGGGTTTCGACAATTTTGCGGAACTTGCGATTTTCTTTGGCTGTGATGAAGAAATCGGTTCGCCCACCGGAAAAAAATTCTACATGCCCATCGTGAAAAAAGCGGACACGGTGCTCGTTCTCGAAGGCGCGCGCGCAAACGGCAACATCGTCAGCGCGCGCAAAGGCACGGGCGAGTACACACTGCGCGTGCACGGACATTCCGCGCACGCGGGCGTGGAACCCGAAAAAGGCGCGAATGCGATTTTAGAACTCGCGCATCAAATCATTGCTTTGCACCGGTTGAACGGCATCGCGCCGGGCGTGACGGTGAACGCGGGCATCGTCGGCGGCGGCACGCGCACCAATGTTGTGCCGGATGAAGCGTGGGTGCAAGTGGACGTGCGCGCGGTAACTCCTGAAGGCGCGCGCATCGCCCACGACGCGGTGATGCAGCTTGCGGCGCAAACGCATGTCGCGCGCACGCGCGTCGAAATCGAGGGCGCGTTCAATTTTCCGCCGATGGCGAAAACTCCGGCGATTGCTCTGATGGCGGAATGGGCAAAAGAATGCGCGCGCGAGTTGGGTTTTGAAATTCAAGACCAGGCGACGGGCGGCGCATCCGACGCGAACAATGTCGCGGCAGCGGGAGTGCCCGTCCTCGATGGACTGGGCGCGATTGGCGGACTTGACCACAGTCCCGATGAATACATCGAACGCGACAGTATTCTTCCACGCACGCAGTTGCTCGCGGCGTTGATTGAACGCTTGTGTACGCATCGCACTCTGCTTGTTCCGGTTTGATATGCAGCCAACGATTGCAACTTTTGTTTGTGTTGATACGAACCCGCTCGATGCGGCAAGTTTCTATCCGGAATTGGGCGGCAAACGCAGTGCAGAGGTGCGCCGCGCCATATATTGGAAAAATGTTTTGGTGTTTTGCGCGACGGCGCGGCGTTGTTATCCCAACGCGCGGATTGTCGTCGGCACAAACGATGGGGCGGACTTTACCATCGGCGAAAATTCCGCGCAGCAATTCTTGGCGCGGTGGCACGTCGAAACGTTTTTCACGCCGTTTGAAATTTACAAACCACCGGCGGGCGCATCCGCTTCGTTTCTCAATACATTTTATCGTTACGACGTTTTGCGCGCGCTGGTCCCGCAACTTGACGCGCACGATGTACTCTTGTTGATGGACAGCGATTGTGTGTGGACTCTTTCCAACGCGGATTGGGAAACCATTGTTCCACCCAAAACGCTGCTCACGTGCAATCCGTACGGCGCGCGCAAACCTTTTGAACGTCACCCGAATCATCTGAGCCGCGCAGATTTGGGGGAGCTGTATCAGCGTCTGGACCCGACGTATCCCGAAAAATTTCCCGACCTCTATGGCGCGGAATGCATCGGCGGGACGACGGAAACGCTGCGCGTATTTAATGCGGAATTTGAACGCTGGTGGAACTGCTTGAACGAATACGCGCGACACAGCGCGCCGCGTTTGGCAAATGGCGGGAGCATTTTTGACAATGACGAATGGGCATTGGCGTATGTATTGAATCGCGGTCTGTTGAAAACGCGCGTGAATGAACAATTTTTTCGCCGCATCTATACGCAGGAATTTCCCAACACGGTACGAGCATCGGACCTGAATGTTTCTGTGTGGCACGTACCCGGCGAAAAAGAACGCGGGCTGCCGTTGTTGTTTGAGCAAGCGCGCGATAACGATTCGATGTTTTGGCGAACACCGTTGCCAGAATTTAGGACGTGTCTTGGCGGCTTTGTCGGCATTCCGCGCCGCCGTCACGACGTACCGTACTCGCGCTGGAAACGCGCGGAACGTCACACGCGCGCGTTCGCGCGGCGACTGCGCCATTACAAAAATCTCGCGCTCGCGCATCTCTGATGAAATTGATTTCAAATCCCACCACAACCTTTTCCCAGGCGCTCGCGCGTTTTGAGGCATTGCGCGCCCGCGATGATGAAACCATCCACGAACTTTCGGGCTCGCGCCTTTGGTCACACGGACGCGCGACGCCGCGCGCCGTGTTGTATTTGCATGGCTACACCGACAGTGTGCAGCAATTCGCGCAGTTCGGCGATTTGTTGTTCGCGCAAGGATTTAATGTGTTTGCGCCGCGCTTGCCGCATCACGGACACATTGACCGCATGCACCACGCGCACGCGGAATTGACGCCCGCCGCATTGCTCGAATGGACGAATGAGGCGGCGGACATTGCGCGCGGTTTTGGCGATTCACTCACGGTGATTGGGCTTTCGCTCGGCGCCGTGTTGGGAACGTGGGTCGCAGAACAGCGCGCGGATGTCGAACGGGTGTTGATTGTTGCGCCCGCCTACGGGACAAGTGTCATTCCGCCCCGTTTTACTCATGTCGCCGCGCATTTGTTCAAGCGCCTGCCGAATCTGTTTATGTGGTGGGACCCGCGTGTGCGCGAGCAGGGGGGCTTTCAATACACGTACCCGCGTTTCTCGACGCATACACTCGCGCATGTTTTTATTTTGAGCAACCAATTACTCGAACAGGCGCAGCGTCAGCCGCCCGCCGCGCGCGCGGTTTGGATGATTACAAACGCGAATGATTTTGCCGTGAGCAATAAAATTTGTCGCGCGTTTGTTGCCGCGTGGCGCGCGCACAACACGAATCAAATTTTCACGTACGAATTTCCGCGCGAGCTGGGACTGCCGCATGACTTGATGGACCCCGCCGACCCGTTGGTCAAACCCGACGTGGTGTATCCGCGTTTGCTCGAAATGATTCAGCAAGAGGTTCACGCAACGCGATAGGGGATTCTATTGGCGCGCGCAGCACGGAGAATTTGAAATGAGCGACAGGTCCCATCGCAACCATTCCGACGAGCAAACGGACGCGAGCCGGGAGG
This sequence comes from uncultured Chloroflexota bacterium, assembly GCA_937870825.1. Taxonomy (GTDB): domain Bacteria; phylum Chloroflexota; class Anaerolineae; order UBA4142; family SHND01; genus SHND01. The sequence goes on along the minus strand of CALMZO010000329.1, from coordinate 3,591 downwards.
CGTTTGGCATTCGCTCCGGCGGTTCGTTCGGCGGTAAAGCGCCGGCGACCGGCTTGCCGTCGGGCGAACAACAACGTAAAAAAAATTCGCCGCGAAAATCTCGCGGCGAATTTTTTATTTCAAACAAATCATCAAATCATTCACATTCGTATTCGTCGGACCCGTAATCATCAAATCAGCGAGCGCCGCGAAAAAATGATACGCGTCGTTGTCTTCCAAAAATGCGCGCGCGTCCATTCCCAACGCGCGGGCGCGTGAAACGGTTGTGTTGTCTGCAAGCGCGCCGGTCGCGTCGGTTGGACCATCCGTCCCATCCGTCCCCGCGCTGAACACCACAATTTCGTCATCGCCCGCAATTTCAATTGCCGCCGCCAAGGTCAACTCTTGCGCGCGTCCGCCTTTGCCGTTGCCGCGCAGCGTCACCGTCGGCTCACCCCCTGCGAGCCAGCAATGTCCCTTCTCTCCCTCGATACCCTTTTTCGCCAATTCTCTTCCAATGTCCCGCGCCTCGCCTTGCATTGTCGTCGAAAGAACGTTCACGGCATACCCGCGCGCGCGCGCCTCCTGTGCCGCCGCGTCACACGCGATTTTATTGTCCGCAATAATCACATTCGTCACCCGCGCAAACAAGGCGTCACTGGCTTTTGGAGTTTCGGGAATTTCGCCGCGTGCGCCGCGTTCGTAATGTTCCAAAATCGAGCGCGGAAACGTCTCGCGCAAATGATATTTTTCGACAAGCGCAATACAGTCCGCGAACGTGGACGAATCGGGCGCGGTGGGTCCCGAAGCAATTACATCCAGCGGTGAACCCAACACATCGGAAAGAATCAGCGACACCACACGCGCGGGCTGTGCGAGGCGCGCAATCTGTCCGCCTTTGACGCGCGAGATATGTTTGCGTAACGCATTGATTTCATAAATCGTCGCGCCGCAGCGCAGCAATGCATTCGTGAACATGCGCAAGTCGTCGAGCGTTACGCCGTTTACCAGCCATTCGAACAACGCCGAACCGCCCCCTGAAAACAAACACAACACCAAATCATTTTCTGTTTGCTCTTCCAACAGCGAAACGAGCGAATGCGTAAAGCGCAACGTATTTTTGTCCGGGAGAGGGTGTCCCGCTTCGTACAATAAAATACTGCGCGTCGATGAGGTGTGACCGTATTTCACCGTCACCGCGCCGAGATAGTCATCCACCGGTCCGACAATTTCTTCGACCGCTTGCGCCATCGGCGCACCCGCTTTGCCCGCGCCAATCACGGTGAGTTTGCCGCGCGTGAAATCAAAAATCGGCAGCCCGTTCAGCAACAAACGTTCGCCGCGCCGCGCGAGGACGCGTTCGACGGCAAGACGCGGGTCCGCCGCGCGCAATGCCGCATCAAAAATTGCGCGCGCGTCGGAACGGAGAGTGTTGAGAGTGACGGACATGCTTGTTTCCTAGAGTTCCTGTGGTGCGGAATGAAAGGAAATAAAGGAGATGAGGGAACTGCGGGAACTCTAATTATTCGCGTTTCAGGGAATTTCGCTTGCCACAAACTTTTGAATGGCATCATAGCTTGAAACCGACAAATCAAACCAATGAATTCGCGAATCGCCGGGACGAAACCAATTCGCTTGATGGCGGATAAATTTGCGCGTGTTGCTTTTCAACAATGTGACGGCTTGCTCCAATGAAATTTCGCCGCGCACATACGCGCCGATTTCACGATAGCCCAAACTCGTCATGCTCGGCAAATCGAACGCATACCCGCGCGCGACCAAGCCGCGCACTTCGTCCACCAATCCGTTTTCGAGCATCTTGTCAATCCGCGCATCCACGCGCGCATACAAAAGCGGACGCGGCAAACTCAAACCAAGCTGTGTGATGGGATACGGGGGGGGGTGACGCGTTTGCAGCGCGGACATTTTTTCGCCCGTTGCTTCAATCACTTCGAGCGCGCGAATGATGCGCCGCGTGTTATTGGGCAGCATCGTTTGCGCGATTTCGGGGTCAAGCGTTCGCAAACGCGCGTACAGTTCGGGCGCGGGAATTTGTTCGAGTTCGGCGCGCCGTGTCATGTTCGGCGGCACGCGCGGAATGGTATACCCCTCGACCACCGCGCGCACGTACAAGCCCGTTCCGCCGACGAGAAACGGAATTTTGCCGCGCGCAAAAATTTCGTCAATCGCCGCATACGCGCGTGTTTGATATTCCGCCAGCGTCAATTCTTCATCGGGTTCCACCACATCAATCAAGTGATGCGGCACGCGCGCTTGTTCCTCGCGCGTTGGTTTCGCCGTCGCAATATCCATCCCGCGATACATCGTGCGCGAATCGGCAGAAACAATTTCCCCGTCGAACGCGTGCGCGAGCTGCAACGCAATGTCTGTTTTGCCGACGGCGGTGGGACCGACGATAACAAATAATTTGCGGATTGCGGATTGCGAATTTTGAAATTCCCAATTCGCAATCCGCAATTTCAAATTCTCGCTCACATCTGCACCGCGTTCTTGATAATTTCCACCCGAATCAATTTTCCTGTTTTGTCCAATTCAATCGCGACAACATCAATGCGCCACGCGCTATCTTGAAACATTTCGTGTTCGGCGATGAACGCGTCGGCGAGTTGGACGAGTTTCAATTGTTTGCGCGGGGTGAGGGCTTCTTCGGGCGCGCCGTGCGCGCGTGTGCGGCGCGCTTTGACTTCGACGAACGCGATGCCGGCGGCGTCTTGCGCGATGAGGTCAATTTCGCCGTACCGCGTCCGCACATTGCGCGCGAGGATGCGATAGCCGTTTTGTTCGAGATGCAGCGCGGCGATGCGTTCCGCCGAATCGCCGAAATTTTTGCGAGCGCGCGTGTTCGTCGTCATGCGCGAGATTGTAGCACAAGACGAAGGACGAATGTCAAACGTCAAAACATCAAAACGTCAAACGTCAAAACGTCAAACGTCAAATTGCTTGCGCTGGTTGAAAGGAAGGGTCAAACGTCAATTGAAAAACGGGCGCGTAGGTTTTGCGATGAATGGGGGATGCGCCAAATTCGCGCAGCGCGCGTAAATGTTCGGGCGTGCCATATCCTTTGTTGTGCGCGAAATGGTAATGCGGAAATTGTGCGTCGAGTTCGCGCATCATGCGGTCACGCGTTACTTTGGCGAGAATGGACGCAGCAGAAATTGAAAGCGCGAGCGCGTCGCCGTGAATGATGCCTTGTTGGGGGATGGTGACATGTTCGAGGACGAGCGCGTCGAGCAAGAGCGCGTTGGGGGGGGGGGATAAATTTTCGAGCGCGCGGCGCATGGCGAGATGCGACGCGCGCAAGATGTTTAACTCATCAATCTCTATTTGAGACGCACTGCCAATTGCATACGCGACGGCGATTTCGCAAATCGGTTGAAACAAATTTTCGCGCGCGCGTTCGTTCAATTGTTTGGAATCGTTGGCGCGCGCAATTGTTTGAAACAATTCGTGTCGCGTCCACTGTTGCGTATTTTTGATGCGCGGTAAAATAACCGCCGCCGCGACGACGGGACCTGCGAGCGCGCCGCGTCCCGCTTCGTCCAAACCCGCGACGCGCGAAAAGCCATCGCGCCAAAACGCGTGTTCGTATTC